>JAQUYU010000151.1 GCA_028691695.1 Sphaerochaetaceae bacterium | reverse complement strand
GCTGTGAATGATCCATATCTTTTTACGGCATCTTTTATTACGACTGTATGACTCATGGTTTTCCTTCCAAAAGGCTGATTAAAGTTTTGGCAGGAGCCAAGCCCCTGCCAAAAACTGTCAGCTCGAAGCTTATTCTTTTCCGATGACGATGTTCTTCCACTTGGCAAGTATCTCTGCCTTCTGAGTGGAAGCCCAAGCAAAATCATAATCCACAAGCTTTATTTCCGCAAGCGGAACAAGTCCTGACGGCGGATTGATGTCGAATCTGATTGATCTTCTTGCAAACTTGTTGCTCATCATTTCCTGGTTCTGCTGGCCAAGCATGAAATCTACGAATATCTTCGCATTCTCTGGATTCTTGCAGTTCTTTACGATTGCGATAGAATCAGGAACAGCAGAAGTTCCTTCCTTCGGATAGACCATCCCGATGTTGGTCGCACCTGCATCAAGATAGTTCTTCACGCTCTTCTCCTGGGTGAGGCCAATGGCATATTCGCCATCAGCAACCAGCTTGTAAGAGTTGGATGAACTGCCCTGGATCTTGCCATCAAGGTTTGCATAAAGCTGCTTGATGAATTCCCATCCTTTGCCGTCATCCTTTCCGAATGCCTGGATCATGGTGCAGAGCAGGGTATAAGCCGAACCTGATTTTGCAGGATCTGCATAGGCGATCTGTCCCTTGTATTTTGGATTGAGAAGGTCTGCCCATCCTGTTGGAATATCATTTCCAACAAGGTCCTTGTTGTACATGATGACTACTGGAACTGGAGATTCTCCGATCCACTTGTCGTTCGGATCCTTGAGCGTGTCGGCAATCTGGTCATCGTATTTGCTTACGAATGTATCAAAGTATTGTGCATAAGCCGCTGCGCTTTCTGCTCCGCCGCCCCAGAATACATCGCACAGCGGATTATCAGCTTCCGCTTCGATTCTCTTGAGAAGCTCTCCAGAACCTGCAGCAACCACATCGACTGTGATTCCTGTCGCTTCCTGGAATTCCTTCACTCCCGCATTGAGAGGTTCCGCCTCATGCGGACAATAAACTGTCAGCGACATTGATTTCGCTGCTGGCGCCTGCTCTTGAGAAGCCTGTGCAAATGCAGAAAAAGCAATGCATAGAACCATAAGGGCAACAATTACTTTCTTCATAGAAAATCCTCCTTTTTAGGACAATTCAAGTTTATAACCAGATTGCCATGCCCGCAACCAATCAAAAACTGCTATTTTGTTGAAATTCCGATGATGCTAATTACAAATGGACTGAAAATGGTTTATTGTTAATGCATGCTGAAAGAGTCATTCATTGAGAAAACAGGCCTCCCATCTGAATTCATATTGCTTGAACCATCAGACATTCCGGAAGAACTGATATCAGAAGGAAGAAGTGCATCTTCTTCCAGAGATTGGAATAAGCTGATGTCTGTTTTGCAGACAGCTGGTGAAGACGGTTCGCTGTACCTGCTCCAGAGCATTTCAGATTGCTTTTCCGACATGCGTGAAGTAGGCATATGGGGACGGACATTCCTCCAGAATTACGGCAGACCAGGACTTGACCATTTCAAGTGGATTTCAAGGAATCTTCTTGGGTATGTCAACAGGATCGGAAGGCTTGAATTCGAGCCTGCACCTTTTCCTTTTGCAGCGGTTGCGGGAATACATCAGGGCGATGCGGTAATCAGAATTCATGTACCGCAGGATGGGCCGCTTCTTCCGCAGTCAGTTGATCAGGCTCTTTCGCAGGCGAAATCTAAATTCGGCAACATTCCTTTTGTTTGCGATTCCTGGCTGCTTGATCCTCTTCTCAAGCAGCTTCTGAGAGAAGACAGCAACATTATAATCTTCCAGAATCATTTCAATCCTCTGTTTCCAGTGCCTTTCTCTATTCCCCAGATCTATGAGAGGGTGTTTTCCTTCACAACTAAGACAGTAGAAGATGTCCTGTCTTTCAAAGCGACGACGAGCCTTCAGAAAAGCGTCCAGACGGCAATCAGTAATGGAGTCCGGTTCTCTGACACAGGCGGAATACTGAACTGGTCGGATGGGCGCTGATTGCAAATCATCTTTCCTCTATCATCTCATTCAGAGCAAGCATTGAAACTGTTTCAAGGATCATTTCAATCTGCATTGTCGGCTTGCCATTCTCCAGACCGGATATGAACCTGATTCCCGTGTTGCACAAAGCGGCAAGTTCCGCTTGGGTAAGGCCTCTTTCCTTTCTTCTTGCACGGACAATCTTTCCAAGGTCTGTTGCTGTGATTATTCTCTGCGAAGTCTTATTGTTCATAACCACAGTATACAATACCGTTCGGTAAAAATAGTGTTTTGCAGATAAAACATACCAACGGTAAAAAAATATGGATATTTTGGATTGTATTACCGTTCGGCAAAATATCAGCTTTTACTCATTTTCTGCTTTGAGAATCCTAAGCGCTAGTAGATCCTGCAATTCGGATGAAAGCAATTATTGCAGATTTCATTATCTTCACCATGTTCATCTCGGAACGCCTCGCACATGTTTGCATCCTCGTTCATTGATACCGTCTCGTAGGAATAATCTCCATTCGCTTTTTCAGAAACCAAATAATCAAAACTGAACTCATGGTACATGCTCTCGCGGATATCCTGCAACGGTTTTTCTTCATAATCTCTCGTTTCAGGAGGTGATGTTACAATGAACTTTCCACCTTCTGGATCCTTGCCTCCGAAAATCTTCAGCAGCGAACCGTCCGTCCTTTTAGGAAAAATGTCTGTTTCGATTTTCGTCCATTCCTGGTCGTTGATCCATTTGATATGATCGCATCGCTCTGCTAGGATGATGATCGGCTCTGACCCCTTTGAAGTGCTGGTCCAGAGAGAATCAACCAACGCATCCGGATCCAGAATCCTTTCGTCCATTACGTGCGAAATCGAGCAATGATAAATTGGAGCAGCGAAAACAGGACATATCAGGCCATTGCACTTTTCTGGCTTGAGTTTTCCGCTTTTCAACAGATGCCCTTCGTAGAAGCATTGTTTCTGATTGAAATGAAAGAAAACAACGACATAGACGATACCCATAAGTTCTCCTTTGCAGAAAAAGCAAATGTGTCACTGCCAGAAAAAACGGAACAAGTCCGTCGGATCGGTTTGTAACAGTTTGTTGCCGATCCTGCATATCTGAATTAATCTGCTTCAAGTTCCTGAAGCAATTACATCATTGCACCTTTGCAATTCATAGTCAATTGAAATGCTGCTCAAGTCTAAGTTTCGTAGTCCGGATATGATTATTACCCTGAACCAGTAAATGATTTTTCCCAGGACCTGCACAACGTGATCCGGTGAGATAAGAATTCCACCCAAGTAAATC
>JAQUYU010000150.1 GCA_028691695.1 Sphaerochaetaceae bacterium | reverse complement strand
GGTTCTTGAGCCAGAGGTACCTTGTCCTGGACAGGATGGACGACTTGGCGCGGTCTCTTCCGCCAGCCTCTCCCCTGCGGATCGTATCGACAGAATCGCCTATGAGCTTCATCACATGGAAGCGGTCTTATGAGTAGTTGCTTGTTATGAGATGTAGTTTTTTTAACTTTTTTTGAAACAAGGAAATAATATTGGCTTTACTTCTCATAACATTTTGAATAATACTGTCTCCAATTATTAAGGAGGACAGTTTTGGAAGACAGTCTCAAAGAAAAATACATGGAAATCTACATTGATTTCATAGGTGGCGATATCGCCAAGTCGACACGGGAACGGAAAAAGAGCGTTGTCAAGCGGTTTCTTGAATACCTTGATGAAAGAAAAATTGAAGACATTACACATTTCGATGTGAATGTAGTATATGAATACATCGACTCAATGGATTACGCCTCGGCAACGATCAGTTATATTGAGTTCCAACTCAGGCAATTCTTTGAAGCAATGTTCAGAGCAGGAGTTACGGACACATGCGGCCGTAAAGTGTTTCCTGTGATCAATTCGGACAAACGCGAAAGGCTGCTCTCGTTTTATGCTACAGAAGAAATACGGGACATGGTGTCCTCCATTCCTGAGGATTCTCTCTGCTATACAAGAAACAAATGCATGGTGCTGATGGCAGCACAGATGGGACTTAGAACAGGAGACATTCTCGGATTGAAGTTCAAGGAAATCAAATGGGACAAGGATCTCATTGAGAAAGTACAGCAGAAAACCGGAACCAGGATTTCTGTTCCGCTTCCAGAGAACGTGAAGCTGATTCTGATAGACTACATCAAGAACCATCGACCAAAGTCCGAATCCGAGAATGTGTTTCTTAAACAACATGATTGCGAGCCTTTTGGCAGCAATATCCTTTACGGAATTGTCAGCAACGCATTCCATCTGGCAAATGTAGAGATCGGAAACAGAAAGCATGGCGGGCATGCATTAAGACATTCCTTCGCAACGCGGCTTCTTCGGAATGACACACCGCTTCCGATCATCACCAGCATTCTCGGGCACAAGAACATGAACACGACACGGCAATACCTCTCCATAAGCATCAATGAACTGAGAAAACTGGCTCTGGAGGTTCCTTCATATGAAAACCACTGAAGACTGTTTCGCATCACCTTACAGAATGCTTTTCAGCGGATACGTGAAATACAAGCGGGCAATAGGACAAAAGATATGTCAGGGCGTAATATGCAGGCTGAATGCGCTGAGCCAATATCTTGCTGCAAGAAACGGATGCAATGCAATCATGACGAAAGAAGCAGTAGAAGGATTCCTACACCTCCACCAAGGGAAGAAGGCCGAGACGATCAAAGGAATGGAAAGCCTTCTGAGGCAACTGGCCATCTACCTGAGAAACAGCGGATGCAATGATATTTACTTGCTGCCTGAAGGCATCACCCGGAGTGAAAGCAACTTCGTCCCATATGTTTTCTCGGAAAATGAGATAAGCCGATTCTTTAAAGCAGTGGATACTTTCAAATGGTACAGGGAGAGTGAATCAAAAACGTTATTCTACAGCACCCTTTTCAGGCTCCTTTATTCTACAGGACTTCGCATAGAGGAAGCATTGAGCCTGGGGATTGAGGATGTCAATCTAGAAAATCGAATTATCACCGTGATCAAGTCAAAAGAGAATGCATCAAGGCTCGTACCCTTCGATGACTCCATGCATGGGTGGCTGACCGCTTATAAGGAGGAACGCATAAAGACGGATGGAACATACTTTTTCAGGTCGCCAAGAAGCGAACGATATGCGGCTGTCACCGTTCAGGGCGCGTTCAGGATTCATCTGCTTCCAGCTTCCGGCATCACTCCGAAGAAAGGACAACGCATCAGCATCCACAGCCTTAGACATACATTTGCATGCCATTCCCTTGACAAGATGATAAAAGCAGGGAAGGACGCATTCTGCTCCCTGCCTTATCTGAGCACATACATGGGGCATGCCAACGTCAACGGCACAGAGCGGTATCTGAGGCTTGCCAGCGAGCGATTCAATTCAATCCTTGATTCCTGCCACAGCACTTACGAGGGGATCATTAATGAAATCTAATCTTGCATTCTATCTTTCGAAATTCCTTGGCGACTATCTTCCCATGCAGAGAGGCGCATCGCCTAATACGGTCAGGACATACAGGGATGCTTTCGTCGAGGTGATTGAGTTCCTTTCTGCATCTGCGGGATTAAAACCGGAGAAACTGACAATCGATGATTTCAGTCTTGAACGTGTGAGTTCATTCCTTGACTGGCTTGAGGCTGGAAAGAAAGTATCAATCTCAACAAGGAACAACAGACTAGGAGCGCTCAAGTCTTTCTTCAGATTCCTGAGTTTCCGCGAGCCGTCTCTTCTTTCTGCCTGCATCCCCATACTTGAATTGAAGCATAAGAGATGCGAATCAAAGCCAATGAATTACCTGTCAGTTGCAGCTTACAGGCTATTGCTGTCAGGTTTTGATGCTTCCCAGGAAGATGACCTTAGAGACATGAGCATCATTTCACTGATGTATGAAAGCGGTGGAAGGGTCTCCGAGATAACAGGGATCCTTTCCTTTGAGCTTAATGCCGGTCCTCCGTATACTCTCGTGCTTCATGGGAAAGGCAAGAAGACGCGGATTGTTCCAATCGACAAGTCAGTTGGCAAGCTTCTCGATAGATACAGAAGACGATTCAATGTTAAGGATGATGAGCCACTTTTTTTCAACAATAGACGGGAAGCCCTTACAAGGGAGGGTATGAATTACATTCTGCAGAAGCACTTTCTGAAAGCCAGAGAACTGCATCCGGATAAGTTCCCCGCCACCATCTCTCCACATTGTCTCAGACATTCAAGGGCAATGCACCTTCTCGAGAATGATGTCAATTTGATTTACATCCGTGATCTTCTTGGACATGCAAGTGTAACGACGACAGAGCTTTATTCAAAAGCAAACCCTGAAGTCAAACGCAGGCATATCGAAAAGGCAACTGAGGATTTCATTGGCGATGATGCAGGATATAGTGATTCAGACAAAATGAACCTTCTGAATTGGCTCAAGAAAACAATCTGAAATTATTATGAGAAGCTTATAATTGTTATTTGTTTCTAACTATTGGAGTTATCATTGCAACTTCTCATAACAAACAGCTTCTCATAAGACCGCTTATGAGAAGCTTCTCATAAATAGTCCACGGTCACGGTGGAATTCGGGAACTGGGCCTTCATCGCATTCCTGAACCCGTGGATCATGTCGCTGGTGACGTTCTCGACTTCCTCGGCTTTCCCGCCAAGCTCGCTGAACTTCGCTCCGAAC
>JAQUYU010000037.1:3974-15696 GCA_028691695.1 Sphaerochaetaceae bacterium | reverse complement strand
AAGCAGACCCTGATTACAGAATTGCTCTTGGCAGCACTGGAGACAGAGCCCTTGTTGCAGTTTGGAATCCGATTGATTATGTGCTTTCATACAAGCTCAACGGCGGTGAATTCGAAGAGGGAAAGGCCAATCCGCAGACATTCAACTGCGAGATGAGCCCATTCGAATTGATTAGCCCGAAAAGGAATTACTATGACTTCGTAGGCTGGAAGGCTTCCGATGGCGTGACGGCAGGAAGAATCGTTGATACTTCTAATCTTGGTGATCAGGTTTTCGAAGCAATCTGGAAACCGTCCGAATACACGATTACATATGATCTTGATGGAGGAAGACTGCCAGAAGGCGTTGAAAATCCAGCATCATTCAGCATTGAAATGGTGCCGGTTATCACTGATCCTGAAAAAGCAGGATATGTTTTTGATGGGTGGAAGCTAATGACACCTGATCCTGAAGCCTTTGATAAGGATCCTTTTGTTGATATTTGCATCCGTGCTCTATGGAAGGCAACTCAATTCAGCATAGAATATGACCTTGATGGAGGCTCATTCCGCTATGGAGCTGCAAATCCGGATTCCTATACGGTTGAAACCGATTCTTTCCAGCTGGTCAATCCCGAAAAGGACAATTTCGTATTCCTTGGCTGGATAAGGGAAGGTTCCAATGTGAATTCCTTCGAGAATCCGCTGTCGATAGAAAAAGGCACGACTGGCAACAAGAAGTACTATGCGCTTTTCGAGTCTGAGTCAGTTCCTGTTGGGCTTACTGCAAAACGGCAGAGTTCATTGATAGTCCTTGGCAAGGACGGCATACGGCGGCCTGACTGGGTAGTGAAGGTTCCATCCGAAGAAGGAAAGCACTTCGAGGCAGGATATGCCAATGAAGGCAGTTTCTTTGATTCTTACAAGGCCGCTCAGAAAGAATGCTTGAAGGCTATCGCAGAATGGAAGGGCGTTAAAGTGACGATTGATTCGAAATCGATAAGCTTCGATCAGACCGCCGCTGAGATTGCAGATTATCTGATCGTCTCATGCAGTGATGAATACGATGCCAGCACAGCTTTGGATAAGCTTTGCAGCATTGATTCGGATCAGGCGCAGATCCAGGCCTTGGAAACCGCAGTCAGCGGAAGGGAGATAGTCGAATACTGGGAGGACAGCAGCGGAGGAGTCTGGGTTCTGATGAGCGTTCCCCTGTAGACTGGTCTGTTTTCACCCTGTTCTTCAATTGGAACAGGGTGGAAGCTTGAAACAGAAAGGGCAAAAGTGCATAATGTCTCTTATGGAAGCCTAGCTTCCAAATATCCGCGAGGAATGAGGGTTTGGCCAGAAATGGGAAAGCCTGAATCCGAGTGAGAAACAACGAAGGGAGCGGAGATTTATCCGCTGATTTAGGAGATACTATGGCATCAGTAGTAACTATGAAGAGCCTGCTTGAAGCAGGTGTGCATTTCGGACATCAGACCAAGAGATGGAATCCGAAGATGGCTCGTTACATCTTCCAGGAGAGAAACGGGATCCATATCATTGACCTTCAGAAGACAACAGCTTGCATCGTCGAGGCGTACAATGCAATCAGAGCAGTCGTGAAGGGTGGCAAGGACGTTCTATTCGTCGGAACCAAGAAACAGGCCCAGCAGGCCATTGAGACAGAAGCAAAGAGATGCAACATGCCTTATGTGAACAACAGATGGCTCGGCGGCATGCTCACTAACTTCACCACAATCAAGAAATCAGTTGCAAAGCTCAAGAAGATCGAGAAGATGGAAGTCGACGGGACCTTCGAGAACCTCACAAAGAAAGAAGTCGCTCTCTATACCAAGGAGAAGACAAAGCTTGACAAGAACCTCGGCGGAATCAAGGAAATGACTGATCTTCCGGGAATTCTCTTCGTCATCGATACAAGAAAAGAAGCAATTGCAGTAGCGGAAGCCAAGAGACTTGGAATTCCGGTATGCGCTGTCGTCGACACCAACTGCGATCCGACCGGCATCGATTACCCGATCCCGGGCAACGATGATGCAATCCGCTCGATCAGCCTGTTCGTAGAGATCGTGGCCAATGCCGTCATCGACGTTGACAGCGACCAGGGCATCAAGATCGTCGAGACCCTTCCGGGCCAGGAAGACGACCTTTCCAGCACCCCTGTGATCGATAAGGACAAGGAAGAGGAAGAAGCCGAAGCCGCAGCTGAGGAAGATGATGACAAGGCTGACGAAGCCGACCAGAACTGAATTTAGGAGAATACAATGGAAATCACACTTGCGATGATCAAAGAGCTGAGAGAAAGCACACACGCCGGAGTAATGGACTGCAAGAAAGCCCTGCTCCAGAGCAATGGCGATTTCGCCGCAGCCGAGAAGGTTCTCAAGGAGATGGGGCTTGCCGCTGTCGCCAAGAGAGTCGACCGTTCGACCAACGAAGGAAGAGTCACGATTCTTCAGAAAGACAACAAGTTCGTCATGGTTGACATCACCTGCGAAACAGACTTCGTTGCAAAGAACAACGAGTTCATCAATCTTGGGAAGAACGTTGCCGAGAAGATCCTCAGCGAAGGCTACACCCAGATCGAGCAGCCTCTGGTGGAAATGGTCAATGGACTGATCGCGACCATCAACGAGAACATGAAGGTGAAGAGATTCGCCCTGATGGAATGCGGCCCGAACCAGTACGTTGCAACATACATCCACGGTGAAGGAAAGATCGGTGTCCTGATCAGATTCAATGCCGACGATCCTAAGATCCTTTCTGACGAAGCCTTCAAGGACTTCGCATTCAAGTGCGCTCTTCAGGTGTGCGCTCAGGATCCGATGTACCTTGATGGAAAGGACGTTCCGAAGGATTACTGCGATGAGCAGCTCGGAATCTTCCGCAAGCAGGTCGAGTCTCTGGACAAGCCTGAGAATGTCAAGGAAGGGATCGTCCGCGGAAAGCTTTCAAAGCACCTCGGGGAGATCTGCCTCAACCAGCAGGTATTCGACTTTGACAATCCTGATGGACTGACGGTGGAGAAACTCTTCGCCAAGTTCAACAAGGACCACGGATGCAAGACTTCGATCGAGAGCTTCGTCCGCTACAGAGCCGGCGGAAACGACTGATTCAGAACCAACCCCACTTTGCCAGGCACTGTGGGGTTGCTGTTTTTATGGAGTAAATCATGGAAGAAATTCTTAATAACTGCGAAGACAGAATGAAGAAGACCTTGGTCGCACTGAGTGCGGACTATCAGGCCATCAGAACCGGAAGAGCATCAGCTGCACTGTTCGACAAGATCAGAGTGGACTACTATGGAGCTCCGACGCCTCTTTCACAGGTCGCTTCGATATCGACCCCTGAAGCACGTCTCGTCGTGATCCAGCCGTGGGACAAGACCCTTCTTTCACCGATTGAGAAAGCAATCCAGAAGAGCGAGCTTGGACTCAATCCGAGCAACGATGGAAAGCTTCTTCGTATCGCTTTCCCGCCTCTCACCGAGGACCGGAGAAAGGAGCTTGCAAAGCAGGCGAAGGGAATATCAGAGCAGAGCAAGATTGCTGTTCGCAACATCAGACGCGATGGAATGGATGAGATCAAGAAGGATCAGAAAGCCGGGAAGATCTCTGAAGACGAGCAGGCCGAGGCAGAGGACAAGCTTCAGAAAATGACTGATTCCTATATCGCCAAGGTCGGCGACAGCGCTGCTGCCAAAGAAAAAGAGATAATGGAGATCTGATTTGCACATCGGATTGATAATGGACGGCAATGGAAGATGGGCCGAGAGGCGTGGTCTTCCACGGGACGCAGGTCATATCGAAGGGCTCAAGGCTGTGAGGCGGATACTCCGTCTTGCTGCTGCGAATCCAGAGATTGACTACGTTTCCCTCTATGTTTTCTCAACTGAGAACTGGCGCAGGCCGCCTTCTGAGGTGAACTACCTCATGGGGCTGCTTGCATCGCGCCTTACAGCGGAGATCCGCTATTTCCTTGAATACGGAGTCCGGATCCTTGTGCGAGGCGACAAGGCTGCGCTGCCTGATAAAGTTCAGAGGGCAATAGCCAGGACTGAGTCCGAGACTGCCTTGTGCAGTAACCTTACATGCATCATGGCGATCAACTACGGCGGTCAGGATGAGATTGTCCGTGCGGTCAATCGCTTCATTCTTGCCAGCCCTGGGTCTGAGATCACGGCAGCCGACGTCCGTTCTCATATGGATCTGCCGTCAGTTCCGCCTCCTGACATCATAGCCCGCAGTGCGGGTGAGCACCGCCTGAGCAACTTTCTCCTATGGGACAGTGCTTATGCGGAGCTTGCAAGCATCGATGCCCTCTGGCCTGACTGGGGAGAGAGGGAGCTTGATGAAGTCATTGCTATATTCAAATCACGAGTGAGAAGATTCGGAGGGCTCAATAAATGAACAACCTTTCCCAACGGCTGCTTACGACATTGATTGGAGTTCCGGCAATTGTCTGCCTTCTGATCTTTCTTCCCGCGATGAACCATCTGGCTTTTGCCATAGTAGCAGTCGCTGCTGCGGCAATCGGGTCGCTTGAAATGGGAGTGCTTCTGTTCGGAAAGAAGAAGTGGTTCTACTGTTTTCCGGCTCTTCTTCCGGTGATCCAGTACCTTGAGCTTTATTTCGAAGTCCCTGTTCGGATGACTGACATTGCATTTTCAATGATGATTCTCTTGTCGTTTGTCCCTCAGATCTTCAAAGGTGCGTCTGATCAGTACAGCTCTTCGCTTGTCTCTTGCTCGAAGAATGCATTGCTTGTGTTCTATCCTGGTTATCTGATTACTTACGTCATCAGGATCCTTGCCTTCAATTCAGGTGAACGCACCGGCGGCTGGCTTTTTCTTCTTATGATCATGCTGGTCTTTTCAAACGATATATTCGCCTACGTATTCGGCCGTCTTTGGGGAAAGAACAACGGCGGGATCGTTCCAGTGAGTCCTCACAAGAGCATTGCAGGTTTTGCTGGCGGTGCAATCTGCTGCATCCTGATGTCACTTGGGCTCTGCCTGTGGCTTTTCGATTACATTTCGGTGCTTGACAGCATCCTTCTGGGGATTGCTGTCAGCTTCACAGCTGATGTCGGGGATCTGATTGAGAGCCTTTTCAAGAGATCGGCAGGTGTGAAGGACTCTGGAAACGTTATTCCAGGCAGGGGAGGAATGCTTGACTGCCTTGATTCGATTATTGCTACAGTCCCGCTTTTCTACCTGCTTCTGGAGCTGCTTGCATGAAGACTCTCATCGTTCTTGGCTGTACAGGAAGCATAGGCACAACTGCTTTGTCTCTTCTTTCCGGTCTTCAGGACCGTATTCGGGTCGTCGGTCTTTCGGCGGGGATGCGCTATGAGCAGATGCTCCTTGATGCAAAGCAGTTCGGATGCAAGATGATCGAGACTCCGGTCTGTGACCCTGATTTCGAATACAAGTGCAGCATTGAGGGAATAAAGCTGTTTCATAGCTCTGAGGATCTGATTCAAAGCTGTGATGCAGATCTTGTGCTCAACGGCATCAGCGGTGCCCGTGGGCTGGAAGCATCCATTGCTGCTCTTTCATCTGGAAAGGATCTTGCTCTTGCAAACAAGGAGAGCATGGTGATGGCCGGTCCGCTTCTGAACCAGCTTGCCCATTCTCTTGGACGCAGGATCATCCCTGTGGACAGCGAGCACAGTGCAATTTACGAGCTTGCCAAGGCATTTGGCAGCGATTCGATCGACAAGCTTATCATCACTGCAAGCGGCGGGCCGTTCCGCAATATTCCTCGAAGCAAGCTTTCTTCTGTAACTGTGGAGCAGGCTGCCAATCATCCGACTTGGAAGATGGGCCGCAAGATATCCATCGATTGCGCAACTCTTGCAAACAAGGCGCTTGAAGTTATTGAAGCTGGCATGCTGTTCGGCATTGGGGCAGAGAGAATACTCACTGTGATCCATCCCCAGTCGGAGGTTCACTCGATGGTAAGTCTTAGGAACGGGCAGACTTATGCCCAGATTTCCTCTCCTACCATGCGCTTTCCGATATTGAATGCAATATTCGATGATTTCGGATTTGAATTCGATAAACCGCTTTCAAAGCCTCTTTTCGAGTGCGCAGGCGAAGTTCATCTGGACTTCTATCCGATGGATTTCGAGCGCTTCCCGCTGGTGAAATGCGGCTTTGAATGCCTTGGAAAGGGTGGCTTCTGGCCGATAGTATTCAATGCAGCCAATGAAGTTGCAGTCGACGCCTTCTGCCGCGGCCTGATCGGATTCGACAGGATTGACCATCTGGTGATGGATGCTCTTTTTGCATGCAGCTTCACAGGGAAGCTGGCAAGCTTTGACGACGTGTTTGAATGCGACAGGAAGGCACGGGAGCTTGCTTCAGGCCTGATATGATCAAGACGCTCTGGTCAGTTGCTATAGGTCTCATCGGAATAAGCGTGATGATTCTGGTGCACGAGCTGGGGCATTTTCTTGCAGCCAAGCTCTTCGGCATCGAAGTCGAGGCGATTTCGTTCGGGTTCGGTCCTCCGATTGTCAAATGGGGCACTAAGATGCGCTTCCAGATCGGAATTATGCCGTTCGGAGGATTCTGCAAGCTAAAGGGCGAGGATGACCTAAAGCGTGCTCTTGCCCGCAAGGATCGTCATGTCGAGAACACTGAGGAAGGCTCTCTCTATGCTGCTTCTCCTCTGAAGAGGTTCTTCCTGTATTTTGCAGGTCCGCTGTTCAATGTCCTTTTTGCAGTTCTCTGCTTCTTCATCCTTCTGTCTCTCCCCGTGCTTTCGCCAGCATCGCCAGCTAAGGTAGTGCTTGCTTCAGATTACCCCCAGCTGTTCTCTAATGCCAACCCCAGTCCTGCTGCTGCCGGATTGAAGACAGGAATGACAGTCTCAGCCGTAGATGGGATTCCTGTCTCGACGTTCGAACAGATGCAGACTCTGCTTGGCGAGCGCAGGGGCAATTCCTCTGTAATGGTTTCTTCCGGCGGCATGGATTACACGATAACCCCTGTCAACGGGATATTCGGCCTTGCTGAGTTCATCAGTCCTGTTGTTTCGAGCCTTACTCCGGATTCCCCTGAGGACATCGCAGGACTGAGAAGCGGTGATGTTATACAGAAAATAAATGATAATGATATAGAAAACATGTTTGACATCCTTCTTGTCCGTTCTTCATGCCCAGCTTCGGTTTCAATGACTGTCCTGCGTGGGACACGCATTGCTGAGCTTTCATATGAGCCTTTGTCCGATGACAGCGGGCGGATGAAGATCGGTTTTACCTTGAAGAAAGAGGGTAAGATGGTTCACAACTATACTTTCTCTCAGGCACTCGTAGGTGCGTTACGCCAGGCTTTCTCAGTTCTCAGCTCCGGGTTCAGATCTCTTGCAGATTTAATTCAGGGGAAAGGAAAGCTATCGAGCACTGTGGCGGGCACTTTCTCTGCTTCCACTTCAATAGGCGAGCTTACAACAGCAGGATTTCATGAGAACTTCAGCAAGGGGCTCAGGACCGCTCTGTATCTTCTGGCCGGTGTGAGCATTTCGCTTGCAATAGCGAATCTGCTTCCCATACCGACCCTTGACGGCGGGCTTATGCTTCTGAGCTTTGTCGAGATGATTGCCGGAAAGAATGCCTCTCCGAAGGTCTACTTGATCTGTCAGGTCTGCGGGTTTGCCATGGTGGGCATCATCGCTGTTCTGATGTGCTTTGGCTGAAGACTTTTCCAAGAAGGTCCACAGGAACTCCGATCACGGTATTGATATCTCCATCGATTCTTTCTATGAACTTGGAGGCAAGCCCTTGGATCCGGTATGATCCGGCAGCTCCTTTATATTCGCCGCTTATTATGTAGTCATCTATCTGCTTTGGAGAAAGCTTCTTGAACACGACAGAGGCCATGTCGAAGCCGCTGTGCATCTTTCCGTTTTCAAGCAGGCAGTATCCTGAATAAACTTCATGGGTATTGCCTGAGAAGAGGCTGAGCTGTGCTCTGGCATCCGCTTCATCCGCTGGCTTGCCTATCAGCTTTCCGTCGAACCAGATCAGGGTGTCGCATGAAAGCGCATTTCCTTCGAAGAGGGGATGGCATCTTAGAAAAGAATCCATCTTGCGACGGGCCAGAGTCTGGACTGTGGGGCCTGGTTCGGTTTCAGTGTGATGTTCATCGGTGCTTGTTGGACAGGCCTTAACATCTATTCCTAGGTCTCTAAGCACTTGAAGCCTTGCCGGTGAGGCGCTTGCAAGAACCAGAGTTCCGATTTTTGAAAAGCTGTTACTCATTTGATTCATCCTCCATCTGCATTGATAGCTCCAGCCAGCGGTCTTCCTTTGCTGTCTTCGAATCTTCAAGGCTCTGTTTTGAAGCTATGAGCTTTGTGATGCGGGCAGGGTTGCTGTAATTCTCAGGGAGCGATATCTCCTTGTCCAGCTGCTCGATCTGAAGCTTGATCTGGTTGGATTCTTCAAGCAGCTTCTGGCATTCGTTAGCCAGTTTCTGACGCTGGTTCCGAAGCTTGTTTGCTGTCTTGTAATCAGTAGTAGGTACACTCTGCTGCTGGGATTCGGCTGCCTGTGCCTTCTTCTGTGCATGGTAGGCTTCCTTCTGCTCAAGCTTCCATGAGAAGTATTCATAGTCGCCGACGAACAGCTCAGGCTTTTCATCTGAAAGATAGAGAATCTTGGTTGCAAGCTTAGAAATGAAGTAAGCATCATGGCTTACGAACACCAGCGTTCCTGTGTAACGCTTGATTGCATCAAGAAGCATCTCCTGCGAGTTGATGTCCAGATGGTTCGTAGGCTCGTCCAGAATGAGAAGGCTTGCAGGCTTGAGAAGGATCTTGAGCAGGGCAAGCCGGCTTCTTTCGCCGCCGCTGAGAACCTGGACTTTCTTGAAGATGTCGTCTCCTGAGAAGAGGAAGTTTCCGAGAATGTTCCTCAGATCCGGCAGCTGGCTAGTGGTTGCACAGCTTGAAATCTCTTCAAGGATTGTGTTTGAAGGGGTGAGGTATGTTTCATTGTCTTGGGCAAAATAGCCAATTGTAACACCTGGACCAAGCCTTAACACTCCTTGATAGGAAGAATCAACCTGAGCTATCATCCTTAAAAGCGTGCTTTTTCCTGTTCCGTTCTGACCTGTGACGGCAAGCCTGTCGCCTTTGTTCACTATCAGGTCGAAATCGTCATAGATCACATGGGTCCCGTAGCTCTTGTGAAGATGCTCGATCACAACCATGTCATTAGGACTGTGCGGTGGCTCTGGGAATGTGAACGAAAGCTTCTTCAAGTGGGTCGGAACGAACACCGGCTCGAGCTTCTCCAGCATCTTGACGCGGCTCTGGACCTGGCGGCTCTTGGTGGCCTTGTAGCGGAACCTCTCGATGAATGCTTCTGTGTGTCCGATTTCCGCCTGCTGTTTTCTGTAGGCTGCTTCCAGCTTCTCGATCTCTTCTTGCCGCTGAAGCTCATAAGCGCTGTAGTTGCCCTTGTAGCGTGTGAGCCTGCTGTTGCAAAGCTCATAGACTTCATTGACGGTTTCATCGAGGAAGCTGCGGTCATGGCACACGATCATCACGCCGCCTTCATACTGCTTGATGAAGTTCTTCAGCCAGATTCTAGCTTCGATGTCGAGGTAGTTAGTAGGTTCGTCCAGAAGAAGTATGTCAGGCGAGCTTGCAAGGGCACGGGAGAGAGCGATGCGCATCTGGTAACCGCCGGAGAACTCGCTGCATCTGCGATCAAGGTCAGATTGCTTGAATCCAAGACCTTTTGCAATGACGCTTATGATTGTCTTCCTGCTGTAGTAGTCGCAGCTGTCAAGCTTTTCCTGGATTGAATGGATCTCCTCCACGAGACTATGGCTTTCGGGAGTCTTTTCAAGCTGGGTTTCAAGTCCTGTCTTGTAATCGATAAGGCGCTTGTATTTGTCGAAAGCCTTCTCGATCTCTTCATAGGCTGTGCTGTCTCCGAGCACTATGTCGCTTTGGGGCAGGTAGCAAAGATCCAGATCACGCGTCATGCTTATAGTCCCGCTGTCGGAGCTCATCTGTCCGCAGGCAATCTTAAGAAGTGTTGACTTTCCTTCACCGTTGCCACCTGCCATCGCTGCGCGCGTTGTGCTGTCTATTGTGAAGGAAACATCCTTGAGAATGTCCCTGTCACCGAATGAAAGGCAGATATTGGATAATTGAAGTGTGTTCATGGCAATGTTCCGGGATCAATGCACAGTTGAATTTTTATGCATTTACCGCTAAACTTGACTTTAGCATAATAGAGGACTTGGTTTCAAGGATGCTGTTATCTGGGGAGGTGTTTCCTGTGCTATGTCTGACCCTTACAGGCAGTACCATTGAAGAGAATCTTGCAGTTTTCTGGAAGAACAGGTCTTTCGTCGAGATGGCAGAGCTCAGATTGGATTTCCTTTCTCCTGATGAGCTTCCAAGAGCCAAGACTTTCCCACGCCTTGTGGATCTTCCGATCGTTCTCACATGCCGCAGGGCTTCTGATGGCGGATGCTTCGCCTTGTCCGAGAAGAAACGTATCACACACATGATTGATGCCCTTTCGGGCGGATTTGCATTCATCGACATAGAGGATGACATAAAGCGTCCGGAGCTTGAGAAAGCCTGCCATGACTACAATGTCGAGATCATCCGCAGCCACCATGACCTTGAGGGGGTGCCTCTTGATCTGTATGCCCGGATTTCCAAGCTTGCAAGCAAGGGCGACATCCCCAAGATGGTCGTGACTCCTCATACAGTGAATGACCTGATTCTGATCTTCAATGCAGAGAAGGAACTTTCTTCGATCCGCCGCAAGATTATCATCGGAGTAGGGGATATGGGGATCCCGACTCGGATACTGTACAAGCGCACAGGTTCTTTTCTTACGTTCTGCTGCGAGAAGCCGGTATCGCCTGGGCTTCTCACGCCATGGTCGCTTTCCGAGCTGTACAGAGCTGACAAGGTCAATGCCCAGACGCACATCTTCGGAATAATCGGGAATCCTGTCTATCATTCTGTCTCGCCTCAGATCCATAACCCTGGCTTCCATGCCATCAGGTTCAATGCGATATATGTCCCATTCCTTGTCGATTCAGTTCGCTCATTCTTCAAGCTGGCCGAAGTTCTCAAGATTCATGGATTCTCTGTAACGAGCCCGTTCAAGAAGGACGTGCTTCCCTATCTTGGAAAGGGAACCAGGGAAGTCAAGTTCACAGGCTCCTGCAACACTGTTGTGAGAACAAACAACCTCTGGAAAGGGGTGAATACCGATTATCATGGGTTTGTGAGCCTTCTTTCAAAGTTCCTCGAGCCAGGCGTCCAGAAGACTGCCATCGTGATCGGAGCTGGCGGGGCTGCGAACTCGATAGTATGGGCATTCCGAAACCATGACTGCAAGGTCCTTATTCTAAATCGCACAGAAGAGAATGCCAAGCGGCTTGCTCTTGAGACGATGAGCTCTTACGATACTCTTGATCATGCTGGAAAATACACTGGAACTGCGGACTTCATTGTTCAGGCGACCCCTGTCGGAATGAACCCGAATCCTGATGCCGAAGCTGCTCCTGGCCTGGGGTTCACGGGAAAGGAAGTCGTTTTCGAGCTTATATACAAGCCCGGCATGACATGCTTCCTTTCACGGGCAAACGATGCAGGATGCCGCATCTTCTTCGGAATAGACCTGCTTCTTGCCCAAGGGCGCCTTCAGTTCGAGGAATTCACCGGATACCATTATCCGCCTAACTGCAAGCCTGT
>JAQUYU010000037.1:0-3874 GCA_028691695.1 Sphaerochaetaceae bacterium | reverse complement strand
AGGATATCAAGGCTTCTGATCGTCTCTGAAAGGGAAGGGTCATTGGACTGAAGCAGGAAACCTTCTGATATACCGAACCGGCCAAGCTCGCTCTTGTACCGCTCAATCGTGCCTCCGATAAGCGTTCCTGTGAACTGGCTAAGCGTTTCCGATGGTTTTTCTGATAGCTCGAACAGCAGCTTGAAGCCATCGAAGCTTGTGCTGTACATCTGCATTGCATCAAGCTTCTGTATTTCTCCAAGGAATGCTATCCCGGAATCTTCAGGAGAAGGATCCCCGTAGAAGTTGAAGTCTGAAGAGCTTGATTCAATGATCTTGCTTCTTCTGCTGGGGACGTGATCGATCATGTTGAGGTTTGCAGAAACCATAAGATCGTCATCTATTCTCACTGCATTGAACACGAAGAGATGAAGCATCAGGAACCATGGGATGTTGGTCATTTCCCCGTTCCCCTCTGAGATCATGATGAACTTGATCAGTGCAAGAAGCATAGCGCATTCCATCTTGCCAGCAAGACGCAGGGTATCCAGAGCAGTGAACAGGACCTTGCAGTCCTTCGTGTTCCCGCCGGTGCAGCAGTACAAGGCAGTCTCAAGCGGAGTCCAGGCAAGCAGGTCCTTGAGCTGGCTTTCGGAAATCCTTCGCTCTGAAGGACGTGTTCCCTGGGTCTTCGGCCGAGGTGAAGATATCAGGTCCATCAGATGGATAAGGCTGTCGACAATCCTTGGTGCCGTCTTGGCAGGAAGGGATGGGAATAAATTGTTCTTGATTATGTCCCTGGAAAGGGCTGATGCGGTCTTGGAGGTCTTGGAATAGAGGCTTGCAATCGCAAGAATGAAGCTGCTTGATACGAACCCATCATCCTCCCAGATCCTGAGACGGGATGCATCCTCGATCGGATCGCTGTAGCAAAGCATGTCCATGAGGCTTATGCGCTTGGAAATGGGCTCTGAAAGCAGTGCATTGAGCTCTATTCTCAGGTTCATCGTATTCTCCATCAGAATGAAGCGCTTCTTGAGGTTTTCCACACGCTGCTCAATCACGTTTCTTGGAACAGCAGGCATGAAATACATGTCTATGGTCCTCTTGCTTGTCGAACCGGACATCAGGGCAAAGCAGCAGACTGCGGCATCGAGCTTATCGAATGCATCTATCAGTGTCTTCTGATTGGATTCATTGAGAAAAAATGAAACTATGTCATTCTCAAGAAACGGCTTGTGATAAGGCGTCTCCACTTTTTTCAAGTAATTCTCGTAGGCGAAGAAGAATATTCCTTCCTCTATTCCTTCCATCTGTTCCCTGAAACTGTTGATTCTTTCGTAATTCATCTTTCCTCTGTCCTGTATGAATATCCCTGTTCTACTAGAAATTTCTGTCTGTTTGCAGCAAATTCCTCCTCAACGGTGAATTTTGAAACTATCGTATAGAAGCTGCTCTTGCGTTCCTTAGGTCTCAGGATACGGCCAAGCCTCTGTGCTTCCTCCTGCCTTGATCCGAAAACACCTGATACCTGGATTGCTACCGAAGCATCTGGCAGGTCAATTGCATAGTTGGCTACCCTTGAAACAATCAGGATATTGATCTTGCCGCTTCTGAAATCCGAGAAGTGCTTTTCCCGCTCCTTGTTTGGCATGCTGCCGGTGATGATTGGGGCATTGACCTTCTCTCCGATCTTCCTGAGCTGGTCCAGATAATGCCCGATGACAAGGATGAATTCGCCTTGATGCTCTGCTATGAGCTGCATTACGACAGGCAGCTTTGCAGGATTGGTCGAGGCTATCCGGTTCTTCTCGAACCGTGTTCCTACGGCATAAGGAATTGCAAGTTCCTGGGGAATTGGAACTCTGATTTCTGTGCAGATTGCCTCGGCGATCCACCCCTGCTGCTCAAGGACGCTCCATGGAACATCGTAGCGCTTGGGGCCGATCAGGCTGAATACATCGCTTTCAAGACCGTCCTCGCGGATAAGCGTCGCCGTCATGCCGACACGGTGTGCCGACTGAAGGCTTGCAGTGAATCTGAACATCGGGGCAGGAAGAAGGTGAACCTCGTCGAAGATAAGAAGTCCCCAGTTGCGTCCGTTCATCAGCTCGAGGTTGTTCATCTCCAGAGCATTGCTGCTGTGGATGAGCACCTGGTAGGTGCAGACAGTGATGCTTCGGATATCCTTGTGCTCTCCGCTGTATTCTCCGATGTCAGATGCAGGGATCTCTGTCTTGTCCAGAATCTCCGCAATCCACTGGCGTGCTGCGATTATGTTCGGGCAGATGATAAGCGTTGGAGTGCAGATGCTTGCCATGATGGCAAGTCCGACGACTGTCTTTCCGGCGCCGCAGGGAAGGACTAGGGTTCCATAGCCTGTTCCGGGCTTTCCATTACCGGTTATGGCATCGGCTGCAAGAATCTGGTAGTCACGCAGTTTCAGGCTTGGCTTGAGCTTGACGGGAAAATGCTCCTGTATCCGGAATGGGACAAGGTCGTTTACCGGGTATCCGAGCTTGATCAGCGCAACCTTGATGTTGCCCCTCTGCAAAGCATCAATAAGAAAGCTCTGGGTATCGCTGTCTATGAAACGGATCATGGCAGAGATGCGCTTGTTGGCAACCAGCTCATGGAACACCAGGCTGTCCTTTACAGAAAGCCTGATGCTCTGATCCGGACCTTCTGTCATCTCGATCTTGCCGAATCTTGATGCAGTGCTTCGGATGTAATCAATAACAGAACTCGGGATCGAGAACTTGGTCCACCTCTGAAGAGTCTTTATTATCTGGTCTGCATCAATTCCTGCGCCAACTGCATTCCAGATTGAAATGCTGCTTACACTGTAGGTGTGTATGTGCTCAGGAGAACGCTCCAGTTCTGAAAACGGCGAGATGCTGCTGCGGCATTCGGCAAAAGACGGAGAATCGACTTCAAGAAGAAGCGTCCTGTCGGTCTGGATGATCAGCGGTCTATCTTCCATAGCGCTGATACCACAGATCAAGGATCGAAATCGCCGTCATGGCCTCTATCACCGGGCAGATTCGGAAGCAGATGCACCAGTCATGGCGCTGATTCAGCTTTACTGTCTTCCTCATCATGGTCCTGACATCTGTTCCGCTCATTTCGCAGTCGGTTGTCGGAACAGGCTTTATCGCTGCATTGAATACCAGAGAAGTGCCATCGCTGAGCCCTCCAAGAACTCCGCCGCTTGATGGAGCCTTGTCATTCTCCGACCCGCATTTGAATTCACAGCCGAATCCCGAGCCGAACTCGATGCCTTTCACTGCCGGAATCGACATCACTGCGTGGGAAATAACCGCATCAAGCTTGTCAAACACCGGTTCTCCTATGCCAGCCGGAATTCCGGAGGCAGTGCAGGTGACCTGTCCCCCTGCGGTTTCCCCGCGGGAACGGTACATCTGAACAAGCGAAGTCCAGGTCTGCATGTCATCCTTGCTGTCTTCAGAGCCCCTGACCCCACCGACAGATGAGACCTTGCATGAGATATCAACACCCTTGGACTTGAGAATCTGCAGAGCGATGGCCCCTGCTGCGGTTCTTGCAGCAGTTTCACGGCCGCTTGACCGTCCGCCGCCACGGTAATCGCAGTTTGCGTATCTTATGTGATAGGGGAGGTCCGCATGCCCGTCGCGGGCGAAGTACCTCAGCTCATCGTTTTCCGATGATTTCTCAGCATCCATGTTGCGGATCATTATGCAGATCGGAGATCCTGTCGTCTTGCCTTCGAACACTCCGCTTACGATTTCAAAGCGGTCTGATTCCTTCCTGGGGGTTGAGAATACATCATCTGAGCTCTTGCGCCGGTCCAGAAGCTGCTGGATGGCAACCGTATCGATCTGAAAGCCGCTTTCGATTCCATCAAGCACAGCGC
>JAQUYU010000036.1:14615-15833 GCA_028691695.1 Sphaerochaetaceae bacterium | reverse complement strand
ATTCCATGGTTTGCCTCCATGCCCATGATTGTAATCATTTTCATCCTGTTTTACCAGTGCTTCAAAAGGCGGCGTTTTGGTTGTATAATCTACCTGTGAAGAAACGATGCATTATTGTCGGAGCAGGTGAGTTTGTCCCAGAGCTGTTCGAGAAGAAAGAAGATGATTACGTGATTGCCGCAGACGGCGGCTATGAATACCTGAAGAGATGTTCAGCAAAGCCCGATCTCGTCATCGGCGATTTCGATTCGCTCGGGCGCATTCCCGCAGGCGAGAACGTCGAGGTGTTCCCGCAGCGGAAGGATGATACGGACCTGATGCTTGCCGCAAAGCGTGCGGTGAGCCGCTACATGGATCCGATCGTGATTCATGGCGCCCTGGGAAACAGGACCGATCACAGCTTTGCGGCTGTGCAGACGCTTTGCTTCATCGCCCGCAGCAATCTTCATGGCTTTCTGATAGGAAGGCCGTTCTCGATGTCGGTGATCCAGCATGGAGCATTGGAGTTCGACTCTTCGTTTGATGGCATGATTTCTGTATTTGCTCTTGAAAAATGCTCAGGAGTTACAATCCACGGCCTTGAATACTGCCTTGACGAAGCCGGACTGGATATAGACTGCCCTGTCGGAGTGAGCAATGCCTTCACTGGAAAAGAGGCCTCGGTCTCGGTGAAGAATGGGCTGCTGCTTGTCCTTTGGGAAAGCCGAAGCGGCCAGCTTCCCAGGTTTGTGGATTTTGACTGATGCTATTGATGTTGTGAGTGCTGATGGGGTAGATTGTCTTCTGTATGAATAACGATATTCTTCATAATGCACCGCTCATCACTGGCCTTGCCGCAATGCTGATCGCGCAGCTTCTCAAGCCGTTCATCGGCCTTATCTGGGCGCATAAGCTTGACCTTAAGCTTCTCAAGAGCACCGGCGGGATGCCTTCCAGCCATACTTCATTCGTCATTGCTCTTACCACCAGCATAGGTATCATCGAAGGAGCCGGCACCGTGGATTTCGCCATAGCGCTTGTGTTTGCCTTGATCATAATCCATGATGCGATGGGAGTCCGCCGCGAGGCGGGAAAGCAGGCTGAAGTCATAAATGACTGGAGCAAGCAGCTTTCCAAGCTTTTCGAGGAGGGGCAGTTCACCGAGGAGAATCTCAAGACCATGCTCGGCCACAACTTCTCACAGGTGATCGGCGGTGTGATCCTTGGTATCATTGTAGG
>JAQUYU010000036.1:0-14515 GCA_028691695.1 Sphaerochaetaceae bacterium | reverse complement strand
ATGACTGGAGCAAGCAGCTTTCCAAGCTTTTCGAGGAGGGGCAGTTCACCGAGGAGAATCTCAAGACCATGCTCGGCCACAACTTCTCACAGGTGATCGGCGGTGTGATCCTTGGTATCATTGTAGGCTATTTCGGAACTGGCATTGTCCTGAACTGGTGATTGCAGTCCGGATGTGATTGCTTCCCTTGGACCCGTAAATGATTTCCTGTTTTACAATTCCTCATCAAATTCCAAGTCATCTACAACCGAAAACTCCTCTATTCCGTTTCCCAAACCGTTCAAACCGTTCAAACCGTTGGCAAACCGTTCAAACCGTTCAAACCGTTGGCAAACCGTTCAAACCGTTCAAACGGTATAAACCGTCCAAGCCGTCGGCACCGTTTGATATGAACCCATAAAGGGTAACACTTTTTGAAATACTGCTACCCAGAAGGGTAACACTTTTCATGACTGGGAACCGTCTTTTTTCAGATGGCAGTTCATTCCATTCTGGAAATCTGTCAAGACCCTTTTATAATCATAGGATAAAGGATGAAGCTTCTCAGGGCTTGTTTACTGCACCCCGAAGTATGGAGTTGATTAGGAGAAACCAAATGACAAGGTACACAAAGATCTGCCTGATCTGGAAAATTAGGGGAAATTTTCCTAATTTTTCCCCTAATTTCTCCTATTTCACGATGCAATCACCATTATTGATCTGTGTCCCTGGTGCTGCGCAGAGAGTCGGCATGAGCAAGAAAAGGCAGGATTTAGCAAAAGGTTTTACTTTCCAGATTCGCAATTGCATGGGAGAATTTACATACAAGGAAACATTCATGGAGGTGTTTTATGAAAAAACTTATTGCTGTTCTTCTGGCACTGCTTATTGTTGCAGTACCGATGTTTGCACAGGGAGCTGAAGAGAAGAAGCCTGAAGCGACTTCTGCTGCTTCGGAATCCAAGCCAGTGACAATCGAGTTCTGGACTCATGAGGATGCCAACAGGCAGGCTCTCGAGGACAGGTATATTGCCGAATTCAAGGAGACTCATCCGAATGTGACAGTCAACGTCACCAGGCAGAGCTCTGAGAAGCTGATCGAGCTGATTCAGACTGCATTCGCAGCAGGACAGGGCCCGACGATGTTCAACCTCTCGATTGAGGATGAATATCCGCTGATTGCAGCCGGAAGAGTTGCTCCGATCGATTACGAAGCTGCCGGATACAAGGATGCCAAGGCCGTCAAGGATGCATATCTGGCTGGAATCCTCGATGCAGTCACAGTGGACGGAGATGTATATGGCCTTCCGCTTGAACTGACCAACTGGAGCATCTTCATCAACAAGAAGGTGTTCAGAGATGCCGGACTGGATCCTGAGAAGGATTATCCGAAGACATGGGAAGATATGGTTGAAGTTTCCAAGAAGCTCGTCATCAGAGAGGGCGACATCCTTGTCAGAAGAGGATATGACTTCAGATACGGGTATTATCTTGTAAACAACATGCCGATGGTCGAGCAGCTCGGCGGAAAGCTCATCAGCGATGACGGCAAGGAAGCCATCGTCGGAGAAGATGCCTGGGTGAAGTTCCTCACCTACATGCAGAACTGGGGACCGAACGGAGAGAACCTCGGCTCGCCGACTTACACTGCTGCCAGAAAGCTGTTCAACAAGGACAACAATGACATTGCAATGTGCTCCACTGGAATGTACCAGGAAGCAAGAATCCTCAAGGACAATCCTGACTTCTACAACAGCGGAGAGTGGATGGTCGTTCCATATCCGAAGTTCAAGAATGCAGTGAAGGACGTTGCAGGATGCTACTACGGGCACTTCTACATGGTCAATGCAGATGCGGACGAAGCTACTCAGGCTGCAGCCTGGTCACTTATTTCCTACATGCTCAGCCATGGAGAGGAGTATCTGAAGAACGTTGGAATCATCCAGCCGACAACAGCTCTGATGAACAGCGACACATACAAGAACATGCCGTATGCTGACGTATTCACAAAGGACCTTGAGAGAGGCCACATCGTATACTACGGAGCCAACTCCTCCGAAATCCAGGATCTGATCAAGACCGCCGTAGAGGCTGTCATGCTTCAGGGAGTGGATCCGAAGCAGGCTTATCTGCAGCTCAAGGCTTCCGCACAGGAAATCCTCGACGAGCAGTAGAACTGAATTGCAAATGCACCGGAGGGGCTCAGAAGGCCCCTCCGGCTTTGAAAAAGACATTGATGATCGGAGAGACAATGAAAAATAAAATCAAGACTTACAGTATAGAAAGGAAGCAGGCGAGGTGGGGGCTTCTGTTCACCATTCCATGCCTGCTGTTCTTCGCAGTTTTCAGCTTCTATCCTATCATCAATGCTTTTTTCACAAGCCTTACCAACAGGCAGGCGCTGAACAGGACATCCGAATGGGTAGGGCTGGACAACTACGTGTACCTGTTCACAAAGAGCAACGGCGGCTTCTCTTTCGGAAATTCGCTGAGGGCGACGCTTGAATTCACGCTGGGGACGTTCATTCCGATGGTGGTCATAGCGCTGCTGCTGGCTGTGTTCCTGATGCAGCTGAGAAGCACGAAGACCGCTAAGTTCCTGGAGCTGGCTTACTATACTCCGGCTGTGCTTTCGTCGGTGGTCGCCGCGACGATCTGGATGATCCTGTTCGACCCGAGAGGATTGGTCAATCAGATATCCAACCTTCTGATGAACACCACAGGAAGGGACTTCGGATGGCTGGTGAACAGCAATATGCTTCAGGTATCGACGATGATTGTCTACTTCTGGAAGTACATAGGGTACTTCGTGATTCTGTTCATAACCGGCCTTGCGGCAATCCCTCCGGGGATCTATGAGGCGGCAACAGTGGATGGATCGAGCCGCTGGCACACGTTCTGGCGGATCACGCTTCCGCTTCTCAAGCCGACGGCGGTGCTTGTTTCGATCATGGCGATGCTTCAGTGCCTCAAGACGTTCTCGACGCAGTACATGTTCACCCAGAACGGGGCGGCGAGGCAGCCGATCGATGTGATCACGATGAACATCTACTACACGGGAATCAGGAACGGGCGCCTTGGGAGGGCAAGCGCCATGTCGATAATCCTGTTCCTGATCATGCTGGTCCTCACTTATCTTCAGTTCTCCGTCTCCAAGACGGATGATGTAGAGTACTAGGAGGACTGCCATGGCTATGAACCGATATATTGGAAAAGTCACGGTCGGAGAGGTGATCTCCTGGATTGTACTGATCGTGGTGCTGCTGTTCTGCCTGCTGCCGATAGCTTTCATGCTCAGCGCAAGCTTCATGGATGCAAAGCAGATCATGGCGATGCCGTTCGACTGGCTTCCGAAGAAGAGCTTCTTCACATCCGAGGGAAGGACGTTCCTGACCAACTTCTCGAAGGCGATTCACGGTAACAACAATAACAACATGTTCTTCAGGAACCTGTTCAACTCTCTGCTGGTTGCGATTTCATGCTCGATTACGACGGTGCTGCTTGCATCGCTGTGCGGCTACGGGCTTGCCAAGTTCCGCTTCCGCGGGCGCAACTTCGTGTTCATGTCCATCATGGCCACGATGATGATCCCGTTCGAGGCGATCATGATCCCGCTGTACATGGTGGCTTCCATGTTCAAGATGATGAATACCTATGCCGGCCTGATCGTGCCGTTCCTGGTAAGCGCATTCGGGGTGTTCCAGATGCGCCAGTACCTGATCACGTTCCCCGCCGAGTACCTGGATGCTTCCAGAGTCGATGGGCTGGGCGAGTTCCCGATCTACTGGAGGATAGTCCTTCCGAACTGCACGCCTGTAGTGGCGACGCTTGGAATCCTGTCGTTCCGCAATCAGTGGGACAACCTCCTTTGGCCGCTGCTTGTGAGCCAGAGAGAGGAGATGAAGACGATTCCGCAGTACATCTCGAAGTTCTCCGAGGAGAAGCAGACCGACGAGGGCGCGCTGATGGCATGCGCTCTTCTGGCTTCGATTCCGATGTTCATACTGTTCTTCACCTTGTCCAAGTATTTCCTCGGCGGCGCTGCCGTGTTCGAATCGAGAAAGGGCTAGGAGCATGAAGCTTGCGATATTCGACATGGGCGGAGTCGTGATCCGTGACTTCGCCGTGGACAGGAAGATGGCTGCGCTGCTGGGCGTGGACTATGAGGACTTCATGGTCGAGTACCGGCACTATGATTTCCCGCTCATGGACGGCACCGTATCCGAAGGGCAGTTCTACTCTCATCTGGAGCATGTGTTCGGTCTCAAGGTTCCAGGCAATCCGTTCGGGGATCTGTTCCGGCCAATCCTCAATGCCCCGATCGTGCAGCTTATGAGCAAGATGCGCTCCGCTATGCCAGATGCGGCCATCGTCTGCGGTTCCAATACGATAAAGTCGCACTGGGATTATCTTGAGCAGAAGGGGTGGCTCAGGCTGTTCGACCGTGCCTATGCCTCGCACCTGCTGGGAGTGAGCAAGCCTCAGCGCGCATTCTTCGAGACTATCGTGAGAAGCGAGGGAGTGAAGATGAGCGATGCTGTGTTCATCGATGATTACCAGGAGAACATAGACGGTGCAAGGCGATGCGGCCTTGAAGCCGTGCTGTACCGTCCTGGATTCGAATCCGATCTCAGCTCTGAGCTTGGGCTGGGATTGTGATTGTCGTGGTAGTGCCTTCTCCTACGACGGAGCGGATTGAAAGATCCGCCTTGCCGCTGTAGTGTATCTGAATACGCCGCCAGACATTGTATATTCCATTGTGCTCTGAATCCTTCAGGCTGTCGAAGCTCTTGAAGGTGCTGTCGTCGAATCCGACGCCGTTGTCACTGACGCTGATGATCACATTGCCCTGCTCGATGGAGGCGTGGATTTTGAGCTTCCACTCTCCGATCTTGGGCTCAAGTCCATGGACTATTGCATTTTCGACGAAGGGCTGGATGATCAGCTTCGGGGTGCGGATGTCAAGTATCTGCGGATCGACGTCGATGGTGACTTCAAGCTTGTCCGAGAAGCGGATCTGCTGGATCTTCAGGTAGCTCTGCACAAGCTCGAAGCTGCTTCTCAGAGTAGTGGTGTCCTCGGCGTTGTTGATCGATGAGCGCAGAAGCTTCCCGAGCTGGACCACTATGGTGAGGATCTCAGTCTCTCCATGGAGCTTGGCGATTGACTTGATTGCATTGAGGGTGTTGTACAGGAAGTGCGGGTTGATCTGGGCTTCGAGGGCCTTGCGCTCGGAGATGCGGATCTTCTCCTCTTCTTCTGCCTTGAGCTTGAGAAGGGCGGATATCTGGGCGATCATCGTGTTGAAGCTGTGGTCCAGCTGGTTGATTTCCCATATGCGCGAGCTTGGAACTGTAACGTCTAGGTGCCCGTCCTCAGCCTTCTTCATTGCCTGTGAAAGCCTGCGCACAGGGGACGAGATGCTTCGGGAGAAGAAGAGGGCGGCAAGAACCGCTGCCATTACTCCGATGCCCATGAACAGGAGAAGTGCATAGAAAGTGCGCGACAGGCCAGAGAGGTACGGGGCGGTGTTGACTACGCCTGATATGATGAACGAGGTATTTGGGATTGGCCGGGAAATGACAATCGAACCGGATGGGGTTAAATAGGGCTCTCCGACTTGCGATACGTCGATGCCCTCGAAGTTGGACAGGCTTCCCCAGCGGTCCGGGGCCATCAGGCTGGTGGCGTTGTAGCTTTCCATGTTGATCAGGACGAGCTCGGAGAAGAAGCCGCTTGGGACCGCCTGTGAGAATGCCTCGAGGTAAACGTCCACCACAGCATAGCCGAGGTCGTTGCCGGATGCTGAGACTATCTTGCGCATGATGTTCAGGATTGCCGTCTGGTTGGATGATGTGGTGTATCTCCAGTCCAGCGTCATCCTTGATGAGTTGTCCGAAAGGGCTGAGAAATCGGCGAACGGGGATTTGGCGTTTGTGTTGTACCGGAGGTCATACTGTGACGGGAACACATGGGTGGAGAGCCTTGCCTTGCCGTTGAGGTTTATCACCGATCCTGTGGCGAGGCTGGAGTCGCCTTGCATGATGGAGAACATCTGCTGGAAGGCGATGCTTCGGTAGTCGGCATTGCCAGGCTCGCGGACTGCGTTCTCTACGCTTTCATTGGTCGAAAGCAGGTATGCCTTGTGCCTGTATTCCTCGATGGTGCTGCTTACCGAGTCTGCGCTCTGGCTTATGTACAGCTGGGCTTCCTTCTTGACGTTGGAGGTGACGTCCTCGCGGGCAACGGCGGAGAAGTAGAATGCAATCAGGATCATGGGGATGAGCATCACAATGAGGAAATAGATCAGAAGCCGGGTGAAGATCGGCGTGGGTTTGATTGCCATGAGCAGATTGTAGACCTTAATCACATTGGCCGCAACAGGAAAAGGTTTCATTTGCAGATGGAGGGCTTTCGGGTTACAATGCCAGAGTGAATGAACGATTGTACACTGTTGTTTTTGTTGAGGATGAATACCTGACACGGGAGGAGATCTCGCGCACCACTGACTGGAAATCGATGGGGCTCTCTCTTGCCGGCACGGCTTCGGATGGAATATCCGGCGAGAAGATGATTCATGAGGTTGATCCTGACATCGTGATCACCGATATACGCCTGCCCGGCCAGGATGGGCTTGAGATGCTGTCTCACTGCCAGGTAAGCGCGGCTGTGATCCTTTCGGGGCATACCGACTATCAGTACATGAAGAGGGCCATCAGGCTCGGGGTGATGGATTACCTTCAGAAGCCAGTGGACGATGAGGAGCTGGAAGCGACGCTGAGAGAGGCTGTGTCTCGTCTCGATGAGGAGAACAACGACATCGAGCGGATCAAATCAAGCATCGATGATAGCGCCATGACCATAAAGCTGCCTGAATCTGCTGGCAATATTCAGATCGAGGCCATCATCAAGTTCATCAAGACGAATTACTCCAAGCCGATAGGACTTGTCGATGCAGCCCAGTCGGTGAACCTGTCGGAGAGTCATCTGTCCCGGCTGTTCAAGGAGATCACTGGGGTGAATTACCTTCAGTACCTGAATGCCTACAGGATAAACCAGTCGCTTGGAATGCTGTGCAACCCGCGCCTGAGCATAGGTGACATATCGCTAGCCTGCGGTTTCCCGAATCCGGGGTATTTCGCAAAGATCTTCCGCAAGTACATAGGGATGACGCCTACGCAGTTCAGGGATACTCAGCAGCTGTAGTACGACAGGCGCTTTTCAAGGCTGTCGAATGACTTGGAGACTGCTGCATTCATTATGAAGTAGAACACTCCGGCTATGAAGATCGGAAGGGTGGAGAACGTTCTTGAGCTGGCATTCTGCGCAGTGCGGAACAGCTCGGCAACGCCTATTGTCTGGGCGAGGGCTGTGTCCTTCACCAGAGTGATCACTTCGTTTCCCATTGCAGGAAGCACCTTCTTGAATACCTGGGGGAGTATGATGCTGAAGAAAGAATCCCAGCGGGAGAGCCCGAGCACGGCGCAGGCCTCGTTCTGGCCTGCTGGAATGCTCTGGATTCCGCTGCGGTAGACTTCTGCGAAGTAGGCGGCGTAGTTCACCACGAATGCCACGATCACTGCTGTGAAGCGTCCCATCGAGACGCCGAACAGGTAATACGGAGCAAAGTAGACGAAGATCAGCTGCAGTATCAATGGCGTGCCTCGCATGATCATGATGTACAGATCTGTAATGGCAGCCAGAGCCTTGAAGCGGGAGAGCTTTGCCTTCACAACCAGCAGCCCAAGCGGGATGGAGAAGATCAGGGTGAGAAAGAAGATCTTGAGCGTGACAAGCGTCGCTTCAAGCAGCTGCAGCAGGAAATCCGTCATATGCTATTTACCGATCGTCGTGATGTCTGCACCGAACCAGCGGGTCGCAATTTCTGCGAGCGTTCCGTCGGAGGCCATCGCTTCAAGCTGGGCTTGCACTGCATCGCGCAGCGCGATGTCTCCCTTTCTGAATCCGACTCCGTACTCTTCGTTGCAAAGGCCTTCAGAGAGGATCCTGAAGTCCTTGCCCGATTCCTGGATGCTGTAGTTGGCGACTATCAGGTCCATCACCACTCCGTCGACTCCGCCTTTTTCAAGATCCATAAGGGCGGTAAGGTAATCCTTGAATTCAATCACTTCGCCGAGCGAAGAGGCGAAGGCGGCGTTGTCCGCTATTGCCTGGGCGCCGGAAGAGCCGGCCTGGGTTCCGATTGTCTTCCCTGCAAAGTCCGCTGGGGTCTGGAATGAGCTTGAGCTCTTCACAACTATCACCTGCTTGTTGTTCACATAGGCTTCGGTGAATTCCATTGCCTTCTTTCGGTCCTCGGTGATGGTGAAGCCGTTCCAGATGCAGTCTATCTGCTTTGTTGCAAGCTCCTGCTCCTTGGCATTCCAGTCAATGCTCTGGCACACGAGCTCCACGCCGAGCCGGCGGCACACTTCCCGTGCTGCATCGATGTCGAATCCTACGATCTCGTTGCTTTCATCCCTGTAGCCCATCGGCGGGAAGCTGTCGTCAAGCCCGAGGATGAACTTGCCCTTGGACAGGACATCGGAAAGCGATGTGTCCTCTGAGTTTTCCTTTGTTCCGTTTGCGAATGCCGCGCAGAGCGCCGCTGATAATACCAATGCAACCAATATTGCTTTTTTCATTTTGTTTTCTCCCGTTCTGGGTCATAAGATGATTCGCTTCGCCTGAGGCGAAGTGCCGATGCGCTGTGTGAGACTTATGCAGAATGTGCTGGTATTATTGCTCCAGGGCCTTGATCTTCGCAAAGTCGGCTTCGATCCTGTCGAAGTCAACATTCCAGCCATCAAGGCTGCCGTTGCGAAGCTTTTCCACTGAAGCGCAGACATCATCATACATATTCCCTAATCCAAGATTTCCAGTAACGCCCTTGAGGGCGTGCAGATGCTGGAAAGCCTGCTGGGAATCAGAATGCTCGAGAGCAGCTTTGAGTCCTGAGAGGTCTGTTTCTGAGATGAATGATGAGAGGCATGAAAGATAGAAGCTTCTGTCATCGACGAAGCGGGGAAGGGTGGCTTTCTCATCGAAGCCAAGCTTTTTTAGTTTCCCGAATACTTCATCGTCCATGATCAAGCGCCCCTTGCGTCTTTATTGTTCAAACTCTTACCATAAAACCGAAGTTCTGTAAACCCTTTCGTTGAAAAAAGTGAATCAAGGCTGCATGAAAATGCGAAATGATGCATATTATTTCAGCATTATACGGCCAATCTTCTGTATTGCGCATCATTTGATTTGGGTTTAGCATGAAAAACATGAAAAACAATCGAATTGAATACAGAGCCCCATCTCCTGATGATGCGCCATTGCTGCTGGATTACCTGAAAGCTGTTGGATCCGAAAGCGATAACCTCACATTCGACGGCACTGTTTCAGTGCCTCTTGAGAAGGAGCGCGAGATCATCGAGCACTGGAACAATGATCCGAAGGTCTTTGTCCTCGTCGCTTTCGACGGCCAGAAGGCAGCAGGAATGCTGCATTTCCAAGGCAGCGGCAAGGAACGCATTTCACACGTCGGGGAGTTCGGTATCTCGGTTCGCCGCGAATACTGGGGGCAATCAATAGGCAGGACTCTTATCGAGGCGATGATTCACTGGGCTGGCCATAACGGGGTGACCAAGATCAATCTTCTTGTGCGCGAGGACAACGACAGGGCGATTGCCCTGTATTCGAAGATGGGCTTTGTGATGGAAGGCTGCACATCGAGGATGTTCTGCATCGATGGCAAGTACATCGATGGCATTATGATGGGGAGGGAAATCTGATGGTATATGACAGCGAATTGAATACGATCACTACCGAGCGTCTGGTTCTTAGGAACATCGCTGAATCGGATCTGTATGATTTCTATGATTTCGCACGGGATCCTGAAGTGGGCCCGCGTGCAGGATGGCAGCCTCACAGGAGCCTTGATGAGAGCCGGGCCTTTCTTTCAATGTTCAAGAAGCGGCCGCTGTATTTTGCAATCACCGTCAAGGGCGAGGATCGTATGATCGGAAGCATCGAGGCTATGGGGTACGGTCTTGAGAATCATGGGAAGGTCAAGGAGATCGGGTATGTTCTCTGCCGCAGAGAGTGGGGCAAAGGCTACATGACCGAGGCCTGCCAGGCGATGGTGGACTTCTGCTTCGAGGTGCTCGGATGCGAGAAGCTGCTGTGCGAGAGCTTCGAGCCTAACAAGGCAAGTGCCAATGTCCAGCGCAAGTGCGGATTCGAGGAAGCCGGTCGCACAAGGATGTTCACCCGGTGGATCGACGGCGAAATCTGCGACAGGATCGACCGCTGCATCACGCTTGATTCCTGGAAAGAACGATCTCGGCGGTAGCAAGCTGGCCTGTTTTCAGGTACTCGCGCCTGAGGTCCGCTCTGATCAGCACGAACGAATCGACTGCCTCCCATAGGGCGAATGTGCCGATGATCGAGACTATCTCGTTGTACATTTCAAAGAAATTCAGATGAACCATGAGAAGATACAGAGCCAGGAACAGCGATCCGAAGATGAAGAGCGATACTGACCGCAGCATGTTGGATGTCATTGCCCTCTGCTTCTCCTTGAGCATTATGTAGAAATGCTCCTTGAGCGCCTGCTGCACCGCTTCGAGGTCGCAGTTTCCTGAGATCTTGATTTTAAGCGGAATAAGCTTCGGCACAGCCTTGGCCTTCTGCTCGATCGTGTCGGTTATGGTGCTGTCAAGCGACAGCTGGATTCCTGAAGTTAGCGGGTTGAACACCTGGTATCCGTCAGGGATGCTGATGCAGATCGTTGCCGTTCCGCTTTCGTCCTGGATGTATTCCTGTCTGATGTATTCGGCAACCTTCGGTCGGTCTTCTTCAAACAGCTTCAGGCTGTTCTCAAGTATCTTCTTGGCTTTTATCATGGCTTGAATATATCACGTTCCCTGTGTTGACCCAAGATATCCGGAGCTGTAGAATCGAATATCATGAGCACAACAGTCCAATTCAGGATGGATCCGCGTTCTTCCCAGAGCGCAGACCTGATCCTTTCAGAGGCCTGCCGCAAGGCGGGAAAGTATCCGAATCAGATAGGGTCTCTCGAGATCGTACACCGAAGCATAGACTCCCGGCGAAGGGACGTCTGGGTGGACTTCTCAGTGCGCCTATATGATGCGGGCGAGGCTCAGCAGAGCCGCAGGGGCTTTGAATTCAAGGCAGTCCCATCGTCTGCTCAGGCAATCATCGTCGGATCTGGGCCTGCAGGCCTTTTCGCAGCGCTTCAGTGCCTGGAATGCGGCTTGCGGCCTGTCGTGCTCGAGCGCGGAGCCCAGGTAGAGCAGCGCAGGGCGAAGATCACAGCCTTGATGCGAGACGGGATCATCGATCCGAACACAAACTACTGCTACGGCGAAGGCGGAGCTGGCACTTACTCGGATGGCAAGCTCTATACCAGAAGCACGAAGCGCGGGGATGTTTCGAAGGTTCTCGGGCAATTCGTCAGCTGCGGCGCAAGCCCTGAGATCCTCTACGATGCCCATCCTCACCTTGGTTCGGACAAGCTGCCTCATATAGTGGCGGCGATCCGCCAGATGATCATCGGAAATGGCGGTGAATTACATTTTGATTCGAAAGTCACCGGCCTTGTCAGAAAGGATGGTGCAGTCATCGGCGCAGTTACAGAAAAGGGCGAGGAGTTCTCAGGTCCTGTGATTCTTGCATGCGGCCACAGCGCCGAGGATGTGTTCCGGTTCCTTGATGAGGAGGCAATAGAGCAGGAGTGCAAGGGCATCGCCTGCGGGGTGAGGCTTGAGCATCCTCAGAAACTCATTGACATGATGCAGTACAAGGGGCATCCACAGTTCCTGCCGCCTGCCGAATACAGCTTCGTCACTCAGGTTCAGGGAAGGGGCGTGTACTCGTTCTGCATGTGCCCAGGCGGCGTGATCGTTCCGGCCGTTACCCAGGAGGGAACCATTTCTGTCAACGGGATGAGTGCCAGTGCCCGAAGCGGGGCTTTCGCAAACTCTGCCATGGTCGTTGAGATCCGTCCGGAGGACCTTCCTGCTCGCTTTGCCCAATACGGGCAGTTTGCAATGCTTGAGTTCGTCAGGGCTCTCGAGAAGCGGACTTTCGAGTTCTCCGATGGGACGCTTGCTGCCCCTGCCCAGAGAATGGGTGATTTCACCGAAAGCATGCGGAGTGAGAGCCTGATGAGAACGAGCTATGTTCCAGGGGTGGTGAACAGCAACCTGAATGCCCTTCTTCCGCCATTCATCTCTGCCCGGCTCAGGGAAGGCCTGAAGCACTTCGGTTCCTGTGCAAGAGGATTTCTGACCAATGATGCGATGCTTCTTGCATCTGAAACCCGTACCAGCAGTCCTGTTCGCATTGTCAGGGACGAACAGACGATGATGTCTCCATCTGCCGATGGGCTCTTCCCTTGCGGGGAGGGCGCTGGCTATTCAGGCGGGATCGTATCTTCGGCTCTTGATGGGATGAACTGCGCCCTTGCCTTGGAAAAGTATCTGAAACGGGAATAGGCAAAATCGGCTCATCTGTGCTGTGGAAATGAAAAACCCTCATAACTATGCAAGTTATAAGGGTTTATTGGGTTGGGCGAGATTGGGTTTGAACCAACGACTTCCACCGTGTGAAGGTGACACTCTCCCACTGAGTTACTCGCCCGCTTTTTGATCGCTTGATTATCATAGCGAAGAAAAAAGGCTCTGTCTAGTGCCTTCAGGCAGAAAACAGAGCCTCGTAAGCGTCTATTTCAGCTCTTCATCGAAGCAGACTGCGACCTTTCCGCAGTGTCCGCTGGCCATGAGTGAATATGCCTCGTCGGCTTTCTCAAGGGGGAAGCGGTTGGTGATCAGGTCCTCCGGGTGGATGTTCCATCTTACAAGACGCTCCACAAGGTCTTCCATTCTCCAGATTGAAGTGACCCAGCTGCCGTAGATGGTCTTCTGGTCGTGGAGGATGTCCGGAGATGGGTTGAAGTGGACTGTGCCGCCTTCGCCTACAAGGGCGATCTTGCCCCATTTGCGGCAGGCGCGGATAGCGGTCTGCCTTCCTGGATCCGATGCGGAGGCATCAAGAGCCTTCTCGACTCCATGTCCGCCGGTGATGGCCTTGATATTGGCTACAGTCTGGTCATTCGCTTCGAATCCGTGGTCTATGAGACCAAGCTTGGAAGCCAGAGCAATGCGCTCGGTGTTGGTGTCCACTCCGATGAGCATATTTGCACCCATCGCCTTTGCAAGCATCAGAGCCGCAAGTCCTACAGGTCCCAGTCCTACGACCAGAACGGCATCGTCGCCGCTTACCTGGATCTTCTCAAGGGCTTCATACACTGTTCCGAAGCCGCAGGCGACCTGGGCACCATCGCAGTATGAAAGCTCCGGCGGAAGCTCGACGAGGTCTTTTTCATCGCAGAGGATGTACGGAGCCATGCCGCCGTCCCGCTGCCAGCCGTAGGCCTGGCGCTTCGGGCTTGTGCAGCTGATCATGAAGCCCTGGCGGCATTCATGACAGACTCCGCAGCCGGAGATGTGGTAGACGATTACGCGGTCGCCTTTCTTGAACCGCTTCAGTCCCGGTCCTTCTTCAACGATCTGGCCGCATGGCTCGTGGCCGGCAATGACGCCCTGATAGCCCTCAGGCCCGACGCCTACATGCTCGCGGTAGATGCAGCGGATGTCGCTTCCGCATATTGTCGAAGCCTTGGTGCGTACAAGCACCTGGCCGTAGCCTGGCTTTGGAATGTCAAACTGCTTGAATTCCACTTTGCTGCCACCAGGAAGAGTGGCTCCTGTCATTTTCCTGTTCTTCTCATCAATTATCTGCATGATGGTTGTTCCTCCATATAAGATTTCAGGTTTGATATTAGATTTCAGTGTTCTATTGTTCCGTTAGGATCCCAAAGCTTGGTCCAGTCATCGCCTGCATCCTTCCACAGGAACACCTGTCCCTTCACCAGACGGCTGTTGCAGTCAGGAATCGAAGCAGCTTCTGCCTCAGTCAATGGATCCTGGCACACGGCCTCTAGGTTGGAGAGGATGTTGCGCTCCTTGGTGGAGAATGGAATAGGTATGATCCCGTTGGCACGGGCCCACTTGAGGCAGATTGCCGCCGGGTGGCACTTGTGCTTTGCAGCAAGGGCCATTACCGATGGCATCTCCATGTCCACGATGTCATCCGGCATCTTGTCCCGGTCGGGGCGGTTGGGCGATCCGAGCGGGCAGAACCCGATCGGAATGATCCCAGCATTGCGCACGTATGAAAGCAGTGCAGGCTGCTGGAAGCTTGGGTGAAGCTCCATTTCGTTGAATGCGGGCTTGATGCGGCAGTCGCGAAGCACCATCTCAAGCTTGGGAATGGTCATGTTGCTTGTTCCGAGGTGGCGGATGTAGCCTTTGTCCACCAGAATCTCAAGCTCATGCCACAATGCCATGAACTCTTCGTGGATGTAAGGCCGTGCATCAGCGCTTCGGCTTGTTACATCGCAGTGGGAAGGGTGGAAGTTGGGGAAGGGCCAGTGCACCAGATAAAGGTCCACGTAGTC
>JAQUYU010000035.1 GCA_028691695.1 Sphaerochaetaceae bacterium | reverse complement strand
CAGCTCTTCACCGCTGATTGTTTCCTTTTCAAGCAGAAGCTTAGCAGCCGCATCAAGCTCAGCCCTGTTGTCCTTCAGGATTCCAATGGCCTTCTGATGCTGAGCCTTTATGATCTCAACGACCTTCGCATCAACTTTCGCCGCAGTATCCGCAGAACATGAAAGCGACATATCGCCTCCAAGGTACGGATTGGATTCCGTCTCAAGGGCAGTCATGTCGAACTCGTCGGACATTCCAAGCCTCATGACCATCGTCCGTGCCATCTTGGTTGCCTGCTCGATATCGTTCGAAGCTCCGCTGGTCGATTTTTCCTGGCCAAACACCACTTCCTCAGCAGCTCTTCCACCTGTGAACGTGGCGATCTTGTTCAGGATCTCCTGCTTCGACATCAAGTTCTGCTCTTCTTCTGGAACCTGCATGGTGTACCCAAGGGCACCTGATGTCCTCGGAACTATTGTGATCTTCTGAACTGGAGCACTGTTTGTCTGCCTTGCTGCAACTATTGCATGGCCTATTTCATGATAGGCGACGATCTTCTTCTCATCAGGCGGGATGATTGCATTCTTCCGCTTGTATCCGGCGATGACCACTTCGACAGAATCTTCAAGATCCTGCTGCTCGACCTCTTCCCTTCCGCCTCTCACCGCAGAAAGAGCAGCCTCATTGATCATGTTTGCAAGGTCCGCGCCGCTTGCACCGGCAGTTGCCAGTGCTATCTTGTGCAGATCGCACTTAGGATCCATCTTCACATCCTTCGCATGGACCTTCAGAATTGCCTCACGGCCATTGAGGTCAGGAAGCTCGACAGGAACACGCCTGTCAAAGCGGCCCGGTCTCAGCAGCGCCTTGTCCAGCATCTCCGGACGGTTGGTAGCAGCCAGGATTACAACGCCCTTGGTTGAATCGAATCCATCCATCTCGGTAAGAAGCTGATTCAAAGTCTGCTCGCGCTCATCGTTTGATCCAAGCCCGTCTTCCCTCTTCTTTCCTATAGTATCGATTTCATCGATGAACACGATGCAAGGCGCCTTCTCCTGGGCCTGCTTGAACAGATCGCGGACCTTAGCGGCACCCATTCCGACAAACATTTCAACAAACTCAGAGCCTGAGATGGAGAAGAACGGGACTTTGGCCTCACCTGCGACAGCCTTGGCAAGCAAGGTCTTTCCAGTTCCCGGAGGACCTACGAGCAGGACTCCCTTCGGAAGCTTGGCGCCTATCTTCTCGTACTTCTGAGGATTATGAAGGAAATCCACCACTTCCATCAGGGAATCCTTAGCTTCATCCTCTCCTGCGACATCGGCGAAAGTCTTGCCGGTCTGTGCCTCGACGTAGACCTTTGCATTGGATTTTCCGAAGCTCAGGGCATTGGCCGAAGCACCACCCATCTTGTTGAAGATGAACTTGCCGAGAATCGAGAAGATCAGAATAGGAATCACCCAGCTTACAAGGAAGCTGGCGATCGGACTCATCTTCTCCTCGCTTATCTGGGCTGTTATGTCCACACCCTTTGCCTGAAGCTTCTCAAGCAATGTCGTATCATCCGGCCACATGCCGGTTCGGAAGTACAGAGTATTCCCGTTGGAATCATCTTCGGTGTAGACAAGAGTCGAATCGCTGATTGAAACAGCTTTGACCTTCCCTGAATCCACATCATTAATGAACTGCGTATAGCTTGTATCGACAACCTGATTCTGCAGAAACAGCGGGAAAACAAAGCTGTTGAGAATCAGGAGAATAATGAAAACCAATGACACATAGTAGAACATCGGCTTCCCATTCGGTTTTTTCTCTTCCATAATAAAACTCCTGGACATGTTAAATTTAAAAACGTTTCCCGCTCCAAGTCAAATCACAGATGTCAAATTCATACAAATACCAGTCATTACGACAAACTCCACCTTTCTTATGGACTTCAGTCCGTGGTATCATCCAATCAGGAGAAGCATCATGGACAATCAGGAAGAGGGACTGTTAAGACCGCAGGACATCGCGCCACGACAGGGTGGCTTCCCCGAAACTATGCTCGTGTGCTTCAGCAACCGCATGATAACGCTTCTTGGGAAACGATATCCTGTAAAGGCTATCGGAAGCCACTTCGCAGGTGTTCCTCTTCCAATTTACAGCTTCAGCTTCAAGCAGCAGGAAATGGGCATCTACCTCACATGCCCAGGGGCTCCTGCCTCTGCCGTGTTCCTCGAGGAGACTATCTCAAGAGGCGCAAAGCGCTTCCTATTCTTCGGCTCATGCGGATCGCTTGATGGCAAGGCAACCGAAGGGAAGCTGATAATCCCTGAAAAGGCTTTCAGAGACGAAGGAACAAGCGCCCATTACGGTGCCCAAGGTGATTGGGTCACTGTCAGAAGCGCAGGGACTCTTGCATCGCTTTTCAAGCAGATGGAAGTTCCGTTCATATCATGCCCAGTATGGACTACTGATGCACCTTACCGCGAGACACCGTCCAAGATAGCCCGGCTCAGAGCACTTGGCTGTCTTGCAGTGGAGATGGAATGCGCCGGGATAATGGCTGTTTCAGATTTCCGCAATGTTGATGTCTACCAATTTCTCTATACATCAGACCGGCTCGACGGCCCGCAGTGGGAAAAGGGAGAAACAAAGGAGGCCAAGGTACTCAGCGTTGCACTTGAAGCGGCAGCCATGCTGAACTCTTGTGCAACAGAATGCAACAAAAGAGTGTTTTAAGTTGACAGCTCTCAAAGTCGAAGGTTATACTATTACAAATAGGCGGCAACGCTGCCTTGGGAGGTTCCGATGGTCGTTGGAAAGCCAGTAGAAAGGGTCGATGCGTTTGATAAAGTCACAGGGCGTGCAAAATACACTGCAGATATGTTTCCGGAGAATGCGCTGATTGCGAAGGTTCTCCACAGCACGATAGCCAATGGGATGGTAATCTCGTTTGACCTCAACGATGCCCTTAAAGTGCCAGGTGTTGTTAAAATCCTCACTTGCTTCGATGTTCCGGACATCCAATATCCAACTCCGGGGCACCCATGGTCCACAGAGAAGAAGCATCAGGACATCGCGGACAGGAAGCTTCTCAACACCCATGTCCGCTTCTACGGCGATGATATTGCCGTTGTGATTGCCGAGACTGAGCTTGCTGCCAAGCGTGCACTGGACCTGATTCAGGTGAAGTACGAAGAGCAGAAGGCTGTATTCACCGTAGCAGATGCAATGGCTCCCGGGGCACCCTTGATCCATGACGAGAAGCCTGGCAACGTAATCGTTCATTCGAATTACGAATTCGGGAGCTTCGATAGCGCAATAACTGAACAGGGATTGATCAAGGTCGAGGGAACATACCACACTCAGCAGGTTCAGCATTGCCATATTGAGAATGCCTCTTCATTCGCCTACATGGAAGGCGACCGCATCACAGTCGTGTCATCCACCCAGATCCCCCACATCGTCAGGCGCATCTGCACTCAGGCCCTGGGATGCAGCTTCGGATCAATCAGAATCATCAAGCCGTACATCGGCGGAGGATTCGGAAACAAGCAGGATGCTCTGACCGAACCGCTCAACGCATGGCTCACCACTCAGGTCGGAGGACGCTGCGTGGGGCTGTTCTATACAAGAGAAGAGACTTTCGTCTGCACGAGAACCCGCCATGCGATGGATTTCGATATCACAACTTACGTCCGCCCTGACGGATCGTTCGCTGCTCGCAGGATTGTTGCATACTCGAATCAGGGAGCATATGCATCCCATGCCCACGCTCTGGTTGCAAATGCAGTCAATGCATTCAGGATGATGTATCCTGTCGGAGCCATAAAGGGCGATGCCTACACTGTATATACCAACATTCAGACTGCTGGCGCAATGCGTGCTTATGGCATTCCTCAGATCGGCTTCGCTCTTGAAGCCCATATCGATGACATCGCTGCCCGGCTGAAAGCGGACCGAATCGCACTCAGGCAGAAGAACATGATGCAGCTTGGCTATGTAGATCCAGGCACAACGATAACATGCCATTCCACAGGACTTCAGCAGTGCATAGACAAAGGGCGCAAGTTCATCCACTGGGATGAGAAAGCAAAGCAGTACGAGCACCAGACCGGTTCGGTAAGACACGGAATAGGAATGGCCATATTCTGCTACAAGACAGGAGTCTACCCCATCTCCCTTGAAACCTCAGCATGCAGGATGGTTCTCAACCAGGATGGCACAGTCCAGCTTCAGATGGGCGCCACGGAAATCGGACAGGGAGCCGATACGGTGTTTTCGCAGATGTGCGCCGATACCGTTGGAATCCCTCTTGAAAGCGTGCACGTCATTTCAACCCAGGACACAGATATCACTCCATACGACACAGGAGCATATGCCTCACGCCAGACGTATGTATGCGGAATGGCAGTGAAGAAGACAGGATTGTCCCTAAAGCGGAAAATCCTCGAATTCGCAGCATTCATGCTCCACAAAGACGTCTCCGACCTTGATCTCAAGGACAGCTGGATAGTCCACACTGTGAGCAATGAGAAGCTCATCGCCCTTTCTGATGTTGCTATGGAAGCCTGCTACAGTCTGACAAACTCACATCACATCGCAGCAGAGGAAACTCATCACTGCTCGGACAACACATACTCGTTCGGAGCATGCTTTGCCGACATTGATGTCGATATCCCGCTTTGCAAGATCCATGTGAACAACATAATCAACGTCCATGATTCTGGCACCATAATCAACCCGCTACTTGCCACAGGGCAGGTTCATGGCGGAATGAGCATGGGACTCGGATACGGCCTGCTGGAGCAGATGCTCTACGATCCGAAGACGGGACGCACCTTGGACGACAACATGCTGGACTACAAGCTCATGACAGCTTCAGACACTCCAGAGCTGAACGTTCAGTTCGTCGAGCCTTCTGATCCTACCGGTCCGTTCGGGAACAAGGCTCTTGGCGAGCCGCCTGTTATTCCAGTCGCGCCGGCTATTCGCAATGCCCTGCTGAATGCAACCGGCGTCGCTGTCGATTCGATTCCTCTGAGTCCGGAGCATCTGTTCTTCGAATTCAAGAAAGCCGGACTGATCAAATAAGGAGGAACAACGTATGTACGATTTTGAAAAGATTTACCAGCCCAAGACGATAGAGCAGGCACTCAAGCTCAAAGCCGAGCATCCTGAGGCGCTGATTCTTGCTGGCGGAAGCGACATCCTGATCAAGACTCGATCTGGAAAGCTTGCCGGGAGCACTGTGATAAGCATCTATGGTCTTGATGAACTGCGCGGAGTCTGCATTGAAGACGATGGGACCATTCTGATACGACCTCTGACTAGCTTCTCCCACATCACTGCAAACCCGATCATAGCCAAATACATTCCGGTTCTCGGAGAGGCAGTGGACCAGGTGGGCGGACCGCAGATCCGCAACATAGGGACAATCGGAGGCAACATCTGCAACGGCGTGACATCCGCTGATTCAGCCTCTACGCTCAAAGCTTATGATGCTGTACTTGAAATCGCAAGTGTCGATGGCATCAGGATCCTGCCTTATGCGGAATTCAACCTCGGACCTGGCAAAGTAGACCTTCATCCGAATGAAATCCTCACCGGCATCAGGATTCCAAAGGACAGCTATGAGAACACCTATGGCCAATACATCAAGTATTCTCAGCGCAACGCGATGGATATAGCCACTCTGGGCTGCTCGGTGAACGTTCGGCTCTCCGCCGACTGCAAGACCGTCGAGCGGCTCCGCATCGCCTTCGGGGTGGCAGCACCTACTCCGATTCGTGCTCTGTCTGCAGAGAAGGCTGCAACTGGTGCTCAGGTAAATGAATCGCTTATGGAAACTGTTGCATCAAATGCAATCCTTGATGTGAATCCGCGAACTTCATGGAGAGCTTCCAAGGAGTTCAGGATGCAGCTCATCTCTGAGCTGTCACGGCGCGCAACCCGTGCCGCTGTAGAGAAAGCAGGAGGAAAATTCTAATGGACAAGCAGAAGATTACATTCACTTTGAATCATGAAAAGCGTGAAGAATACATCGATCCACGTGCATCGCTTTCTGAAGTCCTGCGCGGCGAGTTCAGCCTTACTTCAGTGAAGCACGGCTGCAACGTCGGCGAATGCGGAGCCTGCACAGTGCTCATCGACGGCGAAACATTCAACTCCTGCATCTACCTGGCAATCTGGGCGGACGGGAAGGATGTTCTCACACTCGAAGGCCTATCCGATGTCAATGGCAATATCTCAGACATCCAGCAGGCCTTCATTGATGAAGGGGCAATCCAGTGCGGCTTCTGCACTCCTGGCTTCATAATGAGCTCGCTTCCGATTATTGAAAGCCCTCGAACCTTCACACGTGACGAAATCCGGAAACAGATCTCTGGCAACTTCTGCCGCTGCACTGGCTATGAAACCATAGTCAATGCAATCGAGAAGACAGCCAATTCCCGCCACAAGGCCAAGTAACACAAAGGGTTCCGAATTACCGGAACCCTTTCTTATCCATCATGCAAATGCTCAGATTGTCCACTTCAGCGAAATATTCGCAATTGCAGTTGGAATTGAAATCAATATTCCCATAACCCCTAGGTTGGCATTCTCACTTTTATCCGTTGTTGCATAGAAGAAACCATACTGCGACAGATTATCATCGATGGCGTCAAGAATCACTGAAGCAGGAAGCTCACCGGTAAGCGTCAGAGCAAAATTGTCAGAGAATTTGAAATCCGCCGAGAGCGATGGTCCGTAAGTCACCAGAATCGAGCTGTACTTATCGAAAGACAGCAAGGCATCTGCCTTGAGGCCGAGGTTAAGCCCGAAGAACCCGCCATCGACTATCTTCCAGTAGCCATTGACGGAAACAAACGGAAAGCTAACAAGTTCAACCGGATTAGGAAAGGAAGTGGCTTTCTCTGTTCCTTTCAACTGGAAGTATTCAACAACTGAAGAAGCATAGAAGAATACAGGAAGAGTTACTGATGATTCAACCCCAAAATGAGAAGATTCAGCACCTCCTGTAAAACCGATACCCATATAATTTACATTCGTTCCAAGAAAACCCTGAGCGAAAAGCCCAGAACAGCCAATTGCTGCAATAAGCAGAACTATGATAACCTTTTTCATTAAGTAACTCCTTTGTTTCGGACAGCTTGCGTCCTATAAATAATAATGAACCAATCCACAAAAAGTTACAATATTTCCAACCACCCTCAATTCCACTGCGTTACAATGTCCACTTAAGCGAGACGTTGACTATCGATGCAGGAACTGAGAACATGATTATCATAATCTTTGAATCTGCATCTTCGCTTTTATCAGTTGTAGCAAACCAGATACCATACTTTGACATATCCTCATCAAATCTTTCAAGGATCACCGTTGCTGTTCATTTCTTGTTGTAATATTCATCCAAAGATGAGAAATATAGATTTAAAGGAGCTGTGACAGAGGCTTCTATTCCAAATCGTGCAGATTCAGCACCGCCAGTGAAGCCGATTCCATAGATGTTCGCATTCAGTCCAAGAAATCCTTCTGCCCAGATCACAGCACATCCGATCACTGCAACAGCAAGGACCATAATCAGCTTCTTCATCTCTCACCATCTTCCTATTGTCCAGATTATAAACTGCAGACTTCAATATGACAATGACGAACTCAAGGACTTCAGCCTCCATTTGCCAGGGAAAACCAGTCACAAAGAGCCCCAGCCGGGGCTCTTTGAATCATGCAATTTGAATTCATGCTAGAATACCAGCACAACTTCTCCATTGGGATAGGTCTTTGCAACCCAGTCCTTCACTTCCTGACTCTGAAGAGCCTTAACCAATGCAACGATGGCCGGGTCATTCTCATGACCTTCCTTTACTGCGATGATATTCACATACGGGCTATCGGCACCTTCAACGAACAGACCATCCTTTGTAGCAGTAAGCCCAGCTGGAATAGCATAGTTGCCATTGATCACAGCAGCATCAACATCTGAAAGAACACGTGGAATAGTAGCAGCCTCAAGCTCAGAGAACTTCAGACCAAGCTTGTTCTCGGAAATGTCATTAACCGTGCTGTCAAGCTTGGTTGAATCCTTGAGAGTGATCAGACCGGCGGACTGGAGAAGAAGCAGGGCTCTTCCTTCGTTGGTCGGATCGTTCGGAATAGCAATCAAAGCACCCTTCTTGAGATTGGCAAGCGAAGAGACCTTTTTCGAATAGATGGCAAGCGGCTCAATATGGATTCCGCCGGCATTTACCAGATGGTAGCCATGATCGGTGTTGAATGACTCCATGTACGGAATGTGCTGGAAGAAGTTCGCATCAATCTCGCCTTCTTCGACTGCCGTATTAGGTGTCACATAATCAGTGAACTCAACAACTTGCAGGTCAATTCCCTGAGCAGCAAGGTCGTCCTTCACGAGGTTCAGCATCTCGGCATGAGGAACCGGAGTAGCTCCGACCTTCAGAACCGTAGTCTTTGATGATTCGCCTGCACCCTGTGCAAACGCCGAAAATGCTGCAAAAGCAATCAAAATGCAAACCAATAGTTTTTTCATATATTTCTCCTGATGAATATAACTTGAATGATTCGGCCAACGGCCGCAGAACTGAAACTGAATAATAGCTGAAACGCCGGAAAAGATGCTATGCCCTGCCGGGCATCATCATGAGAGACATCATGCAAGAATTGAAACAAAAAGCTGCTCTCATGTACTTCTCCTTAAAAGTGTTGTCAGCACCTTACCCGTTTTCACATGAATACGTCAAGTCTTCTTATGCACTTTTTTTCTGGCCAAACCTTTATTCTTCGCCTAAGTTTCAATCACAGAAAGAATTAAAATATGCATCTTATGCATAATAATTTATCAGCGTTTGGAAATGAGACTTGCGCTTATCTTGTTTCCGATCACCTGAATTATCTCCACCATTATCAGAATCACAATAACAGCAGCAAGCAGGACATCGGTTCTCCATCTCTGAAAGCCATATCTTATTGCAAGATCTCCAAGTCCGCCGCCGCCGATTGTTCCAGCCATTGCACTGTATCCGATCAAGTTGATGATGGTAAGCGTAACGCCTGACACCAGAGACGGAAGAGCCTCAGGAATAAGCACCTTGAACACAATCTGAGCATTAGTCGAACCCATCGTCCTGGCAGCCTGAATCACTCCATGATCCACTTCCTTCAAAGCACTCTCAATCACTCTTGCCACGAATGGAGCAGCGGCGATGGAAAGCGGCACAATCGTTGCCGCAGTTCCGATGCTCTTCCCGAGCAGAAGCCTGGACAGAGGGAAAAGAACTATCATAAGAATCAGGAACGGAAAGGACCTCAGCACATTTACTATTCTTCCAAGCACTTCATTCAGCACTTTCATCGGCTTTATGCCACCCTGATCCTCAGGGGAGCTAATGCATAGCAGTATTCCAAGCGGCAGTCCAAGCAGCAGCGAGAACACGGTCGAAAAGAAAACCATTATCAAAGTCTGCCAAGTGGCTGTTCCAACCAGCCTAAGTATTTCACTCATTGTCAGCCTCCTCGACAACAATTCCTTGCTCCTGCAAGTATTTCACTGCTGCCTTGCGGTTTTCTTCAACGCCGCTGATATCACAGACAATCGTCCCTATCTCTTCGCCTTCGACATGCTGCACTCCGCCTGCCCTGATATTCACCTCAACAGGCAGATCCCTGCCCAGCCGGCTCAGCACTGGCGTATCTGTCATGCCTCCCCTGAATCTAAGCGTATAGCGGCCGCCCTTGCTTGACCATCTTACAAGTTTCTCGGCCTCTGCATCTTCTGTCGAAGCTACCGACATCAAGTGAGCAAGGAAATCCTTGGTCACGCTGCTTCGCGGATTTGAGAATATTTCTGTCACTGCGCCTTGTTCCACCACACGGCCTTCATCAAGCACAGCCACAAAGTTGCAGCTGTCTCTGACCACTTCCATCTGATGCGTGATCATGACCACAGTCAAATTCATCTTCTTCTGAAGACTCTTTATCAGATCCAGTATTGCTCTTGTAGTCTGCGGATCCAATGCGCTGGTTGCTTCATCACAGAACAGTATCTCCGGTTCATTGGCAAGAGCTCTTGCAATTGCAACTCTCTGCTTCTGTCCTCCGCTGAGTGTGCTTATTGGAGCATCAATCCTGTCTCCAAGTCCGACAATCTCCATCAGGCTTTTCACCTTAGCATCAATTTCCTGCTTGCTTATTCCGCATATCTCAAGTGGATAAGCTACATTCATTCCTGCAGTTCTGGAAGAGAACAGGTTGAAGTTCTGGAATATCATCCCTATCTTCCGCCTCTGAGCTATCAGCTCGTTCTTCTCCAGCTGATCCACTCTACGGTCATCAAACCAGACACTTCCAGCATCTGGCTTCTCAAGAAGGCTCATCATCCTCACCAGTGTTGATTTTCCTGCACCGGACTTGCCGATGATGCCGAAGATCCTGTTCTGAGGAATCTCAAGAGAAATATCACTGACAGCATGGAGCGACCCATAGTTCTTAACAAGATTCTTCAAAGCAATCCGCATACTATGCTGTCCTCCCAATATTCATCCTGCAAGCAGAACGATTCTTCTCACTAAACCATAATTGACTGCAAAGTTCAAGCCATGCCATATTCTTACTGCAATATCCAGTTCGGCAGATCGGCAGTTCGGTTAGTTCGGCAGTTCGCTTCCAGTTCGGTTAGTTCGGCAGTTCGCTTAGTTCGGCAGTTCGGTTAGTTCGGCAGTTCGGCAGAAGCATCATGTGAAGCTGCCTGCGTCCAGGATGTTGAAAGGACGGGACGAGGCCCGCCGGATGGGATTCGGAGGGGCAAAAGGGCAAAAAAAGGGCCCGGCGGCGTCCTACTCTCCCGCAAGTCAATGCAGTACCATCGGCGTGTGAGCGCTTGACTTCCGTGTTCGGGATGGGAACGGGTATTGTCGCTCAGCTATGGCCACCGGGCCGGCCTGCATCCAGAAGCAAGGATCAATCCTTGCGTCCAGGGCAGGCGCCCCAGATCTCTCTCTGGGATGGAAAAGATAATATGGTCAAGCCTGACGGATGATTAGTACCGGTAAGCTGAACGCCTTGCAGCGCTTGCACTCCCGGCCTATCGACCAGATAGTCTCTCTGGTTCCTTCACTGGCCTCGGGGGCCAGGGGATGTCTCATCTTAAGGAGGGCTTCCCGCTTAGATGCTTTCAGCGGTTATCCCTTCCGAACGTGGCTACTCAGCACCTGCCGCTGGCGCGACAACTGATACACCAGAGGTTCGTCCACCTCGGTCCTCTCGTACTAAAGGCAGACCCCTTCAGACATCCAACGCTTGTGGCAGATAGGGACCGAACTGTCTCACGACGTTCTGAACCCAGCTCGCGTACCGCTTTAATTGGCGAACAGCCAAACCCTTGGGACCTACTCCAGCCCCAGGATGCGATGAGCCGACATCGAGGTGCCAAACCTTGCCGTCGATATGAACTCTTGGGCAAGATCAGCCTGTTATCCCCGGAGTACCTTTTATCCGTTAAGTGACGGCGCTTCCACTCGCTACCGCCAGATCATTAAGACCTACTTTCGTACCTGCTCGACCTGTACGTCTCGCAGTCAGGCCACCTTTTGCCTTTGCACTTGCCGGATGATTCCCAACCATCCTAAGGTGACCATCGCGCGCCTCCGTTACCCTTCAGGAGGCGACCGCCCCAGTCAAACTTCCCGCCTGACGCTGTCCCCGGGCCGGATTCACGGCCTGGGTTAGAGACGCGGAACAGCAAGGGCGGTATTTCACCAGCGACTCCCCGCAGCCTGACGGCCACGGATCCCAGTCTCCCGCCTATCCTACACATGCTGATCCGAGTTTCCATGTCAAGTTGAAGTAAAGGTTCACGGGGTCTTCCCGTCTAACCACAAGTATCCGGCATCTTCACCGGAACTTCAATTTCACCGGATTTCACGTTGAGACAGTGCCTAGATGATTACACCTTTCGTGCGGGTCGGAACTTGCCCGACAAGGAATTTCGCTACCTTAGGACCGTTATAGTTACGGCCGCCGTTTACTGGGGCTTCAATTCGCAGCTTCGATTGCTCTGACCGCTCCTCTTAACCTTCCAGCACCGGGCAGGTGTCAGTCCATATACTTCCCATTGCTGGTTCGCATAAACCTGTGTTTTTGGTAAACAGTTCCCTAGGCCATTTCTCTGCGACCGCTCGCGCGGCCATACTTCTTCCGAAGTTACGTATGTATTTTGCCGAGTTCCTTAACGTGAATTCTTCCGTGCGCCTTCGCATTCTCAGCTCGCCCACCTGTGTCGGTTTGTAGTACGGTCCCTTGACGCCTTGCCTTAGAAGCTTTTCCCGGCACGACGGCTGCACGCGCTTCGCTTCCCCGTAGGGAAGCTCGCATTCGCGCCTCGCCTCACCGCACGGATTTGCCTGTGCGGCTCAACGGCTGAACGCTTGGACCGGATTCCGTTCACCGGCCGCGCTTCGCCCTATGCTTCGCTCCATCGAAACGTCAAGAGGTGCGGGAATATTGACCCGCTTCCCATCGGCTACGGCTTTCGCCCTCGCCTTAGGGGCCGACTAACCCTTGGGTAGATTACCTTTACCCTGGAAACCTTAGGCTTTCGGCGGACAGGGATCTCACCTGTCTTTTCGTTACTCATGCCTGCATTCTCTCTTCCGTCCCGTCCAGCCAGGCTTCCGCCTGGCCTTCTTCCGTACACGGAATGCTCCCCTACCCGCAGTCATAGACTGCGCCGTGGCTTCGGTTGCATGCTTAGCCCCGTTGGATTATCGGTGCAAGACTACTCGACCAGTGAGCTGTTACGCACTCTTTGAAGGAGTGGCTGCTTCTGAGCCAACCTCCTGGCTGTCTTCGCAATCTTACTTCCTTTCCCACTCAGCATGCATTAGGGACCTTAGCTGACGGTCTGGGCTGTTTCCCTTTTGACGACGGCCCTTAGCAGTCGCCGTCTGACTCCCGCGTATTGTATCACGGCATTCAGAGTTTGGTTTAGCTCAGTACCCGGTGAAGGGCCCTCGCCAATCCAGTGCTTTACCTCCGTGACAGTCCGCGCAGGGCTAGCCCTAAAGCTATTTCGGGGAGTACCAGCTATCTCCAAGTTTGTTTAGCCTTTCACTCCGATCCTCAGCTCATCGCATCCCTTTTCAGCGGAATTACGTTCGGTCCTCCGCCGGACTTTACTCCGGTTTCAACCTGGCCGAGGATAGATCACTTGGCTTCGGGTCTTCCGCACGCAACTTGTCGCCCTGTTCAGACTCGGTTTCCCTTCGGCTCCGGGACTCCTATCCCTTAACCTCGCTGCATGCGAAAACTCGCAGGCTCATTCTACAAAAGGCACGCCACCACCCTTTCGGGCTGTGACCGCTTGCGGGTCCGCGGTTTCAGGTTCTCTTTCACTCCCCTCACGGGGTCCTTTTCACCTTTCCCTCACGGTACTATGCGCTATCGGTAGCCGCCACGTATTCAGCCTTGGAGGGTGGTCCCCCCGGATTCCGGCAAGGTTTCTCGTGCCCCGCCGTACTCAGGCACTCCGCACCAGGGTCGCATCAGTTTCGGCTACGGGGCTTTCACCCGCTCTGGCCGGCCTTCCCAGGACCGTTCGCCTGCCGATGCGATTTCTTACCCTGCGGGCGCTCTCAAGCACGCCCCGCGGCGCCTACAACACCGGGAACGCAACGCCTTGAGGCTTGCACGCTCCCGGTTTGGGCTCTTCCCCGTTCGCTCGCCGCTACTTGGGGAATCTCAATTGATTTCTGTTCCTGCAGGTACTTAGATGGTTCAGTTCCCTGCGTATCTCCCCCGGGCAGTATGTATTCCTGCTCCGGGTGCTGATCATCCAGACCAGCGGGTTACCCCATTCGGACACCCGGGGATCATGGGATATTGGCTCCTCCCCCCGGCTTTTCGCAGCTAATCACGTCCTTCTTCGTCTGGCGGCTCCTAGGCATCCTCCGTGGACCCTAATTTCGCTTGACCATATTGTTCTTTCCATCCCTTCGCTGTCAGCTCCGGCATTCCTGCCTCGGCGTCATGTGAAAAATCTATTGGGACTGATAAGACTTGAACTTATGACCTCTTGCTTATCAGGCAAGCGCTCTAACCACCTGAGCTACAGTCCCAATCAAACAGAGACATTAAAGAAGAGAAGGGAAAAAATCACATGAAGGCAATTTTGTTTGTTTGCAGGACTTACACCTGCTGGACAACGTCCTTGTTCTTGCTCCGGTTGTGAGTCCGGAGCGGCCTTTCTTGTTAGAAAGGAGGTGATCCAGCCGCACCTTCCGGTACGGCTACCTTGTTACGACTTCACCCCCCTTACCTGGCGTACCTTCAGCACCGCCCCCCTTGCGGTTAGGCTGGCGATTTCGGGTACCCCAGACTCGGATGGTGTGACGGGCGGTGTGTACAAGGCCCGGGAACGTATTCACCACGCCATGCTGATGCGTGATTACTAGCGATTCCAACTTCGTGGAGTCGAGTTGCAGACTCCAGTCCGTACTGAGACCGGCTTTTTGCGATTCGCTTGACCTCGCGGCCTCGCTGCGCTCTGTACCGGCCATTGTAGCACGTGTGTGGCCCAGGACATAAGGGCCATGATGACTTGACGTCGTCCCCACCTTCCTCCAGTTTGTCACTGGCAGTTCCATCTGAGTCCTCAGCATTGCCTGTTAGTAACAGATGGCAGGGGTTGCGCTCGTTGCGGGACTTAACCCAACACTTCACAGCACGAGCTGACGACAGCCATGCAGCACCTGTATCCCGCCCCCGAAGGGCTGCGGCCTCGCGGCCACATCGCAGGATATGTCAAGCCCTGGTAAGGTTTCTCGCGTACCATCGAATTAAACCACATGCTCCACCGCTTGTGCGGGCCCCCGTCAATTCCTTTGAGTTTCACCCTTGCGAGCATACTCCCCAGGCGGTGCACTCATTGCGTTTGCTACGGAACCGAACACTGCTGCCCGACTCCTGGTGCACATCGTTTACTGTGCGGACTACCAGGGTATCTAAACCTGTTTGCTCCCCGCACCTTCGCGCCTCAGCGTCAGTCCATGGCCAGATGCCTGCCTTCGCCATCGGTGTTCTTCCAGATATCTACAGATTTCACCCCTACACCTGGAATTCCGGCATCCCTTCCTGGACTCAAGCATCCCAGTTTCCAGCGCATGATCGGGTTGAGCCCGACCATTTAACACCAGACTTGAGATGCCGCCTGCGCGCCCTTTACGCCCAATGATTCCGAACAACGTTAGGTCCCTACGTGTTACCGCGGCTGCTGGCACGTAGTTAGCCGGACCTTATTCCGGAGTTGATGTCATCCGCCGGCCATTCCCTGCCGGCATTATTCTTCCCCCCGAAAAGAGCTTTACAACCTTGCGGCCTTCATCGCTCACGCGGCGTCGCTCCGTCAGACTTTCGTCCATTGCGGAAGATTCTTTGCTGCTGCCTCCCGTAGAAGTCTGGGCCGTATCTCAGTCCCAATGTGGCCGTTCACCCTCTCAGGCCGGCTACCCATCATCGCCATGGTGGGCCTTTACCCCGCCATCTAGCTAATGGGACGCGGACTCATCTTGCAGCAGGGCCTTGGCCCCTTTCCTGCCCCCGGCCAGCGCCAGAGGCTTCGCATCCGGTATTGCTCCATGTTTCCATGGGATATCCCAGACTGCAAGGCAGATTATCCACGTGTTACTCACCAGTCCGCCGCTATGCGTGACCGAAGCCACGCACCGCTCGACTTGCATGCATAAAACGCGCCGCTAACGTTCGTTCTGAGCCAGGATCGAACTCTCCATCATATAATTCCCCCGGATTGCTCCGGGGAACTTCTACTTAAGTTCTCTCCTAAAATCTCATGCGCCTCTCGGCGCTTGCGAACATCGCTTGAATCTCTTCAGTGATTGTTCTGAATTGACTTAGGAAGCCCTCATGCTTCC
>JAQUYU010000034.1:12466-16017 GCA_028691695.1 Sphaerochaetaceae bacterium | reverse complement strand
AAAGTCCCGATCTTTATTCGCTGCGTTGGAGGAAGGTTTCCATCGGATAGTAATATTTCCTCAGATTCTTCTTTGAGATATAGAAATGATGTGACTCCCTGTTCATCTTTTGAAACCAAGGCTTGTGTTCCAGAACTACTCTTTCTTTGATACCAGTCCGAGAATTCTTCATAGTCTGCTTTCAAAGAATCAAAGAAAATATCGTGAAGATCAATATCAGAAAACTTCACCCATTTGAAATCACCAGCCATACTCCTCCTTGACGAACGACGCTCATTGCTCTTCATGCACCCAAACGACAACCTTCCCTTGAATTGCTATTTCAGGATGACTTTCTTGATCCACCACCGAGGTCGAATACTTTGGATTATCACTGATGATCCTAAGTTTTCCAGAAATGCGATTAAACTCAAGGCGCTTCACAATCTGATTTCCGCTTGCTGACAGAACGTAGATTCCATCCCCTGAAACAACCCCCTTTGCAAACACTACCTGCTCACCATCATGCAGTGTTGGTTCCATGCTGTCGCCTTTAATCCTCGTCCATGAGAAGTTAGTGCTTTGAGAATATCTTCTTGCAGCATATTTAGTGATTTGATCGGCATCTTCCGAGCAGCCATCCGATTGAAACCTTGCAGAAGACATCGGATTTGCCATAAAATCCGAGAAGGTATCAAGGCAGCCTCGAGTTTCGACGGTTTCATCACTTCTAAGAAGATACATTGGTCCCATACCAGTAAGCAGCCAATGAAGATTGATGCCCTCGACAGAAGACAGCTTGATTTTAACAACATCCGGAATGGACCGCTTGCCAATTTCATATTGGCAATAAGTATTCTGAGGCAAGTCCAGTTTCTTTGCAAATAATGCTTGCGAATATCCTTCCGCATGCCTAATGGCTTTTAACCTGTCATTAATCACTTGCCACTCCTCTATTCTCATTTTGAGATTTTATCCTTCTATTTGAGATAAAACTATCATCCTGATAATAAAGCAATGAAAAACCATTACTCTCCAGAAAGGTCAGTGATGCCTGATCCGTCACGGACGAGTGCGTTCTTGATCAAATAATCCAGCATGGATTCATCATCTCACCGATTTGATTCCACTCCAGGCATCAGACATAGTGATCCATGCGTCTTTTCCGCATTTTCAGCAGGGTTTGCTGGGAATTTGGTAATACAGTTTTGACATCGGAATCAATAGGCGAAGCAAATCGCCCGAAGAAGCGTTACGCCGCCGGATCACAAAGAAAGGCTGTCCTGATCCAGATGGAACGGAACAACGCCGCAATCTGGGCATTCCAGCCACATCAAGGACAAGAAGGACAAAGACGAAGAATGAGGGATTGGCCAAAACAAATCCGGAAAAGGCTTCAAGGCTGCACAATAAACAGGACATCCGGCTTGAAGTGTGGTAAAATCCTTCCCAAGGAGATTGCGATGGACAAGCGAACCGATTACATCAGCTGGGACGAGTACTTCATGGGAGTCGCCGTCCTTTCATCCAAGAGAAGCAAGGATCCGCACACTCAGGTCGGGGCTTGCATTGTCAATTCTGACAAGAGAATCGTCGGGGTCGGCTACAACGGCTTCCCACGCGGATGCAGCGACGACGACCTTCCATGGGGACGCGAGGGAAGCGCGCTTCAGACCAAGTATCCGTTCGTCTGTCATGCCGAGCTCAATGCGATTCTAAACAGCATCAGCCGGGACCTGACCGGATGCAGGCTCTATGTTGCCCTGTTCCCATGCAATGAATGCGCAAAGGCAATAATTCAGAGCGGAATCAAGGAGATCATCTATCTTCAGGACAAATACCCTGATTCAGATTCGGTGAAGGCCTCCAAGTTCATGTTCGACCGAAGCGGCGTGACTTACCGCAAATTCGAAGGAAGGACGGAGATCGCTCTCCAGCTTGAGCCATGAGCACCATTCTTGCAATAAACCTCAACCCGACTTTCCAGCAGAGCTTCTTCTACAAGAGCTTTCAGAAGGATGATGTGAACCGCGCCTATGCGCACAATGAGCAGATAGCCGGCAAGGGCTTCAACCTTGTACGCATCCTGAGCCTTCTCGGCGACAAGCCGGTGTACCTGAGCCACCTTGGACGTGACAGGTTCTCCGAAGTGCAGTCCGAATGCTCGAAGCTGGGCATCGAGATGGCATATGCCCTCAGTGACGGGCCCATGCGCACATGCGTCACCGCCCTTGAATCCGACTCGGGCAGCACGACTGAGTTCACATGCGAAGCAGCCCCTATAAGCTCGCCAGACGTGGAGAACAAGATCCGCACGCTGTTCGAGCAGCAGATCGTCCGTCCTGAGATAGAGTGGATGATCATCGCCGGAACCCAGGCTCCTGGCTACAGTCCATCGCTGTTCCCGGACATGGTCGCTCGAGCTTCCGAGCTTGGCAAGAAAACGGTCCTGGACATCTGCGGCGCCAACCTGCTGGGCTGCCTTCCATTCCATCCGACGATAGTCAAGCCCAACCGCAAGGAGTTCGAGAAGACTTTCGGCATCACCGGTGCCTCGGATTCCGAATTCGAATCGATGGTCCGCTCCAAAGCATCGCAGTATGCAGCAACGATGGTCATAACATGCGGATCGAGAGGTGCTTTTGCATCAAATGGTGATTTCGGGACATGGTATCCAGTTGCCCAGTACGTGAAGAATCCGGTCAATGCCACCGGCTGCGGCGATGTGTTCACTGCAGGGCTCACCCACACTCTTGCCTCAGGCGGATCTCTATCCGAAGCCATAATGTTCGGTTCTGAGTGCGCTGCCCGCCGCGTAGTACGGATGGACGTGGGTCTCTGAGCCCTGGTTCCAGGCCCTCGGAAATGCATTGGTTTGAACTGCAAGCGAACTGTGCTGAAAAAGAAAGAATCAATCTGTAAACCGTAAGGGGATTATTCTCTTCCATGCAGTATTTCTATTGGTTTTGGCCAATCCCTGACTGCTCGCCAGCGCATTGCTCAAGTTCTGCCTCACGGCAATATTGCTCATCGTCTCAAAAAGAAGAACGCCAATTCAGCCTTCCGAGAAGCAGTCAAGCCCGGCCACGCTGTCCGCACTTTCTCCAATTCAACACTGCCCTTTCACGCTTCCTCTGATTCCCAGTTCTTTCGGTTTCTTCCGATCCAACCGATCTAACCGAACTGGAGACGAACTGCCGATCTAACCGATCCAACTGATCTAACCAAACTAACCGATCTAACCGAACTGGAAGCGAACTGCCTGAACTGAATATTTCGGGAACTTTTCTAGTATTTGGCATGATAATTTCCCTATTTAGGGAAATGGCAGAACCAATGGGAAGAAGAATCAGGGATTGGCCAGAATTCAATTTCAAAGTGATGAATCATTACTGTTCACACCCCTGCGTTTTTTATCAACGACCTAGACGACCTAGACGACCTGAACGGTTTGGACGGTTTGAACGGTTTGGACGGTTTGGACGGTTTGAACGGTTTGGACGGTTAAGACGGTTTGAACGGTCTGATATGATCTGCTGATCACTAAGCTTGATTTGAAATCCGGATTCCTA
>JAQUYU010000034.1:0-12366 GCA_028691695.1 Sphaerochaetaceae bacterium | reverse complement strand
AACGGTTTGGACGGTTTGAACGGTTTGGACGGTTTGGACGGTTTGAACGGTTTGGACGGTTAAGACGGTTTGAACGGTCTGATATGATCTGCTGATCACTAAGCTTGATTTGAAATCCGGATTCCTATTGGCTAGGGTGTGAATAGTAACCGGCTGTGTTGAAAAAGAAAGAAGTAACCTTGCTTTTCCCTGATTGTTCTGTATAATATCAAAGAACATTCAAGAGGTTAATATGAAGAAATTGATTGCAATCCTGCTAGCAGCAGCTTTCATTCCTGCAATGGTATTTGCAGGACCATTCGACATAGTCATCGGGTCCAACCTGGCCACCGCTCAGACTTCGAGCGAAATGGCCCAGAAGTTCGACATCGGCCAGATTTCCCTAGGACCGGAAGTAAGGGTGAAGCTGCTTTTCCTTGAAGCAGGAGCAAAGGCAAACTTTGCCTTCCATCCAGAAGTATCTTATTTCCATGGAGCAGGCAATCTTAACCTTACTGCAGAGATTGACCTTGGCGCACTGAGGGTCGGTGCTGGAATCCAGACCGATGATATCATTTTCGCATATGATGACGGAACATGGACTTCTCCGCGCTTTTGGAATACAGGGAAAGAGGATTTCATCGAAGGATTTTTAGCCTCTCACGTCAACTGGAGAGTAAAAGCGGATCTGATCATCGACAACCTTCTTCTCGGAGCTGATTACACAATACCAACGGAATACATCTATGGAGCAGAGAATCAGGACAGTGCGCTTCTCCTGCCTAAGGACTGGGGCAAGGGAAAGCTTTCGCTGTCATTCATGTACAGCTTCTTCTAGAAGCTTTTCTGCAACGATTGAGCCTGCTGGAAACGGCAGGCTTTTTCATTCAAGGTTCTTTGAATCAAGGCTGTCATGGAAAGCATTGCAATCAATTTCAATATTCTCTACGCCCTCTGCCCGCTGATCTTCCTCGCCGGATTCATAGATTCGATAGCAGGCGGCGGAGGCCTGGTGAGCCTGACCTCTTATTCCGCATTCGGACTTCCAGGATCCTACGCACTCGGAACCAACAAGTTCAGCTCGATCGTAGGAAGCGTCGCAGCCTCGGCAAACTACATCAGGACACGCAACTATGACCTGGTTTCGCTGATCCCGGCCTTCGTCTGCGCACTTGCAGGGTCTTCGGCGGGAAGCCGCTGCGCAATGCTCATAAGCGACAAGGTGTTCGGAATCATCCTGCTATGCGCCACCCCGGTGATCGGAGGGCTTGTACTGATTGAAAAGGACTACAGCAAGTTCTCAAGGCAGCGGTCAAAGGCAACAGTAATAATCATCTCGGCAGCAGTCGGGCTGGCAGTAGGATTCTATGATGGATTCTACGGACCTGGAGCCGGCACGTTCTATCAGTTGGGATTCGTGATGCTTGTCGGAATCGATGTGAAGAAAGCCTGCGGCAACGCCCGGATGGTCAACCTCGCATCCAATCTCGGAGCACTGATCACATTCATCATCAACGGCCGGGTGGTCTACTCGATAGCAATTCCATGCGCCCTCTTCTCCATCCTAGGCAACATCATCGGCTCCCGCCTTGCAATCAAAGCGGATGTGAAGATCGTCCGCCCGATGATGCTGGTCGTGGTCGCTCTTCTTCTGGTCAAGCTCTGCTTCGACCTCTTTGCAAAATGAAAAACAAGCTCGCTTGGGCAAACGACAGAAACGGCGCAGTTCTCGCTGCGCCGCTTCGTGGGAATAGAACCGGGTGAATCAACTAGCTTCTTGTTCTGGTGAACTGACCGACTTCTGTGTAGTCGGAAAGAGTATCAACGATCTTGTAGCTTGATTCCTTGACGATTCCATTGGAGTACTGAGAATCAGTGACATCAAATGCAATCTGCGATGGGACTGATGCATTGCCCTGAGCTGAATAGCTGTTGGTCTGGACGATCGACTGGCCGTTGATATCCCAGTTGAGAACAAGCTTCACAAGAGCTGAAGTCTCAGAATCGACATATGCAACAGCAGTCACTGTTCCATCATAGTCATCATCATCGAAATCATATCCGATTGTATCCTCAGATCCTGAGAAATGCGCTTTGTAGGCAAGCAGAGCCGGATCAAGGGCATAATCGATTGCAAGCACGTTGCAGGTCTTTCCATCTACGGTCTCCTGACCCTGGAGCTCGTAATCGACGAAGTTGCTGTCGATTCCATCCTCGAACGGGGTGAAGGCAAATCCATCATACACGCTTGCCACAAGGCTCATGATGTCGCTGCCCTGGGCGTATTCATTGAAGTACCAGCCATCAGCCGTCTTCTTCGAGACCGTGACGGTCTGGCTGCTCTCGGAAACGACGTTTCCATTGACATCCAGGCTCTGGCATACCAGATCATGGGTTCCAGCTACATAAGTGGAGGAACTGTCCGCCATCGAGTTGGCTGCATTGAATACTATAGTATCCTCAGATGCGCCTGTTGCGAATGCCGCTGATGCAATCATCGTTGCGGCGACCAGGATTGTAATGATCTTCTTATTCATTTTGTTCTCCTTCGAACGGCTCCCGCCGTCCTTTCTGTTTCAAATCGATGAATCAACAATAACTGTGTTTTTTGTAGTAAATATGGAGTGCAAATGAAGTGTGGATGTAATAATCTAAAGCAATTATGTAGGTCTTAATCACTTATGTGCCTTATATTTGTGCAATTTGTGATTGCTTTGTGTAAGCGAGGTGTTTTTTTATGAAAAACGAAAAAATCACCTTGTTGAACCCCCAAATCCATTGTAATCATATAGCTATGAAAACGATTTACCTTTGCGAAGACGAACCATCTATAAGAGATGGAGTATGCCAGTACCTCAAGCTCGAGGGATATGATGCAAAAGGCTTCGGTACACTCTCTGATACCCAGCATGCGATATCATCCTGCGAGCCGGACCTTCTCATTCAGGACGTCATGCTGCCTGACGGCGACGGCTTCTCTTTTGTAAAGAAGCTCAAGGCGGGTCATTCCTTTCCTGTCGTGTTCCTGACGGCCAGGACAAGCGAGAGCGACCGGATCATAGGATTCGAGCTTGGAGCGGACGACTACATCACCAAGCCGTTCAGTCCCAAGGAACTCGTGCTCAGAATCCATGCTCTGTTCAGGAGAATGGAAATCGGCGTCATAATGAAATCAGGAGGAATGCAGTTCTCCAACGGGAAATCAATCATGAAATTCGATTCGGTCGCCCATGTCCTAGTAGTAGACGGGAAGAACATAATCCTCACCGCTGCGGAATGGAAGGTTCTCTCCTATCTTATGGAAAACAATGGAGTAGTTGTTTCCAGAGCTCAGATCCTCGAGCACTGCTTCGATTACGGTCTCGAATGCTATGACAGGATTGTGGATTCACATGTGAAGAACATCCGAAGCAAGATCGGGCCGACCAGCCCTGTCTGGATCGAAACGGTGCGCGGCTACGGATACAGATTCACAGGCGAGCCATTCTGATTCCTTATCATTTCAAAGAAGATATTTGTAGTTTATGTGACGAATATGGTTTTTGTGTGCACTATAATGCCCAAAGGTTGATTATTTGCGCCTGCTGTGTGATTTATTGTTATTATCGGGTCTGGAACAGCCAGGTCGCAGAACAAGCAAAGCAGGAGACAATAAATGTCCAACGAAAAAGAATGCATCATCTATGTGGTAGAGGATCACCAGGTTCTCCTTGATGGAGTCATAAGATACCTTCAGCTCTCCGGTTTCTCAGCAAACGGATACCCCGATCTGAAGACAGCCACTTCAGCCATACAGGCAAGGAAGCCTGACCTGCTTATCCAGGATGTGATGCTTCCGGATGGCGATGGCTTCCTGTTCGTCAAGCAGCTCAGGGAAAAACAGGATATTCCTGTAATATTCATGACCGCCAGAGGAGATGAAAGCGACAGGATCACAGGATTCGAGCTCGGTGCGGATGACTACATAACAAAGCCTTTCAGCCCCAAGGAACTCGTTCTGCGAGTTGAGGCCGTAATGCGGAGAATCAAGCTCAAGGAAAAAGAGAGCCCCGCAGCAAACTGCATGAAATGGACGGACAGCTGCGGCAACCAGATGGATTTCAACACAAACAGGCACTATCTTGCAATCAATTCCGATGCGATAACCCTCACCGCAGCAGAATGGAGAGTGCTCGAATACCTCATAACAAATTACGGTCAGCTGGAATCAAGAGAGCAGATACTGGAAAGATGCTTCGACTACAGCTATGAAAGCTATGAGAGAATCGTCGATACCCATATAAAGAATCTCAGATCCAAGCTTTCGGGGAACTGGATCGAGACAATCCGCGGATATGGATACAGATTCGCAGGAAAGAAGGACCAGCAATGAAAGCGAGAATCCACAAGGGGCAGATGAAAAGCTTCCTTGCAATCATGGCAGTGGTAATGGCTGCGCTTCTGATTCAGATTGCCATCCTTACGGCATTCCTGAACCAGAGATCAAGAAGCTGGGAGAAGAGCGTCTTCGAAGACTATGCCCAATCCCTGGCAAAATCATTCGCTACGGACAGCTATGACATCGAAAGCCTCATGGCGGAATGCTATGAGCAGGCCAGCACGAACGACAAGGTCAGCGGGCTTCTTTTCCATGCAGAAACAGGCGAGATCATTGCATCATATGGCTTTTCAAGGACAGGAGAGGGCCTTCCAAGCCTTGAAGCCTCGGATGCAGAGACAACCGAAGTGAAGATGCTGATCACCAAGTATGCCCACAACGAAGAAAGGCAGGGCAAAGAGAAATTCAAGGACCAGATGATGACTCTTCCAGTCTGGACAATCCAGACTAATTCGCAGGACGGAATCCTTCAAGTAGCAAGTGAAACCATCAGGCTGAGGATTCCGAAGGATGTCAAGGGAAACCAGGTCACTGGAATAATCCAATTCAGAACGGGTGACAAGCTGATCCTGGCCGTCGATGTGCTTACATACAATCCTCAGACCTATCTTCTTACACGCACGATATTCGAAAGATTCGGATGGATTCTCCTATTCTCAGCGATCCTTTCTCTCTTGATAGCAGCAGTTGCAGTATTCTTCATCAGCCGCAGGGCACAGCGATACACAAACGGAATGGAGTCTGCGCTTAAAATAGCTTCGCAGACAGAAACAGATCAAATCCAGCTTCCAAAAGCAGAAACGATGGAACAGATATCAATCAACAATTCAATCATGAGGCTTCTTTCATCATTGATGCAGACCAAGAAGGCCCGCAAGAGCTGGCTGCGCAATCTTTCCCATGATCTGAAAACTCCTGTTGCATCAATACAGCTTCTGCTTGAGGGAATGGCGGATGGAGTATTCCCCACGAATCTGGATACCGTCTCGAAAGCTAGGATCGAACTTGCCATCCTTTCAGCCAGACTTGACCGGATGTCCACGTTCTCGAATCTGGAGGACAGCATCAAAGAGCCAGTCATTGAAAGCTTCCCTGCCTCCTCTCTATCGGAAACGCTGAAGACTGCCTTCGACAAGAAGGGCAGCAGGCTATGCTTTTCAGGGGACCAGACACAGATCAGCGCAAACGCCCAGCTCATCACGCTTGCCCTGTACGAGCTTGCCAGCAATGCCCTCTCTGCATCAGATGACATGGTTTTCATCGACTACCAAGGACCTAAGCGCATTGAAGTACGAAACAGAGGAACCCTGCCTAAGGACTGTGACATCCTTGACATCTGGGAACGCGGCGATGAGGGCCGGAACAGCTCAGGCAATGGGCTTGGCATCTCAATAGTCCAGCAGGTGATGCGCCTTCACAACGGCAGCCTGACAGTAGTCCAATCGGGAGATTCGGTCGTGGCGTCAATGTCATGGTAGCATGAAAGGAAACAGCTGAAACTCATATTTATACACCAACCTGTCATGGAACAAGCAAATAAAGCTTCTATATTGAGTAAAATATAGGAGCTTTATCTTATGAAATCAAAAAAAGCCTTGATAGCAGCCTTTGCATTGCTTCTGGTTGCACAGCTTCTCGCAGCTGCGGATGGCCTGACGCTGGAGCAGGCAACAGAATACGCCTTGCAAAGCAGTCTTCTTGCACAGAACGCGCAGCTTGGTGTCCAAGAGGCCAAGCGCACCGAGCAGATCAACGATGGACTGCCTGGTCTATCTCTTACAGCGGGAGTGAATGCTTCTGGAAACCTGATTGAGAGTCCATCATTCAGCGCAGGCGCAAGCCTGGGCATCGGAGTGAGCTTCTCATTCCTCGATGGCGATGAGTATTCGAAGTCCGCCAGGACCCTTTCAGTCTCGTCTGCCCAGCTGTCGCTTGATGAAACCGAGCTTTCAGTCAAGCAGAATACCATCACGCTCTACTGGAACCTTACTGCTCAGCGACTGAATGTCCAGAGCCTTCAGTCCGCCCTGGACCAGGCAGTGGCAGCTTACCAATCAGAGAAAGCAAAATACGACAGCGGTCTTGCCGATCAGCTGACCCTGAAGCAAAGCGAGCTGGCGCAGTACACCGCAGAGCAGAACCTTGAAGAAGCGGTCCTTTCCGAAAAGACCGCTCAGGACAATCTTGAATCCTATATCGGCTCTGAGGCTTATGGCGATCTTGATTCACTTCTGGAGCTCAAGAAGATCAGATCAATCGATGATTTCAAGGCTGGAATTGCTTCAAGCACAACCGTAAAGCAAGCCGAGCTCAATGTCAAATCAAGCCAGCTCTCATATGACAGTGCCCTGCATTCGGCCACTTCGCCCACCCTTTCGGTCTCAATTTCTGTCGGAATCAACGGGAATTACAGTACGTCATCGAATCTACGCGCAACAGACAGCATATCAGCATCCGTAAGCCTTTCGATTCCTACCGCAAAGTGGTTCAAGAATTCGGCCACTACAGTGAACCTCGATAATCTTCAGAAAGAAATCCAGCAGGCCAAGAACAGCAAGGAACTGGCAATTTCAGATGCAGAGAATGAAATCGAAACCTGCTATGAGAACATCGAAAGCTGCCTCCGGAAATCCTCATCCCTCGAGAAGGCGCAGACCCTCAAGCAGGAAACGCTTGAGCTAACCCAGTCGGCATACGACCAGGGAAACGAGACATATCTCAACCTTCAGAACGCTGTTGAATCCGTCTATCAGGGCAAGATAGCGATTCTTCAGAATCAGCTCGATTACACAGTCGGCATCTGCACATTGGCCCTCAAGCTGGGCATGGATGCAGATGAACTTTATCTTTAGGAGAAATATATGAACGGAAAGAAAACATTCGACAGAATCATCACAATAGTCCTGCTTGCTGTATGCATCGCCCTTGCCATAGCGATTTACCTGAAATACGCTGACAGTTCTTCATCCCCAGATAGCAGCATCACGATGCCTGCTCAGGCGGAGAATACGGGATCGGCCACAAACGTTTCTGCCATGACCGTTGCACCAGGGACATTCACAAAAACAGTTTCGGCAAGCGGAATCGTCACGAACAAGACAAAATCACAGACCCTTTCATCGACAATCGCAGGGACGGTGAAGAATCTCAAGGCATCAGATGGGGCTTACCTGAACGAAGGCGACACAATCTGCACCGTCGATCCATCGAAGCCGGGAACGGTCTACAACCAAGTCGAGATCAAGGCCATTGCATCAGGCAGGATCACCGACGTCAATGTGATTGAAGGCGAGGAGATAAGCTCCGGCACAGTACTGGTCACAATCCAGCCGGACTCAGATCTGAAGATTCAGGTTCATCTTCCTCAGAAGTACTACTCGGTTATAAACGATAGCACAAAAGCCTCATTCACAACCGAAGTCTATTCTGGACAAACTTTTGATGCCATCATTTCTGAAAAAGAAGATGCTATCGATACCGATGACTGGACTTTCATTGCAGAGTTCGATTCAGTCACATCCGGGATACTGATCGAAGGAATGTATGTGAAGATGGATATACAGACCCTGTCCATTGACAACTGCATATCAATTCCGCAGAAAGCCATCAATACCAGTTCCGATGAGCAGTACGTATATGTGATCGATGATTCGAAAGCCGTGAAGAGAACAATCACGACTGGCGAGACGAGCAATTCCCAGACAGTCGTGACAAGCGGGCTCTCCGATGGCGACATCGTCATCACAGCAGGAACGGTGGCCGAGCAGAGCACCGTCAAGATCGTATAGGAGAAGAAGATGAAAATCAGTGAATTATCTGTCCGGCGGCCTGTTCTGATCACGATGATCTATGCAGTGATCCTGATCATTGCGGCGATGCTGCTTTCCAACCTGCAGGTTTCCCTTTACCCTTCCGTATCGATGCCAGTCATCTCGGTCTCTGTCGATTGCAATGATGCGGGTCCGGAGGAAATCGAAAGCCAGGTTGCCGAGCCTCTTGAAAGCGCCTTGAGCTCAATATCCGGACTGGAGTCAATGACAAGCGAATCCTCGGACGGAAGGTGCCAGATTTCCCTTGAATTCTCATATGGGACGGACCTTGATGAAGCTGCTGACGATGTCAGCTCGGCAATCAGCCGCGTAACAAGATCGCTGCCTGACTGGGCAGACACCCCTGAGGTGATGAACTTCAACTCGATGAGCACGTCATCCGAGATCATGAACCTTTCCGTAAGCGGCGATTACACTTCTGAAAAGCTTTACAGCATAGCCGAAGACACTATCTCTCCCCTTCTTCTCAGAATAGACGGGGTGGAAGAAGTCGAGGTCCGCGGCTTCGGAAGCAAGCAGTACACGCTTGAAATAGACCCCGACAAACTGGAGCAGTATGGACTCTCGATAACTGACATCGTGAATGCCATTTCCAGCACAAACGTTCAGGGCAAGGGCGGCACGCTGACCCAGGAAGGAATGGATTACACCATCGCAATCGATGGACGATACACTGATTCCAACCAGATCCTCGACACGCTTATAAGCACGGTCGGGAACAACGAGATCAGAGTTTCGGATATCGCATCGCTGTCAATCGAGAGCTCGCAGAGCTTCAGGGAAAGCTACATCGATGACCAGAGCGTCATCATGCTCAGCGTATCAAACAGCAGCGACAGCACGGCAGCAACCGTAGCCCAGGCTATCCGGAATGCCCTTCCATCGATTCAGGAACAGGCCGGGGAGCATGTTAACCTCTCCATCCAGCGTGATTCAACCACGATGATCACCTCGACCATGAACGAGGTATATCAGAGTGCATATCTTGGAATCATTCTTGCCGCAGCTATCATCTTCCTGTTTCTCAGGGGCATCAAGACCACATTCATCATCGCCATCTCGATGCCGATTTCAATCCTCATCACTTTGCTTCTCATGTCGGTGGCGGGCATTTCGGTCAACACGATGAGCATGAGCGGGATGATTCTCGGAATCGGAATGATAGTCGATGCTTCGATAGTCATTCTAGAGAACACCTACCGTCTCCGTGAGCAGGGAAAAAGCAGCGTCGAGGCGGCGATCCTCGGAAGCCAGAACATGACGAATGCAATTCTCGCTTCTACGCTTACAACAATCTGCGTTTTCATACCGCTTATCATCTACAAGACAAGCCTAGGCGAGATCGGAATGATGTTCCAGGATCTGATCCTGACAGTCTGCATTGCACTGGGGGCTTCCCTGTTTGTGTCAATCACATTGGTTCCAGCCCTCTGCGGAAGCATTCTCAGAATCAACACAAGAGTCCAGAAGCCTCTGAAATGGATAGTTCTCCGAAGCATAGACGACTTCTGCGCCATGGTTGAGCGCGGCCTTGAAAATGCCTATGCAGCAACGCTTGGGTTCTGTCTAAGGCACAAGCTCCTTATCGTAGTTCTTATTGCCCTGCTCCTCGTCTTCAGCCTCATGTTCGTAGGCAACATCGGGATGAGCCTCACGCCGCAGATGAATGCAGATGATTCTGTTTCGGTAAGCCTTTCCATGCCTTCAGGGACAAACAAGTCCGTGACAAGAGAAGAGGTCTTCAGAGTAGAATCCCTTGTCCGCTCGGCTCTCCCGGATGGAAGCTTCACAAGCATCAGCACTGATATCCAGAGCACCAGCGGAACAATAGAAATCGCAATGCCGAATCTGGAAGAGCAGAAATACACAGCTTCCGACATCAAGGGCTATATCCGCCAGGTTCTGAATGAAAACGACAATCCCGATGCGACCTGGGCATTCAGCGCAGGCAGAGGCCCGATGAGCTCATCGGCAATCGACATAGCAATAAGAAGCGAGGATACCGATCTGGCCAAGGAAGCTGCAGATCAGATCATCGCAATTCTCAATCAGCATGCCCCGGATGCAATAGACCTTTCCAGCGATCTTGCAGACGGCGCGCCAAAGCTCGATATCGAGATCAATCAGGAAATGGCAGATGTCTACAGAGTGACTGCACAGGACATCTACACGGCGGTCAGCCAGGCCCTCAATGGAGTCACGGCAACGACACTGTCCACATTCAGCACCGACACGACATACTCGCTGGTGGCCCAGCTTGATGAGGAGAAGTTCAATTCGCTCGAAGACATCGGATCGCTGCTTATCACCACAACCCGTGGAAATGTCAGGCTTGACAGCCTCGCCGACTTCTCATACTCCTCTGTCCCGAAGACGATAACAAGAGAGGACAAGGTAACAGTCAGCCACGTCACGGCGAACGTTTCCGATGGAGTCTCATCCAGCACTGTAACTGATGAAGTCCAGAACGCCCTGGATCAGTATCTTGTTCTTCCCGATGGAGTGACAATCTCAATGGAAGGGGACATGACACAGTACTCCGACTATGGCGGGACATTGATCACAATCATACTTCTGGCTTTGCTTCTTGTATTTGCAGTAATGGCGGCCCAGTTCGAATCGCTGATCGATCCGTTCATTATATTCGCAACAATACCTACACTGATAATCGGCGTAGTCTGGGTTCATATCTGGGCAGGTCAGGATTTCACTTTGTATTCAATTGTCGGCATCATTGCCCTCATCGGAGTGGTTGTCAACAACGGCATAGTGATGGTTGATTCCATCAATCAGCTTGTACGCAAGAAGACTCCGATCTATCAGGCCTGCATGGAGGCGGCACGGACAAGGCTCAGGCCAATCCTGATGACAACCCTTACCACAGTGCTTGGAATGGTTCCTATGGCATTCTTCCCAGGAGAAGGTTCCAGCTCAATGCAGCCGATTGCCCTTACTTTCGTAGGAGGTCTTCTCACAGGATCATTCATGACGCTGTTCCTCTCACCGATTCTCTATTGTGTGTTCAACAGGAACCGAAGCATGAAATACAGCAATCCCAATGCACTGATCAATCAGCTTGCCCAATTCGATGCCAAGTATCCGAAGGGAAGCAATTGATTCCCCTTCACAGCTGAATCGTGCCCCTTGAATCCCAGATCCAGGGGGCTTTTCTTTCACCCTCAGCTGTTAGCACCGACCGAGCCATTATTTTCGACCGAGGGGTACCGAGCGGCTTGGACACCAATGGAACCGAATGGAAGCACCGACCGACCCATTATTTTCGACCGACCCATTATTTTCGACCGAGGGGTACCGAGCGGCTTGGACACCAATGGACCCGGATGGAAGCACCGACCGCATCGGTCATCGAGCAATGATCACAGTGGGCAAGCAGACAAAAGTGAATGATGCATCTTGAAACAGAAAGAGCCCTGCCGACGGCAGAGCCCATTTGTCTTCATTATGATGAAAGCTTAGACTAGAAGTTGAACTGTGTCCTGACCTCGACTTTCTTGTTGCTGACAGTGAGTCTTGTTGCAACTCCGCTGAGAGAGGCCTGAGCGTAACCACCGACTGACCAGGTGTTGGCAGCATCAGAGAAATCACCGACTCCGCCGCTGATTCCAGCACTGAAGATTTTGTTGAACTTGTATCCAGCACCGCCGTTGAGGCTCATTGATCCGGAATCAGAGATGAATTCAGCATAAGCGCTAAGGGCATCGAATCCAGCAGTAAGACCGCCGACATATTTGTTGGTGGACATATCATCGAAGTAGAGTTCGGCATAAGCACCAGCAGAAAGAGCGAAATCAAGAGAAGCAAGCTTTGCAACATCTACGCCGAATGAAGCGCTGACTGCATTGACTTCCTGAGAATAAGCAGCCTGAACATCAACACCATCGGTGACTGTTCCCTGAACGGAAACGCCGAAGGACTTCTTATCGGTCTCAAGACCGGCAGCAGCATAGAGGCTCCATCCCTTGTAACCGACTGTCAGCCCGAAAGGAGTTGTGGACTCTGTAGCAAGAGGAAGATACCATGAATCATTTCCAGCTGCATCGATGTAAGCATATCCAGCATAGAGGCCGTTCACGCCGATGTCAGCAGAAAGCGAAAGCTCTTCAGGAAGGGTAAGACCCGCATCAGCAAGCATCTTATCCAGATTGAGAGTTGCGTAGG
>JAQUYU010000149.1 GCA_028691695.1 Sphaerochaetaceae bacterium | reverse complement strand
TGAGGAGATAGACTATGCCGCCAATGATGGGAAAAGGCATGAGAGTGCCTGAGAAGAGCAAGAGAGGAATAAAAGGGGTGATGAAGGAGATTCTCACCTACTCCGGCCGATTCAAGATTCCAGGGATCATTGCACTTGTGCTTGCAGCGCTGGGTGCAGTGCTGACGATAGTCGGTCCTAATCAGATAAGCCGGATCACCGACCTGATATCAGGATCGCTGTTCGGAGAAATCAATCTGAAGGGAATCGCCTCGGTTGCGACAGGGCTGCTGATAATATACGGGCTCAGCTCGCTGTTCATGTTTGTCCAGCACTACATAATGGCTACTATCACGCTGGATCTTTCACGGCAGATGAGAAGCGACCTTTCGGCGAAGATCAACACAGTTCCGATGAGCTTCTACAACACGGCCTCGCATGGAGACATCCTCAGCCGTGTGACCAATGATGTGAGCACGCTTCAGCAGACGCTTGCAAACAGCCTTCCTTCGATGGTAAGCGCTGTGGCGCAGTTCATTGGCTGCCTTCTTATGATGTTCATATCAGAATGGCACCTTGCTCTGGCTGCCGTGCTCGTCACCCTTCTCGGGTTCCTCCTCATGTCTGTAATAATGAAGCACTCGCAGAAGTACTTCATCAGCCGCCAGAAGAACCTTGGCGAGCTCAACGGATTCATCGAAGAGACATACACCAACCATGATGCAGTGAGAATCTCACGGGCGGAGGAGAAGACGGGTTCCAGCTTCAAGGTCCTTAACAAGGCGGTATATGATGCCAACTGGAAAAGCCAGTTCCTGTCAGGAATGATGCAGCCGCTTATGAACGTCATTGGAAACCTTGGATACGTGACTGTATGCATTCTCGGAGCTGTGATGGCTATCAATGGGCAGATCACGATCGGGACAATCGTCGCTTTCATAATGTACGTAAGGCTGTTCACTTCCCCGCTTTCCACAATTGCACAGGGAATGACCAACTTGCAGAGCGCGGCTGCGGCCGGGGACAGGGTGTTTGACTTCCTCCAGGAAAAGGAAATGCCGGATGAGTCAGCCAAATCCGCTGCAGTTCAGCCAGTCGAAGGCGATGTGGTCTTTGACCATGTCAGATTCAGCTACCCGGATGCCCCAGACAAGGTCATCATAAAGGATTTCTCCGCACATGTTACCCCTGGAGAGAAAGTAGCCATCGTCGGTCCCACAGGAGCAGGCAAGACCACGATGGTGAATCTTCTGATGAAGTTCTTCGATATCCAGAGCGGCCAGATCCGCATTGACGGCATCCCGATTTCAGACATGAAGCGAGAGAGCGTCCATGACATGTTCTCGATGGTGCTCCAGGATACATGGATGTTCGATGGCACAGTCAGGGAGAACCTCGTATACAACCGCACGGGGATCACCGATGACATGCTTGAAAAGGCCTGCAGAGCCTGCGGGATATTCCACTTCATTGAGACGCTTCCAAAGGGATTCGACACTGTGCTTGGGGAAAACATCACAGTCTCGGCCGGTCAGAAGCAGCTTCTGACCATAGCCCGCGCAATGGTTCAGAACAACCCAATGCTGATTCTCGACGAAGCCACTTCATCGGTTGATACAAGAACCGAGCTCATAACACAGAAGGCGATGGATCAGCTCATGGCGCACAGAACAAGCTTCGTAATTGCCCACAGGCTTTCGACGATCCGAAATGCAGACCTTATCCTGGTTATGAAGGATGGCAACATCATCGAGCAAGGCACGCATCAGCAGCTCCTTGATCAGGGCGGCTTCTATGCCGAGCTGTACAACAGCCAGTTCGATCAGAGTGCAAGCTAAAGCGCTGTCATCATGAAGCCAGAGTCTGTAAGCTCAGCCTGCTCCTTGAAGCCGATGGATTTCAGAAGGTCCTCGGCTTCATCGAACGACTGAGCCAGAGCCGATGCTCTGTGGCAATCAGATGATATGGTGACAGGTGCCTTGTCCTGAAGGATCCTTCGGAGAATGAAGGCAGCGGGATAAGGAGAGCTCCTGTAGCCCCGTGCGATAGCACCTGTGTTGACTTCTATGATCTTTCCTTTCTGGCAGATTCGGTCTATGGCCGATATAGCCATGTCGACGTACCGAGGATCTGAATCATCAAACATCGGATGCTTCTCAATGAACTTTGTAACAAGGTCGAAGTGACCTGTTATATCATACTCCGATGTGCATGCATAACGGACCATATCCTCGAAATACCCCTCAAGAAGCTGCCAGACATTGCCTTTGAAGGCATCAATTGCTGACTGGAATATTTCCGGGGTGTTGTCTATTTCCCTCAGTCCGAGCGGTGTCTGGAACACATGGATCGAACCGATGCTGAAGTCCAGCCGCGGGTCTATGAATGGGACATAGCCTTCAATTTCAAAGCCTTTGTACAGTCGGATCTGACCTTCGTACTTTTTCTGAAGGCTGTCTATCTCTGCAAAGTAGCTGTCTATGCGGTCTTTCTTGATTCCACAGACATCGTAGCTTGCACCTGTGTATGCATGGCTTGAGAATCCAAGCGACCTGAACCCAAGGGCAATGGCCGCCTGAACCATCTCTTCCATGCTGTTTCGCCCGTCGCAGTATGTGGTATGAGTATGAAGGTTGCTGCGGGTCTTCATTCACCCATCCTCCGCACTTCGTCCTTGTACATCCGGACGAATTGCTCAGGGGCAAGCGGATAGGCGCTGCTTCCGAATGACAGCACCTTTGATAGAATCTCCTCATAGCTTGACACAGGAACCGTTATATCCAGGCATGGCGTGCCTGATGCAGAGGTCCTGACTACAATCTTCTGATCCTTGTGCCAGATCTGGCTCTGGACCGAATTGGCTGCATCGCCTGTGATGCGGATCGTGACATCATGCACCTCTGTGCCTTTGAACATCCCATAGGCCGATCCTATGAACGACTCCAGCTGGTCTTCAAGATCATGAACGTATGCCACGCTCTCCAGCACCGGATTCTTGATTCTGGCCAGATGGAAAACCCTCAGGGCATTCTTATCGGTGTCATAAGCCACTGTGTACCAGCGTCCAGATGTGTTGATCAGACGCTTGGGCTCGATGCACCTCTGGCTTGCCTGCCCTTTGGCATCGATGTAGTCAAAGCGGATTGTGCAGTTCTCCGACAGCGCTCTTGCGAATATGTCAATCGTTTCATATGGAGGCAGATCCATCACCGGAGCTGTGAATATAACTTTGTCCTGGATCTTGCGGTACTGATCCGGCAAGCCGTCGGATATCGAATCGGAGAGGATCTCCTGAAGGATGGGGCTCATCCCCTGGCTGCGGGCGAGCCCGTTGAACAGCGCTGTGGCAACAAGAAGCTTCTCGTTGACATTCGCAAGATGCGGGATTTCGCTTGAATCATCTACAGTGTAGGCATGGATTGCAGGATTCCACTCCAAAGGCACATCAAGCC
>JAQUYU010000033.1 GCA_028691695.1 Sphaerochaetaceae bacterium | reverse complement strand
GAAGGTGCTACCTACACTCTTGCAATGGGCACTGAAACCCAGAGCATTGAAATGACCAGTCTGATCTACAGCGCTTCAGGCTCCGGCATGAGATCAATGGGTGACAGAGGCGGTCAGAGGATGACCCCTCCGCAGAACTGATAATCTCAAATCTAAATACCCCTTATTTGGAGGGCTCTGGTTATTCCAGAGCCTTCCTTTTTCATCTCCTAGTTTCCCCAATTACTCCAGTTCATCGTCCCCCGAGTCCTCTAGTTCATCGTCCCCCGAGTCCTCTGCGTCCTCAGGGTACTCTGCGTCTTCAGAGTCCAGTTCATCGTCCCCCGAGTCCTCTGCGTCCTCAGAGTCCAGTTCATCGTCCCCCGAGTCCTCTGCGTCTTCAGAGTCCAGTTCATCGTCCTCCGAGTCCTCTGCGTCACAAAAAAAGCATACCACTACAAGGACAACTGGGATGACATAGAGCAAAGCAACTCCAAGGACAACAGGCACGCCAAGGACCACACCATGCACTCCAAGGACGACAAGGACGCCAAGGAGCAAAGCAACTCCAAGGACGACGGGGACGCCAAGGACACCAGAGATTAAAAAAGGGACCGGAGAATATCCGATCCCAGTATGCTTTCAAACTCTTGGAGGGTTTTGAAATCTAAATTGCCAGCAGACCGCGGTCAGACGCGAACTCCTTGTTCTTGATCTTCTTGAACACTTCAACAAGCTTTTCCACAGTAAGCTTCTGCTTGTCCTCACCGCTGACATCAAGAATGATCTGTCCTTCATCCATCATTATCAGACGATTCCCGTATTCAATGGCAAACTGCATATTGTGGGTCACCATCACAGCAGTGAGCTTGTACTGAGAAATATACTTCTGAGTAAGAGCCATTACTGTTGCGGCATTACCTGGATCAAGAGCAGCTGTATGCTCATCAAGAAGAATCATCTTCGGATTGCTCAGCACTGTCATGAGAAGGGTGAGCGCCTGACGCTGACCTCCAGAAAGAAGACCTACATTGTCCTTGAGACGATTCTCCAGACCGATTGGCTTGAGAAGCTCGCGGAACTCCTCCCGCTTCTTGTCGTTGAGACTGATCTTCAGCCCACGCATCCCCTTCCGGGAAGCCGTGATCATGTTGTCCTCGACACTCATGTTCGCAGCCGTGCCTTTGGTAGGATCCTGGAAAATGCGTCCTATGATGAAAGCCCTCTTATACTCAGGACTGCTGGTCACATCCTTTCCATCAAGAATAATCTTACCGCTGGTAACTGGATACGTCCCGGAAACAAGATTGAAAAGGGTGCTTTTTCCGCTTCCATTGCTGCCGATGACGCATACAACTTCACCCTTGCGGATATGAAGACTCACATCATCAATTGCAAGCTTTTCGTTTACAGTACCGGGATAAAACACTTTAGTAACATGGTCTATCTTAAGCATTATCATCTCCTGTAGCAGCCTCGGCATGCTGATGGGCTGCCTTGTCAATCGCCTTCTTCTTTGCTCCAGCATCAGAAGCCTTGCCACGCGCCTTCGCAATCATCAGCGAAAGAATAACAAGAACACCGGTAAGAAGCTTGAAATCATTCGGCGTGATGCCGATCAGATACCCATACTTCCTGCCGAAGAACATCAGAGCCTTGTAGATGATTGCACCGCATATGGCTCTCAGCGTGATCAGATAGATCTTGTTGCTCGAGAAGAGGAACTCCCCTATCATTATTGCCGCAAGACCCTGAACAGCCATTCCTGTCCCGAGATTCGCATCAGCAAACCCCTGGTACTGGGCAAGAAGCCCTCCGGAAAGGCCGATAAGACCATTTGAAAGCCCGAGTCCGATGATCTTCAACGTCTCAGGATTCATTCCCTGGCTAATCACCACCTGCTCGTTGCCGCCCATGGCACCGATGGAAAGCCCAAGATCCATTCGGAAGAACAGATCGAAAAGAACCTTCACAAGAAGAGCCACCAATATGGTGCCGACAAGCGACGCCCATTCGGATGGCAGGAAAGAAAGAAGCTTCGGGATTTTCGTGTAGAATTTCTCGACATTCAGCAGAGGCAGATTAGCCCCGCCCAGGATTCTGAGGTTCACTGAGTAGAGCATCGTCATGGTGAGGATTCCAGCCAGAAGCCCTGGCACTTTCAGCCTGCAGTGGATCAAAGCGGTGACAACCCCACCAATGGTGCCGGCCGCAAATGCGAAAAGAAGCGAAACGGTGATTCCCATTCCGCTTTTCAGACTTACAGCAGCAACGGCAGCCCCCAGAGCGAAGGTGCCGTCACATGTAAGATCCGCGAGATCCATGATTCTGTAACTGATCAGAACCCCCATCACCATGATGGAGAATATCAGGCCATCTACGAATATTCCTTCAATCATTTGGTCTTCTGTCCGTTCTCAATGATATGGGTAGCGGAGGCCAGCAGATCCTCAGAAATCGTGATGCCAAGCTTCTTGCAGTTGTCCAGATTGATCCATGTTTCAAAATCAGCCGGATCGGTAAGATACACTGCACCGTAGTCAGACGGCGTCTTTCCACCGAGGATTCCCTCGATAACCTTGCCGGTCTGAACACCAAGACTGTAGTAGTTGAATCCCATAGCAATGGTGAAATCAAGCAATTCGCAGTTGGAAGTATCAGCAGCCATCAGAGGCACAGAGCCCTTGGTGCATACATCGGCAATGGAAGGAAGAGCGCTTATAACAGCGTTGTCAGTAGTGATGTACATTCCATCAATCCTGTCGATGATTGTCTGAGCTGCCTGCATGACCTCTGAAGTATTGGATACAGCCACGCTCACAGGCGTGATGCCATATTTCTTGCAAGCCTCTTCAAACATCTTGTTCAGTACCACGCCGTTGGCCTCTGAACTTGTGTAGACATTTCCCAAGGCCTTTGCCCCGGTAATCTCCGAAAAGAGCTTAACCTGAGTATCGACCGGTGTGAGGTCGCTTGTTCCACATGTATTGCTAGCTGTCAATCCTGCACCTGCAGGGTCGGTGATCGCAACGTAAATCACGGGGGTGTCAGTGAAAACATTCACAAGGGCCTGAGCTACTGGAGTTCCGATTCCGATTGCGAAGTCTATATCATCTGACTTGAATTTCTGTGCGATCGAGCTGGAAGTGGAAGCCTCACCATTTGCATTCTGAAGATCGAATGTAAATTTATAATCAGTAAGTGAGTTAAGATAATCCTGAATTCCCTGCTCAGATGCATCAAGAGCCGGATGCGACAGAATCTTAGAGATTCCAATCCGCACGGTTCCGTCGTCAGGTTTTTCTGCACTGCCGTTTGCCATCAGGCAAACCAGCACAGCCGTCGCCAAAACTAGAACTGTCAATAGTTTTTTCATAGGGCGTTGCTCTCCTATTAAGTAAAATTGACATGAGAATATAACTTTTCAGTTTCTTTGTAAACTGAATATACGAAAATTTGTATAAAATTTCATTCAATATTGAAAAACAAATCCAATTAAGACCTGCCTGAATCGAGAGGATAACCTAACTTCGTTTCTATTCGGTCTTCAAGCTGCCAGAAACCAGCTTCAGTCCTGATTCCTTGTCAAACAGCAGGATGTCGTCTCCAAGGAAGCTTATTCCCACTTTCTTATCCACAGGATAATCCACTCCGCGGAAGATCACAGAAGTAAGGATTGTCTCACCGACCTTGAGCTTGACAGTGGTCTCCATTCCTGAAGGCATGTTCGAATATACCGTTGCATCAAGACCTTGCAGACCAGGCTGGAATTCATCATGGATTCCGATGAACTCGGGACGGATGCCTATGACCACATCAGAGCAATCAAGCTTGAATTTCTCATCAGGCATGAAGACGCCTGAAAAAGAGTCCGCTTTCAGCCCGACCGACCCATCAGGGCGGCAGGCAGCCTTGGCATCGATGAAGTTCATCGCAGGGTTGCCGACGAAATCAGCGGCAAACAGATTGGCAGGCTGGCTGTACACCTCAAGAGGAGGAGCATACTGCTGCATGATGCCGTTCTTCATGAGACAGACTTTTGTAGAAAGCGTCATTGCCTCGAGCTGGTCATGGGTAACGTAGACAAAAGTCGCCTTTGTGGACAAGTGCAGCCGCTTGAGCTCGGTTCGCATTTCAAGACGGAGCTTTGCATCAAGATTTGAAAGCGGCTCATCGAGAAACAGCACCTTAGGATTCGGAGCCAGAGTCCTGGCTATTGCAACACGCTGCTGCTGCCCGCCTGAAAGCTCCGACGGATAGCGCTTGGAGAACGGCTCGATCTTCAGAAGGGCAAGAAGCTCTGCAACCCGGCTTTCTATGTCAGGCTTGGACCACTTGAGGTTTTCCAGCCCGAACGCAATGTTCTGATACACCGTCATGTGCGGCCAAAGGGCATAGTTCTGGAACAGAAAACCCACATCGCGCTTATTAGGCGGAATGTTTATGCCATCCTCAGAAGAGAATACAACTCTGTCGCCAATCGTTATCTTTCCTTCGGTCGGAGTCTCAAGACCGGCAATCATCCGAAGCGTGGTGGTCTTGCCGCAGCCTGAAGGACCGAGCAGCGTTATGAAATCGCCGCTGTGAATCAGAAGATCCAGATGGTCGACGGCTGCGGTCTTTCCGAACATCTTAGTAATGTTTTCAAGTATGATTTCAGGCATTTTATGCTCCTATTCCTTTGTCGATTGATGCGCCGGTCAGCTTGTTGACGGCAAAATTAATAATCAGAACCACGATGATTATCAGAAGGTTGATTGCGTTACCGAACTGATCCCACCCCTTCTCGCTGTACTGCATCAGCATCGTGGTAAGCAGGGTGTCGCTTGTTGGGACAAGAAGGGTGAACAGCGAAAGCTCTCTCATGCAGGAGACGAACGGAAGCAGATACCCGGAGAGGAAGCTGGACTTCTGAATCGGGAAGATTATCCTCGTCATCCGCTTCCACCATGGAACATTGACTATGACAGCAGCCTCTTCGATCTCGTTTGACAGCTGAAGCATCGCATTGATACCCGAGCGTGAGGCGAAGGGCAGGTATTTGACAGACCCGATGAGGATCAGCGCGAACATCCCGTTTATGAAAGGAAGCTTGCCGCTCATTGCCAGGTAAATTGCACCGAATGCAAGGCTCGGAAGCAGATACGGGAAGAACGACAGGTTGTTCACTGCCCCGGACAGCCATGTTCCTCTGCGCTTTACTATACCGTAACCGACCAGCACGCCGCAGGTTCCTGCAATTACAGCGCAGGAGATTCCAAGCAGCAGGCTGTTTCCAAGCGCCTTCAGGACCTTCGGACTGAACAGAATTCCATTGGCATCGCCTTGGTCAAGGTAATCAAGGTTACGGCCAATCCAGAAATCAAGGGTCATGTTCGAAAGCGAGTAATCACCAGCTTTGATTATCACCGACTCGAGGGCAAAGCTCACCAGAGGAAGAATAGCAAGAAGCACGAGCACTATCATGAGGATAAGTGCTATAGGCCAGTTGGCCTTCTTGAGGTTGACAAGCGAGATCTGCGAGCTCTTTCCGGTGACGGTAGTAAAGGATTTGCGTTTTCCAGTGAAAGACTGGTTTATGGCAAGGATAACGACTCCGAAAATAATCATCACCGAGGCGATTATGTAGCCCTGCCCTTTGTATGTGCTCATCAGGCTCATCATCTTTGTAGAAAGGACGTAGTAGCGCACAGGAGATCCAAGGAAAACGGGAACTGCATAGGCGCTCATAGTCGAAGCAAACACAAGAAGCAGGGTGCTGAGCATCGCAGGCATGACGATCGGCAGCGTTATTCTTGAAACAATGCGCCACCTTGGCGTCTTCAGGATCGAAGCAGCCTCCTCAAGGTTGGCATCCATGTTCCTCAGGATTCCGCCGATCAGGATATAGGCGAACGGAGCATAGTGCAGACCGAGGACCATGGAAATGGGGAAGAAGCCATATACGAACCACTCCGGCATCATTATGCCGAACACGGCGGCCATTATGCCATTTGAAGTACCAGGCCCGACATTGACGTTCTTGAAGAAGTTGGACCAGAACATCGCCAGCGTCCACGATGGCATGATGTAAGGGAATACGAATACGGCTGATATGAACTTCTTGAACCGGATATTGGTCCGCGTCACAAGCCATGCCACAACCCCGCCGAAGAGTATGGCAAGGAACGATGAAAGAAGCGAGACGGAAAGCGTATTGAAAAGCGGCGAATAGAACTGAATCCAGCTGGTGCTGCTCTTGTAGCCCTGCTCTCCACCATCGTCAAGGGTGAACAGCAGCTTCTTGAAGCTGTACAGCGAAAGCGTGCCACGCTTCTGGCCGGTTGCAATCGACTCTCTTCCTGCATGCACTGTGAACGTCTCGCTCACAAGAGTGAGAAGCGGATAGAGTGTGAGCATGCAGAGCAGCACGAAGAACACGACAAGTATCACATTGGCCGGCTTGGAAAAGAAGACAACGACTTTGTTTCCAAAAAGCATTCGTGGTGCTTTTGCTTGATCTTTCGCCATCAGGTACCTCATTGAAAACAGCGGGGATTGCTCCCCGCTGCTGAATAATCCACGAACCGGTCTAGAGGTTCTTTATTACGAATGAAGACACATCCTCATAGTTTGAAAGGATGAAGTCAGGATCTTCCATGACAAGGCAATCCTTCCATGTCGAAAGAGGAAGATCTCCTTCCTTTGCAGGGAGACTCCCGTTTCCGGAATAGGCTCCGATGCTCTTTCCCCATGGCTGGAAGCCATCGGCTGTCATCAGATACTCAATGAAGAGCATTGCAGTGTAGGGCCTTGTTGCATTCGATGTGATCATCGCATACATAGGATACATGAAACCGGCAAACGGCTCGATTGCAGTTCCAGTCTCAACTGCACGATACTCGCCTACTGTGAGGTTGTCTGAAAGCACTGATGAAGAGCGAAGCTTCGAAAGGACGAACAGTCCGGCCTTGCCGGCTGCGGTGTCCTGGCTTATCTCTTCGGCAATCGTCGTATCACTCTTGATGAATGTGCAGTTTCCAAGGAATTCGGCAACCCACTTGTAACCTGCGTTCTTGTAAGATCCCAGATCAATGTCCTTGCCATAGAGGTTCTTATAGGCCTGAGCAAGCTTTCCAGCCCATTTGTCGCTTGTGCACATGATCAGGAAGTTCATGTTCACCTGCTCAAGCTCAGGGCTCTTGAAGATCACGTTGCCCTTCATCTCAGGCTCGGTGAACTGCCAGACGTTGGTGAAATTCTTCACTGAATCGCCCTTGTTGTTCCAGATGAACAGCTTGTTTATGTACTGCTGCACCAGCGGATTCTGGTCGTCCGCATCAACGTATCCCTTCACTGAAAGAGGAACGAAATTCACAAGGTTGCCAGTGGATACCATCTGGCTCTTCAGCTGGGCTCCATCCTGGATCATCACCATGTCGGCTCCGTTGATCTTGCCATCGATTTCAATCTCCAGCTTCTCATAGATCTCGGAATCCTTGAGGTTCGAGGACTCAATCTGAATATTGTAAAGCTTTCCAAAAGCTTCAACGGCAGTCGTGATCCGGCTTGTGTTTCCATAAACTCTGAAAACACCGGTTTCATCTGACGCCTTCAAGACGAGCTGATCATGGGTAAGCTTCTCGCCGTCCCTTGCCAAAGCTGCGACTCCGGTCAGTTCATCTGCCGGGGTCTCGCCAGCGCCCATGGCCAGCAGCATTGCACATGATGCAATGATGATGCATGCAATTGATAAGATTTTCTTCATAGCAAACTCCTATTGACTTCATTGATATGAAATCTTGGCTAATTATAGAGGGAAACAAGGCCGTGAGCAAGAAAAATCTGGCCAATCCTAGTTTCTCCCCCAGAGCTGAGAAACAAAAATGCCAGACCGAAGCCTGGCATTGAGGTTAATTGCTTTCATTGAAGCTACTTCGAGACAGCCCCTGCCTCTTCGAGCCTAGCCTGAGCCTGCTGCTTGGCAAGCTTGCGGTTTGCCTTGAACATATCAAGCAGCCTTGGAAGAAGAACTGCAATGATCAGGAGCGCTCCTACTGCGATGGTCTGGTATGTTCCGTTGACCTTCATCAGAGTGAGGCCGAACTTCAGGAAGCCGACGAGGAAGCTGCTGATCACTACTCCGTACACAGTGCCCTTTCCACCGGTAATTGCAACACCGCCGAGCACGACGAGAGTGATTGTCTCCATATCATAGTTCTCTGCAATATTCGAACGGACCGAGCATATTCTCGAAGCGAGGATCACAGCCGCAATTCCGGCGAAAAGCCCCATCAGAGCAAAGTTGATCACCCTTGCCTTCTTCACCTTGATTCCTGAGAACCTTGCCGCCTCAGCACAGCTTCCTATTGCATACAGCCTGCGGCCGTAGACAGTCCGCTGCAGGACGAAGTACATGATCACTGCAAGAACAGCATACAGAAGAAGCGAGAACGGAATATGCGAGCCGCCCAGAGTGCCCTGCCCGAAGAACTGGAAGCTCTCTGGGAAAGTGGTGCATGCATGCTCGCCGAGAACGCCCTTGGAGATACCTCGGTAGATCGACTGTGTCGCAAGAGTGACTGCGATTGCAGGCATGTTGAGACCGGTGACAAGCAGGCCGTTTACAAGGCCGCAGACCAGACCGATTGCAAGACCCACAAGAACTATCACAGGGGTTGGAGCACCGGCTTCTGCTGCCATTCCGATTCCGAAACCGGAAAGAGCAACAATTGAAGCAACGCTTATATCAATGTCGCCGCACATGATGATGAAGATCATCGGCAGAGCCATTATGGACTTCTCCATGAACGTCCCTGACTGATTCAGAAGATTCTTGAGCCTCAGGAACTTAGGGGTGATGCTTCCGAAAACGATGAACATCAGCACGAATATGATAGCCAGAAGGACTTCCCATTTGGTGAAGAACTCAATCAGACGGTTCTTGAGCCCTGTTTCATCAACAAGGCGCGATGCTGCTACAAGATCCTGCTTCTTATTGGTTTTATCAGTCATTTGCTCACCCTCCTCTGCGCAAGAAGCTTCCTCGCCTTCCGGTCATCCACGATAGTGTTGACCATAAGCGCGATCAGAACGATAAGTCCCTGGACGAACAGCTGCCAGAATACATTGAGATAAAGCGATGGAAGCGCATTGTTGATGATTCCAAAGAACAGAGCCCCGAGAACCACCCCGATGATTCCGCCGCTCCCGCCTGCGAAGTTCACTCCGCCCAGAACACAGGAAGCGACAGCCTGCATCTCGAATCCGCTCGCCATTTCATTGACGGCAGAAGCATAACGGGTTGTCCAGAGAAAACCGGCGAACCCGCTGAGAAGACCGCTTATCAGAAAGACGATGAACCTTGTCTTCGATTCGGAAACACCGACGAACTTCGCCGCCGTCGGATTGCCGCCGATTGCATAGATTGCTCGTCCTGTGCGTGTGTAGCGGGAGAATACATATGCGATGACTATCACTATCAAGGCACACCATACAAGAGTGGTGATTCCAAGGAACCTTCCGCGTGGGAAGTGCTTGAAAGCGTCTGTCATCTCATGAGCAGTGACCCATGTGTTCTTGGAAAGAAGGAAAGTCGAACCGCGGAATATGCTGCAGGTTCCAAGAGTGGTGATGATTGGAGGAATCTTGCCGTAAGCCACCAGGGCACCGTTGATTGCACCCATGGCAAGCCCAAGCCCGAGCCCCGCAAGAATGATGACGAAGATCGGAGTGCCGGGATGGTCCTGGTTGATCATGCCGCAGGCCATGCCTGAGAAAGCGATGATCGCACCTACCGAAATATCGATTCCATTTGAAAGAATGACAAAGAACTGGGCAATCGACACGATGGCCAGAATCGCAATGTCATTGATGATCGTATCGACATTGGTCGAGCTGAAGAAATCAGGCGACATGACGCCGATAAGAAGACAGCTGATCAGCAGAAGGATGACAAGGCTTGCCTCTCTTCTTCCTCCGATCCACTTGCCGATTTTGTTCAAAGCCGTTTTTCCATTCATTTGCATTCCACCTTCTCGCCGATGGCGGCCTTCATGATATTGTCCTGGGTGATCTGGTCACCGCTGAACTCTCCCATCTGGGTGCCTTCATGCAGAACCACTATTCTGTTGCTCATTCCGATGACCTCGGGAAGCTCTGAGCTGATGATAATCACAGCCTTTCCCTTTGAAGCCATCTCCACCATGAACTCATGGACAGCGGCCTTGGTCGCCACATCGATGCCCTTGGTAGGCTCATCAAGGATCAGGATCTTCGGATCGGTGCCAATCCATTTGGCCAGAACAACCTTCTGCTGGTTGCCTCCTGAAAGAGTATCGGCATCAACCTGCCATCCTGCCGCCTTGATCTCCATCTCTTCGCCATGCTTGACGGTATAGTCCTCTTCGGCCTTTCGGTAAGTGAACCCCTTCTTTGAAAGCTTCGTTATCGCAGGAAGCGTGATGTTCTTGCTTATCGTCATCGCAAGGACGAGTCCCTGCTTCTGCCTGTCCTCGGGCACGAGAGCCATTCCTGCTTTCATTGCATCCTCAGGACCTCGCGGGCTATAGCTCTTCCCGAACAGCTCCATCGTGCCGCCATCGCTGCGGTCGATTCCGAACACAGTACGCATAACTTCGGAGCGTCCAGCTCCTACAAGACCATAGAAACCAAGGATCTCGCCCTGATGGAGGTCGAAGCTCACATCATGGAAAGCTCCATTCTGGCACAGCCCGCGTACTTTCAGAATCACAGGACTCTTCGGATCGAAAGAAGGAAGAGCTGGATACATCGTCGAAAGATCACGCCCGATCATCATATGAATTATCTTGTCCGGGGTGGAATCCTTGATCTTGCCCTCGCCGATGTACTGGCCATCGCGAAGCACTGTGAAGTAATCGCAGATATCGAAGATCTCCTCGAATTTATGGCTGATGAATACAATCGCCTTGCCCTCCGCCTTGAGCTGCCTGATGATCCTGTACAGGTCATCGACCTCATTGTTGGTCAGAGCGCTGGTAGGCTCATCCATGATAACGCACTTGGCGTTGAGCGAGAGGGCCTTGGCGATCTCGACCATGTGCCGCTGAGCGACGCTGAGGTTCTTCACCAGAGTATCAGGATTAATATCCAGCTGCATCCGATCCAGAAGCGCCTTAGTGTTGCTCTTCATCTCTTTCCATGAAAGAAGATGGCTCTTTCCTCTCTGATGATGCCCCATGTAGATGTTCTCGGTCACCGAAAGCTCAGGGAACATCGACGCCTCCTGATGGATTGCGACTATTCCCTGCTGCTGGGCATCTATGGCATTGTGGAAGACAAGCTTCTTGCCTTCCATCATGATCTCACCATCGGTTGGGGTATAAACGCCTGTGAGAATCTTCACAAGCGTTGACTTGCCGGCTCCGTTTTCACCTATGAGGGCATGAACCTCTCCTGTGCGTATCGTCATCTGGACACGATCCAGAGCCTTGATGCCAGGGAAGAACTTAGTCAGATTTCGTATGGTTATCAATTCTGCCACAGCTTTTCCTCCTTGTTTTGAATAAGGAATTCACCTATATCCAGGTTTATCGGGCCAATCCCTTATGCTTCCCTGGAAAGAGGCAAATCCATGCACCCGCCACAGGGCGGATGCATGATTGCGATTCTTCAATCTAGAAGATTGCAGCGTACTGCTCGATGTTGTCCTTGTTGAATACGAACGGTGTGCCCATGACGGCGATTCCGTTGGTCTCTACATTGACTGTTCCCATTCTTCCGCAGGAGAAGGAAGTTCCGTCAGCGCCAGTGGCCTTTCCGGTCAGAAGAGCCTCGAGGATGTATGTTGAGGTGTATCCAAGGTCAATCGGGTTCCAGAGAGCCATCTGCTTGCAGGTGCCGTCAAGGATGTACCCCTTCATCTCTGAAGGAAGTCCAAGTCCAGTGACTTCAACCTTTGCACCGGCGTCCTTCACTGCCTGAGAGCAGGCGAGAAGTCCGACTGTGGTCGGGCAAACGATGCACTTCAGGTTCGGGTACTTCTGCAGAAGAGCATTGGTCTCTCTGTATGACTTATCCGGAGCATCATCACCGTAGACGACTTCAACAAGTTCCATCTTAGGATGGTTCTTCATCTCGACCTTCATGGCTTCGATCCAGGCATTCTGGTTCGTTGCCTGAGCAGAAGCAGAAAGAACTGCAATCTGTCCGGCATCGCCGATCAGCTCGGAAGCAAGCTGAACCTGCTGCTGTCCAATCAGAGAAGTGTTGGATGGGATAAGGTCTACGATTCTTCCGCCAGCATTGATGCCGGAGTCGAAAGAGATGACCTTGATTCCTGCAGCCATGGCCTTCTTGCAGACTGGAATCAGAGCATCAGCATCGTTAGCGGAAATTGCAATTCCGTCAACGCCGCGGGAGATAAGACCTTCGATGATCTCAATCTGTCCCTCTGCTGTTGTCTGTGCAGGTCCCATGTACTCGACTGTGACGTTTCCAAGCTCGGCCTGAGCTTCCTTGGCTCCGTTGTAGCAAGCATCGAAGAATCCGTTGCCCTGTGACTTCACAAGCATGACGAGTTCGAAGCTGTCCTTTGCACCAGCAGCTTCCTGGGCACCCTGTGCGAATGTCATTGAGCATGCCAGAACCGCAACGATCAATACCAAAGCGATTTTTTTCATTTTTGTCTCCTTTTACCCGGCCTTGACCGGGAGTATTACTATTTGCAAACACGCCATCCGGCGTGTCAATGCCTATTTTGCAGCCGAAACCTTGGCTCGGTAGCTTTCGACTTCCCAGTGCCTGATGAAATCGATCTGATCGGCGTCCATGAAATGCGGCCCGCCGAATGGCTCGGTGTAAGCTGCAACCTTCATTGTGTCCAGGAAAAGAGAGGCGGACTTCTCGCCATCGCAGAATGCCCCTGTTCCCTGAACAGCTACCACTTTGGGCTTCACCCCGTTGACCTTCTCATAGTCCAGGCAAGCTGCCTTGATCAAATCGGACGGAGTGCGTGACTTGAATACCGAATCATCGATCCAGAGCGGCTTGAATCCGCTGTATACTATATGGTCAGGAGTATAGGCGCTGCTGATCGAATAGAACGAATCAGAATTGGAAAGCCTGTTGGACAGCTCCCTGTTGAGAATCCCGATGCAAGGCTTTGCGAAGTACTCGGATACCGCCTCGCTGGCAGCTTGAAAGCGCTTCTTGTTGGGCTTGACCTCTTCGAAGTTTGGCTGACGCGTAACGAAAGAAGCAAGCTTGTCCATGATGATCGAATACTGTCCCTTGATATCAGAGAATGTCTCGCCGGCGACGAACACTCCATGATTCTGGAGGAAGATCACCTTTGCGAAGCTTCCGGTCTCTTCCTTGCGCTTCAGATAAGCAGCTCTGACAGTGCTGGCAAGGATGAATCCGGGATTGACCAAAGGAATCCATAAAGCCTCCGGGAACAGACTCCGGCATGCTGTCTCCCCGGACTGACCGCAAGTCATGCCGTTCACAAGTGCAGGATGAAGGTGGACAACGCAGTCAAACGGAAGAAATGCATGAAGCAGAACCTCCACCGACGGCCTGAGAGTCTCGCCCTCGACGCGCGCATCCATCATGTCAGACAGAACTGCCGCCTCGCGCTCTTTTGTATCGGAAGGATAGCTCTTGAGCCAGATTGCAGCAAGCTTGTCAAGCGACATCCTGACAAACCCATGCTCATCGATGGTCCCAAGCTGGGTCCCAGAAGCCTTGATCCACATTATGCCATCTTTCTTCAGCGAAGTATTGCCTCCGCCAAGTAGCACAAAACGGGCATCACTGCCGTATAACCTTGAAGTTTCAACCAGCTGCTCAATTCCTTCCATTCAGAACCTTCTTCTCATAGCCTTCGATTTCAGGCACAAGCTCATTCTCCAAAGGAACGTTGCATCTTCTGCAGTACTCATCCCATACAGCACCGAAAGGAAGAACCTTCTGCTGTTCGGACAGTGCAAGCTTCTCAAATCCCTTGCCATTTTCTTCAAGCTTCACCAGTCTTTGCTGCGGAGACAGCAGCGCTTCAAGAAGCGCCTTCTCCATCGCACGAACACCTATCGCCCATGCGCCGATCCTGTTGATCGAGCCATCGAAGTAATCCATTCCGATATTGGCCTTCTCAAGCTTGCCTGAGAACACCAGAGCCTGGGCAACATCACGCACTGTGTCATTGAAAAGCACGACATGGTCGCTGTCCCAATGCATCGGGCGGGAAACATGAAGAAGAATCTCGTCGTGGAACAGCAGAATCGAGCTTATCTTGTCCGACACATCCTCGCCGATATGGAAATGACCGAGGTCCATGCATGGCATCTGCCCGTTTCGTGCGGCATATTCCATATAGAACTCATGCGAGCCCACTGTAAAGGCCTCTGCCCCTATTCCGAAAAGCTTGGTTTCAAGCGCATCTCTCATATGTGAAGCGGGATACTTGATTGCAAAGCACTCGTCAAGCGATTGCTTTAGAATCTTACGGTATCCGTATTTGTCCATCGGAGAATCCTTCATACCATCAGGAATCCATGTGTTGAGTATGCAAGGAATCCCAAGCTTGGATCCCATGTAATCTGCAATTCTGCGGCTGCGCTTCTCATGTTCGATCCAGAAGGCTCTGACTTTCGGATCCTTGCTTGAAAGGGTCATGCCCGAGGCTGCCATCGGATGGCTGAAGAACGTTCCATTGAAATCAAGTCCTACGCCGTTGCGTTCAGCCCAGTCGATCCATGAATCGAAGTGCTTAGGCTCGATCTCGTCGCGGTCAACGAACTTCCCGCCGAAATCTCCATATGAAGCATGAAGCGAAACCTTGTGGGTTCCCGGGACAATCCTCAGCACCTCTTCCAGATCCGTCCTGAGCTCAGCAATGTTGCGAGCCTTTCCAGGATAGTTTCCGGTGCATTGAATCCCGCCGCCATCCAGCGTGGCACCGGGATGCTCGAATCCGCCAACATCATCACCCTGCCAGCAGTGAATTGAAACAGGCGTCTTCCTGACAACAGCCAGAGCCTTTTCCACATCACAGCCTTGATCGGCATACATCTGAACAGCTTCTTCAAACATTCGGTTCACAACACACCTCCGCATTGTATTGATAGGTTAAACCCGGAAATCAATGCCCGCCTTGACAAAGCTCTCAAATTATAGCACAATTTTGTCATGAGAAACCTCAAGCTATATTCTGATGATTACTTCTACGACCCTTCATTCCCGCTCAAGATACTGCGCCGTGACCCTGAGCTTGCCTATCCCCTTCATTCCCATGATTTCTACGAGATGGTAATCATCGCAGCAGGAAGCGGAATCCATTTCGGCAAGACTCATGAGTTCGAGCTCAGGCCGGGAAACGTATTCGTGATTTCTCCAGGCATGGAGCATGGCTACAAGGACATCAAAGGCCTTGTCCTGTACAACATTCTATTCTCTCCATCGCTATTTGGGGACAAGTTCTTCGATCTCAGGCAGATGGCCGGCTTCCAGGCATTGTTCTACATCGAGCCAAGCTGCCGAACCGACACCCCGCTGACTGAACGGTTCCTTCAGCTTTCACCATCGCAGATGGCGGAGATCATGCCGATGCTTGACTCGATAATGGCAGAGACAGACAGCATGGAAATCAACGCAGGAAGCCGCGCCATGGCATTTGCAAAGATGCTTCAGTTCCTCGTGTTCCTGTTCCGGACCTACGAGAACTCCACTGCAGCCAACCCTGACCACCGAAAGATCATGCGCCTGGCTGAAGTATTCTCATACATCGAGAGCCATCTGGACAGCACGATCACTACCGAAGAGCTGATGGACAAAGCTGCAATGAGCGCATCGACGCTCAACCGCTACTTCAAGAAAGCCACAGGCCTTTCGCCGGTCGAGTATCAGATCCACAAGCGCATCGAACTCGCCTGCATGCTGATGCGCACCACCGACCTCTCGATGATGCTCATCTCCGACCGCACAGGCTTCTCGGACTCGAACTACTTCACACGAACGTTCCGCAAAGTAATGGGCGTGACTCCATCGCGGTACCGAAGCGACAAGACTCTCTGGTACTGATTCAGCGATCCATTGCCTGCTTGAATACTTCTTCGATTATCTGCTTGCTTGCAGCGCCCTCATGAACCTTCTTCCCATCAATGTAGAATGTCGGCACATAGTAATAATC
>JAQUYU010000148.1 GCA_028691695.1 Sphaerochaetaceae bacterium | reverse complement strand
AACGCTCGGGTTTCCGAGCGAGAAATCAAACACATTGTCTTCGCCCACAATCTTCTTCTGTGCATTCCCGTACTCGAAGAGATCACGAATCGTGCTGCTTCTTCGACCGAAATCCAGCATAAGGCTATTTATCACAGCTGGCCTCCAATCCGGCCTTGAAGGCCAGAAGATTCATATCGAGGATCTTCGGGGCCAGCGTTTCTTTAAGAACAGCGGTCCAGTCGATCGAATCAAGACTAAGGGATTTCACCATCGCCCCGAACAGGACGATGTTCATGCATCTGATGCTGCCAAGACTGCTTGCAATCGAAGCGGCATCGATCACCACGGTTCTAAAGTGCTTCTTCATGTCCTCTATCGTGCCATCAGGGTACACAGCAGCACCGCAGGCGACAGTCATCGGCAGAATCTCGTAGTCATTGATCACGGCAATCCCGTCGGGCCTGAGGAACTCGCAGTAGCGTATAGCTTCCATCTTCTCGAAAGCCACCATGATGTCAGCACCGCCGCGGCCGACAATCGGAGACCAGACCTTGGTGCCGAAGCGGACCTGAGTCGATACGCTTCCGCCTCTCTGGGCCATTCCATGAACCTCGCTCATCTTCACATCATAGCCAGCGTCCACAAGGCCGCGGGTAAGGACCTTGCTTACAAGGATTGCACCCTGCCCGCCTACTCCTGCAAGGATAATGCTCTTGGTATCGTTCATCTTGAAGCCTCCTTCTCGATTGCTCCGAACGGACAGACCTGTGCGCAGACAGTGCATCCTGTGCAGAGGCTGCTGTCAATCTTCGCCTTGCCATCTACAATGGCAATCGCAGGACAGCCGACCTTCAGACAGCTGCGGCAGGTGCGGCACTTGCCAGCATTCACTATGCACATGCCCTTCTCATGCTTGATCCGCTTGATGAGCAGGCATGGTCTCTTGCAGATTATCGCAGCAGGAACCTTGCTTGAAAGCGCATCATCGACTGCCTTGGACATCGCCTTGAGATCCTGAGGATCCACTTCAATCACATTCTCATAGCCGTAGGCCTGAAGAACCTTGGCAATATCAATCATCGGCGAAGGATTGCCTTCAAGGTCGAACCCTGTTCCGGGATTGTCCTGATGACCTGTCATTCCTGTAATCCTGTTGTCCAGGATGCATGGGATGACCGAACTCTTGTTGTACAGGATCTCGACGGCACCGGTCATGCCGCTGTGGAAGAAGGTCGAGTCGCCTACAACTCCGAAAACCTTCTTTCCAGTCTGAGCTGTCATCTCGAACACCTTCGCCATTCCATGTGCCACAGAAAGGCCTCCGCCCATGCAGACGCAGCTGTCCATCGCTCCAAGGGGAGGAGCGCTTCCAAGGGTATAGCAGCCTATATCGCCGCAGATAACGTAATCGCTCTTCTTGGAGAGCACGTAGAAGAACCCTCTGTGAGGGCACCCAGGGCACAATGCCGGCGGACGTCCAACGGCTGTCACATCCGAGGTGACGAAGCTTGCCTTGCGACCGAGAACCCGCTCAGAAACAAGTTCTGGGTTGAGTTCATAGAGATTGCCGATCATGTTCTTGCCTTCGCACTTTATGCCGGCAGCCTTCATCTGGTCTTCAATGAAAGGCTCAAGCTCCTCGATGACTATAACGCGGTCAACCTTGGATGCAAAAGACCTGATCTTTTCCATCGGAAGCGGGAATGAAAGCCCGATCTTCAGATACGACGCATCCTCTCCGAACACCTCACGGGAATACTCATAAGCGATTGATGATGTCACAATTCCGACTTTCGTGCTGTAAATCTCTTCTCGATTGAGTTCTGAGGCATTCGAATACTGCTCGATTTCGGAAAGCTTCTTTTCAAGAATCGGATGATTGCGATGGGCATTGGCAGGAGTGCAGACAAACTTGGAAGCATTCCTATGATACTCAGCAACCGAAGATTCCATCCTTTCACCGAACTGGACAAGGCTCTTGGAATGGCACACACGAGTCGTTGTACGGAAGATGACAGGAACGCCGAACCTAGCGGAAATCCTGAATGCCTCGATCATGAAGTCCTTGCACTCCTGACTGTCGGATGGCTCCACCATGGGGATCTTTGCCGCTCTTGCATAGTTGCGGTTGTCCTGCTCGTTCTGGGAGGAATGCATGCTAGGGTCGTCGGCTGTCACAATAACCATTGCTCCGCCTGTTCCCATGTAGGCAGCAGTGAACATTGGATCGGCTGCCACATTCATTCCGACATGCTTCATAGCAGCCAGCGAGCTTGCTCCTGCTATCGAAGCGCCATAGGCGGACTCCACGGCCACCTTTTCGTTTGGAGCCCACTCGCAGTAAAGGCTGTCCTTGTACTGCACCAGGTTCTCGAAGATCTCAGTGCTAGGCGTGCCAGGATAAGCAGAGCAGAACTTAACGCCTGCTTCATACGCTCCTCTGGCAGCAGCCTCATTTCCAGAAAGAAGATTCTTCATCAGCTGTTCTCCCCTTCATCAAAATTATACTTCATGCCTGAAGCGATTGCACCCAGTGCAATCGAAGCAAGCTTGGAATCAGCAGCATCGGAGCGTGATACGAGGACGATCGGGCATGCAGCGCCCAGAACCACTCCCGCATTGCGGGCTCCTGCGAAATAGGTCATGCTCTTTCCAAGGGCGTTGCCTACTTCATAAGCTGGCACAAGAAGGATGTCGGCATCTCCGCAGCCGGGCTCGCTGTAGCTCTTGTGGTCGCAGCTTTCCTTTGAGATTGCCAGATCCAATCCAACAGGACCTATGACATTCATGTTCCACTTCTTCCACAGCTCTTTCATCCCGGCCAGCGTCGCCGCATCTGTCATCGCAGTGATCTTTGGATTCATCACCTCAGACCCGCAGATGCAGGAAGCGTTGATGCTCGTGTAGCCAAGCAATTGGAATAGAGCAGCGGCATTCTCCAGAATCCCCTTCTTCTGCTCGAGAGTCGGGCATGGAATCATCCCTCCGTCGGTGACTGCAAGGACCTTAGGATAGGTGCTTACCTGATAGAGCATCACATGGCTTATAAGATGGGAAGTGCGGATTCCTGTTTCATGGCTTATCACGGCTCTCATCATGTCTGATGTATTGATCATGCCCTTCATCAGCAGGTTCGCCTTGCCTTCTCTCACAAGCTCGACAGCACGGGCAGCGCACTGAGGCCCGTCAGATGCCTCAATGATTTCGTATCCGTCGGCTTTACATCCGAGCTGGGCAAGAAGAGCTTCAGTTCGTTCAGGCTCACCCACCAGAACCGGCGTGCAGAGACCCTGCTTCTGAGCTTCGGTCACTGCCCTCAGCACTTCGGAGTCGGCTGAGCCTGCAACTGCCACACGGCACGAGCCGATGCGGCCTGCCATCTGTATTATCTGATCAAGTGTCTTTCCCATATGAATGCCTCCTAGACGTACTGCATGCATGGTGCCCCATGAAGGACTCT
>JAQUYU010000032.1 GCA_028691695.1 Sphaerochaetaceae bacterium | reverse complement strand
AGGATTCCCTTGTAAAGCGGGGCTTCCGTGCTGGGGTTTGTGAAAATGCAGTAGTATACCGGTATTCCGTCTTCTTCCCTGAGCTTGCTTGCCGAGATATGTATCCATGCTGGCTTCCCATCTTTATTAATGAATCTCTGTATCTGGTTCAGCGTCTTTCCTTCAGAAGCAATAAGCTTGATTCTTGCTCTGAAATCTGCGGCTTCATTGACTGGCATCAAGGTATTGAACAGCGAATGCCTGCTGATCATTTGCTGAAGCTATTCGCCTTTCCAGCCGGTGAGTTTTCCGAAGCCTTCGTTGAAGTATGGGCACTCCAGAAGCTGCCCGACCTTGAAGATTGCTATGCCGCCGGGTATTTCATCAATCAGCTGACTGAGCATGAAGCTCTTTTCCCGCTCTTCGTTTATGTCGATTATGATGCCGACGGTTCTGAGTGATCTTCCATTCTGATCATAGGAAAAGAGCCCGATTAGCTTGCACCATCTGAAGCTCCCGTCTATGAGCTTCATCCTTATTGCAGCTTCTGCTGATGGGCTTCCATCCTTGCTTGCCTTGAAGAACCTTAAAAGCTCAGGTTCATCATCATGGTTGTATATGTCATCCGGTCCTTTGTTCGCCAATATAAGGTCGGGAGAAATGCGGCTCATTGCATAGCGTGAGTATCCTTCAGAGCTGTAGTAAGTTCCATTTGCGTGATCCCACTGGAACACCGCTGCATGGAGCTGGTCGATTACCAGCTGATAAAGCTTCTGCTTGTGGGCAAGCTCTTGCTTGGAATTGACCAGACTTGTGACGTCTGAGACAGTTGAAACCAGAAGGTATGCATCATCTTCCTGCTTGATTGCGGCAAACCTTCGGTCCAGCCACAGCACTGTTCCATCATTCTTGCGGAATCAGTAAAGCAGCTCTCCTGATTTCCCTGTATTGATAGCCTCATTTACCGCTTCTGAGGTCCTTTTGTAATCTTCTTCAGAAACTGAGGCATCAATGAGATGCTTCTCATTCTCATGGTATTGCTGAGGAGTTGTATCAAGAAGTTCGTAGAACTTTGGGTTTGCATACTCCAGAGCCATCTGCTTGCCCTTGATTCTGAAGATGCTTATGCTCTCGGCGGAATTCTGCGCAATCATCTCCAGCTCGATGGATTTGGTCTTGCCCTCAGTGATGTCGGTAATGAATGCAAAGGCAAACTTCATTCCATTGACGCTGATCATTGAAATATCCAGTCGGACCCAGATGTGCGTTGTGTCTTTCTGGACAATCCTGTATTCTACCTCAATCTGTTTGTCTGCATCCCAGAAGTTGGAAAGCGTATCCATCGTTGACTTCCGATCCTCAGGACAGATCAGCCAGTCAAGGTTATTGCCTGATTGCTTCAATTCCGTCTCGGAGTAGCCTGTCATCTTGAAGAATGTCTGGTTAAGGAAAACATGGAAGCCATGTGAATCAAACAGCCCGACTCCGCAAGGAGCCTGGTCAAACAGTTTCTTAAGCTTTGGGATTAAATCTTCTAGCTTTTCTTGATCCATTTAATGTCCTCTATGTATCAAAGATTATACCATGCATATCTCAGGATTGAAATGATAATCCTGCAATGGAATAGCTTGACAACTTCTTCTATATTGCCAGAATGATGGATGAGATGAAACAGAAATACAACTTAGTCATGATAGTTCCTGAACAGCTGAGGAAAGACTATCTTGGCTGCTATGGAAACAGGAATGTCAGCACTCCTAACATTGACCGGCTCGCAGCGGATGGAATCAAGTTCAACAACATGTATTGCGCAGCGCCTTTGTGCGGCCCCAGCCGGTGCAGCCTTGCAACCAGCACGTACTTTTCTGAGCACAACCATCGTGATTATGGATCGGAAATTGATCCTCGCGTACCTAATCTTGTCACTTCAATGAAGAGCAATGGATACCGCACAGGCATGTTCGGCAAGAATCACCTCTTCACACGGAGCAAGCTGAATGAGGTATGGGATGAACTTGATGAAGTCTGCCTTGGAAATTACGATGGAATCGAAGGGTATGATCATTCCTATTCTGGATTCACTCTGCCGAAGAATCACAGATTCAACATAACGCAGAAACTCACCGATGAGGGCATAGACTTCATAAGAAGGAACAAGGAAAAGCCTTATCTGCTTTGGATGAACTATCAGGATCCGCATCCTGCGTTCTGCTGTCCGCCGCCCTATGATACGATGTTCTCTCCTGACGACATTGAATTCTCGCCGGCAGTGAAAGGCTATGACAAGGACAGGCAGCCTGTAAGGAACGAGGTCTTCAGAATCCATTCCGAGATGGACAGATGTTCAGACGATGACTTGAAGAATGCCATTGCTCACTACATGGGCCAGATAAAGTATGTTGATGACAACGTTGGAAGGCTTGTTGATGAAATACACCGTTCAGGCAAGAAGACCATAATTCTCTTCATGAGCGATCATGGTGAGCTTCTCGGCGATTACTCGCTTACACACAAAAATCCGACGTTCTACGAATGCCTGTCTCATATCCCTGCGATAATCGTCGATGCCGATGGAAAATGGAAGGGGCTTGAATATGACGGACTGGCAGAAGAAGTAGATATAGTTCCGACTCTTCTTGACATGCTCGGCATTGTGATCCCGCCGACTATGGTCGGGAAAAGCATGTATCAGGCTATAGAGAGAAGGGATTTTTCAGGAAAGGATACGATACTCTGCGAGGCTGGAGGCGGCGGGCCTACATGTAAGGAACCGATCCCAGGGCTAGTCTTGAAGGCTCCGTTCATTCCAACATCATTAGGCCCGGGAGCAATGATCCGGAAAAAGAACTTCAAGCTGTCGGTTTACTATGATGACCGATGCGAGCTCTACGATCTTGATTCCGATCCTTATGAGCTTGATAATCTTTTTGATTGTCCTCAATATGCCGCGATTCAGAACTGCCTGACGCTTGAACTTGCCAAACGGCTTATCGGAGTGAAAGTACGCGATACAGGCAGAATTGATTGGGATAATAATGCTTATCCTGTCGATGTGCGATTCGAACCGCTGGAGAACTGATTCTATTGAGGATTTCCGATCAGCTGGAGCTGCATTGCTTCTTTCAGCATGCTTATGTATTTCCTTGCAGCTTCTGAAAGAGGTCTGTTCTTGTTGGACAGATATCCAATTTCAAGGATTGATGTCTGATTTGGAATTCTCAGGCAGGTCAGATTGCCATAGTATTCCGTGTTCTTGTAAGCATTCATGTTATGAGAAGCAATTGAATATCCATCCGTTCCGGCAATCATCTCATGCAGGCTTGCTCTGTCTCTCACGATGATTTTCTGAGCTATCGGTGACAAGCCCATTCTCTCGAGAATATCTGCAAAAGCAAAATTTGCATCCTGGTAAATGATCAGAGGATAATCCGTTAGATCTTCTATAGAGACGATTTCTACACCTCTCTTGCATAGCGGATGATCCTTCCTGATAATCACTGCAGGGCTTTCTTCTTTCAGCAGATGATACTCCAGGTCGCTTCGCTCGAAGGAATAAAGCAAAAGATGCCTCTGCTCCTTGGGCACTGCGATGAAGCCTAGCTCTGCTTCCTGTTTCCTGACAATATCGACGACTTCCGGAAGCGATCCTTCAAGAAACGAGAATTCGTACGATGTGCTGTCGAACTGATTGCATAGCTTGATGAACAGTGAACTTGTGAACTTGAAGAACTGGCTTGCCACTGAGAACCTGATCAGAGGTGAGCTCTTGCTCATTGATTTGCAGAAGTCGCCAAGCAACCGGAACTGACGGTAGGCACCCTGCGCATACGATAGGAACTCGCTGCCGAAAGGTGTGATCACAGATCCTTTGCCTGTCCGTTTGAAGATCTTCTGACCCAGTTCATCTTCCAGAAGGGCCAGCGAAGTGGACAGGTTTGGCTGAGAAAGGAAAAGCTTCTTAGCGGCCTTGCTTATTGAGCCTTCTTCTGCAATCGTCATGATCTGCTGTATCTGCTGCATCTTCATGTTAGAACCTCCATATATTTTATTTATGGATTTTAATGCAAAATTTATATTACCACAATATATAAAACCGTTGTAAAATGAAAACAAGGAGGATTAAGTAAATGGACTATCTTGAAATAGCAAACAGCCCGGTTCTGTACATTGGAGTAGCTGCATTGATAGCAGTTGTGGTCTGGCAGGCGTCGGTTTACATATCAAGGACTCTGAAAAGGGCGAAGGAGCTTGGAATCGGATCTGAGAAGCTGAAGAAGGCAGCAAAAGTGGCTGTTCTGACTAGCATTGTGCCAAGCATCGCCATTGTCGTCGCGCTTCTGACCTTGATTCCCGTTCTTGGATTGCCGGTATCATGGGGACGGCTGTCGATAATCGGTTCGCTTTCTTATGAACTTCTGGCTGCAAAGCTAGGTGCAGAGGCTGCTTCTGTCTCGCTTGGAGGAGCCGTTTATGATGCAACGGCCTTTCTTACTTCGGTGACTACGATGACAATCGGCTCGTTCGTGACTCTCGGCCTCACTATCTTCGGATTCAAATGGTACAAGAACAGGCTCAACAAGTCCATTGGAAGCAGCAAGGCAGACAACCCATGGGGCAGGATACTCATGGCCGCCTTGATAGTTTCTCTGTACAGCAGGTTCCTTGCCGAGCCTGTAGTCGAAGGAGGAAGTGCCTTTATAACAATGGTTTCAAGTGCTGCTGTGATGTTCCTTCTGGATTTGCTTGTCAAGCACTCAAAGGCATTCAAATGGCTTGGGGACTTCAATTTGTCCATCAGCATGATTTCAGGAATGGCAGTTGCCGTGCTTGCAGGAATATAGGAGACTTGTTTATGAAAAACGATAAAATTGTTTCTTACGATGAAAAAGCTCATTCGTTCGGGAAGCTCAGTCTTGCCATTGGTTGGGGCGCAACGCTTGTATTCCCACTGATTCTTATCTTCGCGTTCAAGATTCCTGTGAACTGGAACTTTGTTCTGAAAGGTGCCATGTCAATCCTTATTCTGATGATTCCTGTGGGATTGAGCGAATTTCTCAGCATAGCTCCGATGATTGGCCCTTCGGCAATGTACATCATGGTGCTTACAGGGAATTTCACTAATCTGAAGATTCCTTCATCGATTGCCGCAATGGAAGCGGTCGGGCTTGATCCTGCCAATTACACTGACGAATCCGATGTGATCTCGATTCTTGCAATGGCTGTCTCTGCAATAGTGAGCATCCTTATAATTGCCATCGGCGTGATTGCAATTGCACCGCTGTCTGTATTCCTTGAAAACCCGAAGCTGGCTCCTGCGTTTGCCAACATTGTTCCTGCGCTTTTCGGAGCACTAGGGGTGAGCATGATAGCAAAGCATATCAAGCTTGCGATTGTCCCGTTCATCCTTGGAATCGTGCTGCTTTGGACTGGGTTCGTTCCCAGTGCTTTGGTTCTTCCGATACTTGTTCTTGCCGGAGTCGGTTCTGCAAGGCTTATGTACAAGAAAAACTGGATACGGGGGTGAAAAGATGCTTGATTATCTGATTGAGGACGCTGTTGTATTCGATGGATCAGGGAACGATGGGAAGGTTGGTCGAGTAGGGATTCTTGATGGAAAGATTGTTTTGGATTGCACTTGCGAAGAGGCATCGCAGGTGATTGATGCAAAAGGGATGATTGTTGCACCTGGCTTCATCGATGTACATGGCCATTCCGATTTGTTTGCTTTCATTGATCCGCTTCGTGCTTCTAAGCTATGCCAGGGCATTACGACCGAAATAGGAGGCCAATGCGGATTGTCTCCAGCTCCTGTTTCTGAAAAGCATTTGGAAGAATTTTCGGGGTATTATAGATCACTTGGAGTGCCGATTTACCCCAACGGAAAGGAATTGACTTCGGTTGGAAATCTTTTTGACGAGCTTGATTCCTTGAATATGGGCATCAATATGGCTCTTTTCACTGCACATGGAACAATTCGGATTGCAGCAATGGGACTTGATCCGAGACCCGCAGATGAAGAAGACATCAAGATGATGGGCAATATTGCCAGAGATGCTGTTGATGCTGGGGCTCTGGGGCTGTCTTCAGGGCTTATGTACGCTCCAGGATCGTTTGCATCGCAGCAGGAGCTGACGCGGATATGCGAGTATCTCAGAGGAACAGGTGCGATTTATACCTCTCATATACGCAACCAAGGCAATGGGCTCATTGAAAGCGTCAGGGAAACCCTTGAAATTGCCAATGATTCAGGGCTGAGGGCAAATGTTTCTCATCATAAGGCGGTAGGGCGCAGGAACTGGGGCAAGGTAAGAGCCACGACAGAAATGATTCATCTTGCGGGGGCCACTTCCGATGTCTATCCTTTCGAGGCAAGCTCGACGACCCTCACTGCTACGCTTCCTCCTTCTTTCTTCCGCCAGGGTATGGAAAGGGTGATTGCAAGGCTTTCTGATCAGTCGTTCTGTCATGATCTTGAAGAATCGATAATTCACACCACTGAAGAGTTTGACAATGATCTGCTTGAATGCGGCTATGACGGGATACTGATCATAACTGCTTCCATGACTCCCGATGCCATAGGCTGCACAATCAAGCAGTATGCCCAGAAGCTTGGCCTCTCTCCCTTCGAAGCATATGTGAAGCTGCTTCTGGACAACAAAGGGGCCGTCGGAGATGTCTGCTTCTCCATGTCCAAGAGCGATGTTGATTATCTTGTATGCGATTCAGACTGCATGTTTGGAACGGATTCCCTTTATGTTCCACAGGCGATGAAGATGACTCATCCAAGGGCAATCGGAACTTTCACCAAGATCCTAGGCGAATACGTAAGAGACAGGAAGATGCTGTCGATGAAGCAGGCAATTCGCTGGATGACAGGACTGCCTGCCGATGTTTATGGTTTCTTATCCAAGGGATATGTGAAAGAAGGCTTCGATGCTGATCTTGTGGTTTTCAATCCAGATCGGATTGCGGCGAACTGCACTTATACCGAGCCTCTTCTTCCAAACTCTGGTATTGAATACGTCTTCGTCAATGGAAAATTAGCCGTTAGGAATGGCCTGGAAACTGGCGTGAGAGCTGGACGAGTAATCCGGCACAGGGCATAATGCTGATAAGGCGGTTTGTTATGGGCGTGAATGATTCGAGCTTGCGTTTCGGGGTTCTTTCAAAAGGGAAGTTGAACCTGATTACAGATGTTCCGGGGGTGAAAACGGGTCACACAACGCTTAGCCACGGTGATGTGCAGACTGGCGTCACTGCAATCATCCCAGGTTCGGGGTCTGCTTTCAGGGACAAGTTTCCAGCTGCTGTGACAGTGATCAATGGGTTTGGAAAGAGCATTGGCTTGATGCAGATTCAGGAGCTTGGCACTCTGGAAACACCGATTCTTCTGACGAATACGTTCAGTGTACCTGCTTGTGCCGAGGGACTGCTGACTTATATGCTTGATTCTCATCCTGAGATTGGAACTACAACCGGCACTGTAAATCCTGTCGTGATGGAATGCAACGACAGCAAGCTCAATGATATCAGAGGCCGTCATGTCACTTCTGAAGATGCTCTTGAGGCCTTGAAATCTGCTTCTTCAGTTTTTGATGAAGGTGCCATAGGTGCTGGCCGTGGAATGTGCTGCTATGGCTTCAAAGGCGGGATAGGTTCGGCTTCAAGAGTAATTGAGGCAGGATCAGGAATCTATACTGTAGGCTCTCTGCTTCTTACGAACTTCGGAAGGAAGACCGATCTTGCAATCTGCGGAAGAAGCCTTTTCCGAGATGAGCCTGATTCTCTTCGCATTCCTGACAAGGGTTCCTGCATTATGATCATTGCAACGGATCTTCCGCTTTCATGTCGTCAGCTGGCACGTTGCTGCCGGAGGGCTCAGAACGGGCTTGCAAGAACAGGTTCCATCACAACAAACGGAAGCGGTGAGGTTGTGCTGGCTTTTTCTACGGTAAACAGGGTTCCGCATTCATGCACGGATCCGGTTCGGAGTTTCAGCATCTTTGATGACAACTGTCTTGACGTTGCTTTCCGCGCGGTATCTGAATGCGTTGAGGAGAGCGTGATAAGCTCGCTTCTCCATGCTGAATCCGTCACAGGAAGAGATAACAACACTGTGCTTTGCTTGAATGATTATCTGAAGCAGAATCCCTAACTTCCGATTGCTGATTCATCTTGTCTGTAATTCAAATAAGTTTCTCGATTATCGGCTTTATTCTGTTTAATATAAGTATTTAACTTTTTCCAATTGTATCGGTTGATGTCCAAGCCGCTCCATTGGTGTCCAAGCCGCTCGGTACCCCTCTCAGTCGAAAATAATGAGTCGGTCGAAAATAATGGCTCGGTGGGGTCGTCCAAGCCACTCCATTGGTGTCCAAGCCGCTCGGTACCCCTCGGTCGAAAATAATGAGCCGGTCGAAAATAATGGCTCGGTGGGGTCGTCCAAGCCGCTCCATTGGTGCCCAAGCCGCTCGGTACCCCTCGGTCGAAAATAATAAGCCGGTCGAAAATAATGGCTCGGTGGGGTCGTCCAAGCCGCTCCATCGGTGTCCAAGCCGCTCGGTACCACTCAGTCGGAAATAATTGGCCGGTCGAAAATCCTGAATCGACCCTAATGGGTATGCATGGGTAATCAGCAAGGATGTGGGCAGAATGTAAGAAGCAAACCAACTAATGGAAGAAGGACTGGTTGCTTCAATGCAGAGAAAATGAGAAAAGCGGTTGCAAAAACAAATCTCTGGAAGTATGATTTCAAAGATGGAGGCTGACAATGCTTTTTGGAAAACTGAAAGATGGAACACCTGTCATGATTCATGAAATACATAATGGACAGTATTCTGCTGGACTTTGCGACTTGGGCGCAGGAATTTCATTCTTCAACGGACCGGATCGGAATGAGAAACAGGAAAACGTTGTTCTTCGATTCAAGACCCCGCAGGAACTGCTTCTGTCAACAGCGTATTTCGGGCTTACAGTCGGCCGCTATGCTAACAGAATAGCAAAAGGACGCTTTGTTCTGGATGGCAAGAATTATCAACTTGCATTGAACAATGGAGCCAATCATCTTCATGGAGGACCCACAGGACTGTCCTTCTGCATGTGGAAGGCCGAGAAGCTGCAGTGTGACGGCGATCCAGGAATCAGGTTTTCCATACATGACACGGATGGACATGAGAACTATCCAGGAAACCTCGATGCTGAAGTTACATATGTGCTTCGCAGCGATGGTTCTCTTGTGATGAACTACCATGCAGTCTGCGATGCTCCTTGCCCTGTGAATTTCGTGAATCACTCTTATTTCAATCTCGCAGGCGAATCAAGCGGCAAGGATGTCCTTGGAACCGAGCTTCAGCTAGCCTGCAGCCGCTATGTCCCTGTCGGAGCCGACCTTATACCGACTGGCGAGATAAAGCCGGTTGCCGGAACCCCATTTGATTTCACTTCGGTCAAGACGATTGGAAGAGATTTCAAGGCCGCTGGAGGCTATGACCACTGCTTCATGCTTGACGAGACGGAAAGCGGCAGGATCAACCCGGTAGCCTTTGCTTCATGTCCGTCAAGCGGAAGAACTCTCAAGGTGTTCTCCAACATGCCGGCAGTTCAGTTCTATACAGGAAACTTCCTCCACTGTGAACCGTTCTATTCGGATCATATGGGATTCTGCCTCGAGACCGAGTTCTGCCCTGACAGCCCGAATCATAAGAACTTCCCTGACTGCATACTGCGTCCAGGAATGGTGTATGACAGAACAACCGTGTATCAGCTCGGAACTGAGAAGTAGGAGGAGTGCATGAAACCTGTTAGAATCATTGGAATCACCGGAGGAAGCGGCAGCGGAAAGACCACCATAGTTCGCAAGATCTCAGAAGTGAACCAGGAGTTCGTCTTCATAGCGCAGGACAGTTACTACAGAAGTGCTGCCTTCGTGAGCAACACGAACATCACTGCGTTCAACTTTGACCAGCCTAATGCTTTCGATACAGATCTTCTGGTAGAGCATCTTCATCGCCTGAAGGAACGAAAAAGCATCGAGATGCCGCAGTACGACTTTGTCCATCACAGAAGAATGGATGAGACTGTTCATGTGGAACCGAAGCATCTTGTTATTCTGGAAGGACTCATGATCCTTTATGACAAGCGCCTCAGGGATCTTCTTGATCTCAAGATATATGTGGATACTCCTGATGATATAAGATTCATCAGGCGTCTTCAGAGGGATATCACAGAGCGTGGTCGTACCACTGAAAGCGTGATCAAGCAGTATCTTGAGGTTGTCCGCCCTGGTCATTTCAGCTTTATTGAGCCGACTAAGGAGTTTGCAGATATAATTATCCCTGAAGGCGGATATAACGAAGGGGCACTGCAGGTGCTTCTTACATTTGTCAATGAGCTTTCGAAGAGCTGATTATTTTTCTTTTGACTGATTTTCTGCGGAAGCAGCCTTTTTCTGTACTCTTATGCTGAAAGACCTTCTGGCCTCGTTCATGCCTTTGAAAGAGAACTGATCAGGAACAGGATCATATCCTCCAGTGTACAGGCCGCTGCAGCGAAGAATCCTGCTCGTTCCAAGCAATGTTCCCTTGAGGATTCCATGCTTGCGGACTGCTTCGATCATGTAGGCGCTGCAAGTCGGGCTGTAGCGGCAGCTAGGGCCGAGAAGGGGACTGATGAGCTTTCGATAGACAAAGACCGGCGCAAGCCAGACTGTTCTGAGGATCTGCGAAATTCTGCTGCCATTCTCCATTCGGATATAGTACTCCAACGTAAGTGGCGATTCAACTATTGCATACATGAGGAAAATGCTTTTTATGGCGAAGGAGATTATATCGATCCGAGACTGGATTGTCAGTGTTTCGAGGTTCGCTCTGGATTGAATGATGAGAATAGAGACTATCTTTCCAATTTCGAGTATTATCGTAAATGACTTTTGGAAAACTCAGTGGTTTTTGAATTTGCCGATGGCGTGCTAATTTGGGCACCGAAGGCATCAGAGTTGGAGAACTAGTTTTCCTTTCAATTCGATTCATGATCCGTCCGAGAGGGCGGATCATGTCAATAAGGGCTTGAAAATGATTCTTGTATGCATTCTGCTTGCTGTACTGATTATCCTGGGCATCATTGAATGTCAGATGCACAGGCGTAACCTTGATAGGATTTCAATCCGGATCCTTGTCAACGGCACACGTGGCAAGACCAGCACTGCGCGCATGCTCATTGCAGCTCTTAACGATCAGGGAATACGAACAGTCGGGCGAACCACAGGATCAGAAGCCTGCGTACTGTTTCCTGATGGCCGGATCGAGCCGGTGGTGCGCAAGCGGCCGGCTAGGATCACCGAGATGATCCCTTTTGCAAGGCTTGCTGTCTTGCAGAATGCCCAGTGCATCGTTGCAGAATGCATGGCTCTTGGTGCTGAGAACCAGAAGGCCATGGCAAGGCACCTGGTGCGACCGACCCATGTGGTGATCACTAATTCATATGTTGACCATATCGATGCGATAGGATCGACTTTCGAAGAGACTGTCTGGACATTGTCTCAGTCAGTGCCTCGAAGGTGCGATCTTTTTGCATCAGAGCAGGTCTATGGTGCTCTGGATTCACGGTTCCACCTTTGCTGTGGTCTTCCTTCCAGCGGAGAAGGTGAAACGCTTCCGTTCCATCCGCAGAACACTGCGCTGGCTCTTGCCGTGATCCGAAGCCTTGGTCTGGATGAGCAGAAGGCCAGAGCTTCGATGGCTCATGCATCAGGTGACATAGGCCTTCATAAGCCTTTTCATTTCAAAAGCGGTGCCCTGGTTGTTCCTGATTTCGCTGTAAATGACCTTCATTGCATGAATGAGGCTCTTGATTCGGTTGAATCAGGAGCAAGGATAATACTTGTTTTCAACAACCGCAAGGACAGAGAGTACCGTGCACTGGTGTTTTCAAAGCTTCTTTGCAGTACAGGCCGTGATGTTGAGATGGTTTGCTGCATAGGCGATTATCCACGCAAGATCGCACGTTACCTGGCCTCCCGCTCACATCTTCGATGCGAAGCGATGGACGTGGTTCAGGTGTTTGACCAGATAGAAAAATCAGATTCCAAGACAGTTTTCCTCTGCCTTGGGAATATTAAAGGCGCAGGGCAGCAGCTTCTTTCGCGCCTTGAGGAGGCATGATATGCTGCATTCTGCTGTGGGATTGAGCATCATACTTGGATTTGCTGGCACTGAACTGCTGGGGATCCTGTCTGGGGGGCTTGTAAGCGCCGGGTATCTGGCGTTCTTCTTCGAGCAGCCGCTGAGGATTGCGATGACGCTTGCCCTTTCGGTGCTCATATGCCTTCTTGTGAACTTCCTCCAGCGCTTCCTGATTCTTTTCGGAAGACGGAGGTTTGTCCTGACTGTCCTGATTTCGCTTGCAGCGGCCTGGGCTATAGAAAGGAGCTTCTTCCTGCTTTCTGATGTAAGGCAGGATCTGAGGATCATCGGCTATGTCATCCCAGGGTTGATTGCCAACGACATGGAGAAGCAGGGAATACTGAAGACGATTGCGATGCTCATGATAATAGCCGTGATTATACGTCTGGTCATGCTTTCGGGGGTACTTTGAATGAAGAGGCCATCGAAAATCCCAGCAGTTTTCTTTGTCGCTGCTCTTGCTGTCTGCATTGCAGGCTTTGCCGCAGTGATGATTTCGGCTCATGCCGAGGCAAATTCATATGCTGATCTCCAGCTTGGCGCAGCCACGCGCATGCAGAATGCAGAGAAGTATATAAAAGAGAGAATCAAATCGCTTGGAATCAGCCTTGAAGCGGAGGATCTGAACCAGACCTACCTCATCGGCCCGGAATTCACCGAGCTTACGACCACCCCTGGCAGCATTGATGCAAAGCGCTCTTCGCTCAACCCTGATTTCGCTGCGCTGATGATCCGCTATTTCCATCAGGCCGGGCTGAAGAAGGGTGATACCATAGCCGTCGGAACCAGCGGCTCGTTCCCCGGCTTCGTGATTGCCGTTACCACGGCGGCTTCCGAGATGGGGCTTCATGCCAAGGTCATTGCATCATGCGGAGCCTCAATGCATGGCGGCACAAGGATTGATTTCAACGTTTTCGATTTTCTTCAAGCGCTGAAGGATGGCGGATTCGCCGACTTCGAGCTTCTTGCGGTATCGCCGGGGAGCCTGAACGATCAGGGAGTGGGATGCCTTGAGGACATTCTCTATACTGGAACGCGTGAAACAGCACTTGGACTGTGCCGTGAAACAGGAGTAGAGGTGATTGACTATCCTGACCTTGCTTCAAGCATAAAGCGTCGGCTAGAGCTTTACGGTGATGATATCGACCTTTTCGTCAATATCGGCGGAGCCAGCCCGAACTGCGGGACGAGTTCCTACACTCTGGACTTTCCGCAGGGACTCGTGCTGGATCCTCCTCGCATCCCGACCACCGAGGACCGTGGTCTGAACTATGAATTCGCTGCCGAAGGGATTCCTGTGATAAACCTGCTCAATGTCAGGCTTCTTGCCCAGGAGAATGGGATTGCGTACGATCCAGTGCCGCTTCCTTCGCCAGGCGCCGGAGGAGTGTATGCAAGCGTGGAGTACAGCATTCCTCTGATTGTCATCACGATAGTGCTGGTGCTGGCGATTCTTGCATGCGGCTGCCTGCGAGGCCACAGGAAAGAGGAGCTTTGAGTACTCTCCTATATATAGGGAGGGAGCATCCTGGCCGTCAATGATGGGCGAGGAATGCGGGTTTGGCCAAGGAAAGAAGGCTGATTTGTTTTTTTTCGAGAATCACGGCTGAACGGGGTTTACCAACAGAAGCCTTTTTGCTATATTGAGCAATGGATTTATTTTAAGATTCCGGAGGAGTTGATTATGGCAGGTCCTGTTTCAAAGAACGCACACCGTGAGGGAGAGAAGGTGATTCTCAGCCGCTGGGGTGGAGCAATTAAAATGAAGTCCGTTTTTGAGAATGGCAAGCTTCGTCATGTCGCATATTGCGAAAAGACCGGCAATACCGCTCGCAAAGTGAAGGACTTGATGTAATATCCTAATCGATATACAGGCAATTACCCGCGTTTTCGGAAGAAGATGCGGGTTTTTCTTTTTTGATAGTTCTGGACAATCCCTTCTGCTTCTCCATCTTGAAACTTCAGATGTGATGAAAACGTTATCATACATGGTGCATAACAGTTCATAATCGTCACTTTTTGAAAAAATGTTGTACCATTATTCCGGCTGTTGTGTTATATTTAAAGGTAGCTATATAAACACTACGACGACTCTGTCGTTTGAGGAGGAAACACGTGAAGCGTTTTTCAAGAAGTATTTCATTATTTTTCCTGATCACAATGCTGGTCCTTTCCCTTGTCGGATGCGCAACGAAAGCACCGAAGGCTGAAGTGACTGAAGTGGTTCAGGAGACTGCACCGCAGGAAACACAGGAAGTGAAGGAGCAGGCTCCGGCCGCCCCGATGGCAGAGGAGAAAAAGCCTGAGGCAGCTCCGGCTGCACCTGTTACCGTTACTGTGAAGCCGTTGGAGTATTCCTTCGACGTCTATGGTTACAAGGTAGCAATCGAAGCCTATGACGGATATGCCTATGTGACTTATCCTGATTTCGTAACCGATGCTGAGCTGGCAGCAGCTGCAAAGGCAGCTCTTGCAGCCTATCCGCAGTATCTGTCAAGCGTAACCTATCAGATCACCGCTCCTGGCAAGGTCACCGTCAATTTCATGAAGGGACTCACCAAGGCCGATGCTGATTATGCTGTCGGACTTCTTCAGAGCAACCTCAAGTGGTACATCGACCAGTTGTTCGCAGCACCTGCTGCAACCACACCGGTTCCGGCTGAGACAAAGGCTCCTGCTGAAACAAAGGCTCCTGCTGAAAAACCAGCTGCTCCTGTTGCACAGGCTCTCAAGTATTCATTTGATGTCTATGGCTATAAGGTAGCAATCGAAGCCTACGACGGATATGCCTACGTGACTTATCCTGATTTCGTAACCGATGCTGAACTTGCAGCAGCTGCAAAGGCAGCACTTGCTGCTTATCCGCAGTATCTGTCAGGCGTAACCTACCAGATCACCGCTCCTGGCAAGGTCACTGTGAACTTCATGAAGGGACTCACCGTTTCTGATGCTGATTATGCAGTTGCTCTTCTCCAGAGCAACCTCAAGTGGTACGTTGATCAGATGTTCGCTCAGCCAGCAGCAACAGCAGTTGCCGAAACCAAGCCTGCTGAGACTGCCGCTCCAGCTGCAGAAGCAGCTCCAGTTGTAGAAGCAGCTCCAGTTGTAGAAGTTGCTGAAGTTGTCGAAGAGATCACCTATCCGTACGGAGTCACTCCGATCGTGAAGGATGCATCCGGCGCAACCGAGTTCAGCCTCTATATCGTTCATACCAATGACGTTCATGCCAGAGTCACCGAAGGCCAGGACGGAAGCATGGGCTATGCAAAGCTCGCAACACTGCTCAAGTGGGGCCGCAGCCTTACGGACGACATCCTTCTGCTTGATGCAGGCGATGTCACTCATGGAACCAACTTCGCCAACCTGTTCAAGGGCCAGACAGTCCTGAATCTTCTGGACATGCTTGGATACGATGCAGTTGCCCCAGGCAACCATGACTTCAACTATGGCTTCGATGTCCTGCTTCAGGATGCCAAGACCGCCGAGAAGTACTCCAGCACCAGAGTTCTCTGCGCAAACATCCTTGATGAGGATGGATACCTGATGTTCCAGCCGTACCAGATCTACGACTTCAACGGATTCAAGGTAGCTGTGATCGGGCTTTCGACTCCAGACACCAAGACCAAGGCTCATCCGAAGTACACAGAAGGCCTTACATTCATGAGCGACCTGGTTGTGAACAACGCCCAGTATGCTCTTGACCTTGCTCACCAGTATGCAGACTACGTGGTGGTGCTCGGGCACATCGGCGAAGATGCCGACGGGTCATCAGGCATCACAAGCGACTGGATCTGCGAGAACCTCAACGGGATCGACCTGTTCGTCGACGGGCATAGCCACACTGACGAGCCGGGCAAGGTAGTCAACGGAGCACTTATCGTGCAGGCCGGACAGTACCTCAAGGAAGTCGGAGTGGTCGAGGTCCATGTAAAGGACAATACAGTCACTGGAGAATATTCTCTTAACATCACAGCCGATGATGTTGCCAAGCCAGAGGAATCGAAGATTGCAAAGGCTCTTGGAATCACAGCTGTTCCTGCTGATGCCGAAGTCACCGCCTACATCGATTCCGTCAATGCACAGATCGACGAGGTGTACTCCGAAGTCATCGCGACAGTGCCGATGAAGCTTGATGGAGAGAGAGCCCACGTCAGG
>JAQUYU010000147.1 GCA_028691695.1 Sphaerochaetaceae bacterium | reverse complement strand
GCGAGAAAGAATGGGATGCTTACAATTACCGCAAGCAGCACGGATGCCCGGTTCCACCAAGCCTCCAGAAAGTGATGACCACTCTCAGAGACAGATGGAGCATGCCGTATCATTGGGACTTTGAAAACAAATAAACATTTTCATAGAAATAAATAACACAAGTTTGTAAGGAATCATAACTATGTCAGATTTAAAAGAAAGAGCGTTAGCCTATCACTGCCTCAACGGAGTTCCAGGGAAGGTTTCAGTCGTACCAACCAAGCCATGCCAGACCGCAGATGACCTTGGCCTTGCCTACACCCCAGGAGTCGCCCAGCCAGTGCTGGAGATTGAGAAGAACCCTGAGGATGCGTACAAATACACATCCAAGGGAAACCTCGTTGCCGTCATCTCCAACGGAACTGCAATCCTCGGCCTTGGCGACAGAGGTCCTCTGGCCTCGAAGCCTGTAATGGAAGGCAAGGGAGTCCTGTTCAAGAGATTCGCCGATATCGACGTCTTCGATATCGAAGTCGACGAAAAGGATCCTGCGAAGCTCATTGAAGTCGTGCGTGCCATCAGCGACACCTTCGGCGGAATCAACCTCGAGGACATCAAGGGACCTGAATGCTTCCAAGTCGAGCAGGAGCTCATCAAGGAGTGCAAGATCCCAGTATTCCATGACGACCAGCACGGTACCGCAATCATCGCCACAGCAGGAATGATGAATGCCTGCGAAGTGATCGGAAAGAAACTTTCTGATATCAAGGTAGTTGTCAACGGAGCTGGCGCAGCAGGAATCTCCTGTGCGAGAATGTTCATTGCCGCTGGAGTAAAGAAAGAGAATATCACCATGCTTGACAGCAAGGGAGTCATCTACGCCGGTCGTTCCCACATGACGGCAGAGAAGGAATACTTTGCAAAGCAGACCGACGAGAGAACTCTTGCCGATGCACTCAATGGTGCAGACTTCTTCATGGGCCTTTCAGTCGCCGACTGCGTGACACCTGAAATGCTCAAGACAATGGCAAAGGATCCTGTAGTGTTCGCCATGGCAAACCCGAACCCAGAAATCGGATACGAACTGGCAACTTCAACCAGAAGCGATCTGATCATGGCAACCGGAAGAAGCGACTATCCGAACCAGATCAACAACGTGCTCGGTTTCCCGTTCATCTTCCGCGGTGCTCTTGATGTAAGAGCTTCAAGAATCAGCGAGGGAATGAAGATGGCAGCGGCAAAGAGCCTTGCGGCGCTTGCAAAGCTTCCGGTTCCAGCTGAAGTGAAGAAAGCCTATGAAGGACATGATTTCACTTTCGGAAGGAACTACATCGTTCCGAAACCATTCGATCCGAGAGTAATCGAGTACGAAGCAGTAGCCGTGGCAAAGGCTGCCTGCGAAGAAGGACTGGCTGCTCACCCGATCAAGGACTTCGAAGCCTACCGCGAGTCTCTCAAGAAGAGAATGGCTCATTACTGGAATTAACCAGATCGTTTCTAACTAAACAGCAGGATCCAGAAATGGGTCCTGCTTTTTTCTTCCCAGAACCATTGGAACTCTATGCATTGTGATTTCAAAAGACACCAGCGTTCATATTTGAAACACGATTGATTGTTTATTTCAATATATTTTATTCCTAACTAGGATTGTTACATTATGTTTTGTTAATTCAATTTAGATATACCACAAATTAGACTATCTTTTTTTAACTTTATTTCAAAAATGAGCCTTTCAATTATTGAAACTCCAAGCATTGCAGTGGTATTTTCTTTTTCAGGAAAACCAATATCATCATGAGAACATTACAGAAATTCTGCGAACTTTTCGAAGGCTCATATGCTGCACAGACAATTGCTCAGGTTGAAGAAGTCTATGCAGATCTTCAGAAAGGATCAGATGCCTTCATCGAGAAGTACAGCATCCACTGTCCTGCTGGCTGCGGAACATGCTGCGAGCATTTTCTGCCAGATATAACAGAAGCAGAGGCTCTCGAAGTAGCCGTCTACCTTGTATTCATAAAGAAAGACTATGAACTCATCGAGAAGATACGAAACACTTCTTCCAGGACTCAGCCACCTTGTCCTCTTTACAATCCAGACTCTCCATATCATTGCACGATGTATCAAGCCCGCCCATTGATCTGCCGGCTTTTCGGAGCCTGTGCAAGCTCTGACAAGAATGGGACACCTGTATTCAGGAAATGCAAATATAACTGCACTGATTCAATGCCACAGTCGCTTAGCATTACAGGTTCACGCCCTGCTGAGATGGAAGACTTTTCGGTCCGAATCAATTCGATATCACCCAACCCTACTGTTTTCCTTCCTGAAGCTGTAAGCCTTGCAATAGACAAGATCCAGTTCCTTGCCGGAGCCATCGGATACATAGGTTCCGACGATGATGATACTCCGTCTCCAACTCCAATAGCTTCTTAGTCAATTTTTAAGCCGTTTGCTAGAATGTAAAAGGAGGCAGGTACTTCCTGCCTCCCGGTTCGTCTTCTTACTTCAGCTTTGATTGATAATAATTATGACTAGAATGTGAAAAGAACAGTATCAATCAGGCTGCTTGACATCTTCGGCGTCTCGGCCGATCCCTCGCATGCATCAGATACGAACCTGTATAACGAATTGATTGAAACACGGCCGTCCTGGCAGGCATCCGGCATCGATGCGACGCTCTCGGTGTTCTGGTCGTACCCAAGACCCTCGAGCAGCACTGCCGTGAATGCGCTGTGATTGACATCACCGAGCGCCTTGCCTGCCGCCTTGGCCTGGTATCTCCGAGCCGAAGCGAGGATCTGGACCTTGCTCGAGTCGACGCTGCTTGCGGAGAACAGATTGGCCGTGAGGTCTGCGCTGCTCGCGTCGAAGTCGGTGCTGTCCACTTCTATGCTCTTGCTACCAACAAGCGCTCCGCTGTGGTCGCAGTCGGTGATCAGGATCACTGTGCCAGGGATCTCATCGAGCGCGTCGACGAGCTCGTCGCCGTAGACCACCGGCTTCATCTGCGCATCGAGGATGCAGAAGCGTGAGCTGTAGTCAGCCTCTGAGGAGAAGCGTGCGTCCTTCGCCCCGTAGATGATTCCCTTGCCGTCGGCTGACTTGGCATCAGACTGTGTCCAGCCCTGTCCGCTGATGTATACTATCGTGATGTCCCCGTCTGAAGCCTGAGTTGCAAGCGTCTCGATGGACTGCTCGATGCTCTCGGATGTGACAGCCTGTGCCTCGGCCCTGTCGGTGTCCGCTATGAGGCTGACGCTTATGCTTCTTCCTGAGCGCGATGCCAGGCTTGAGAGGGCGTTCGTGAAATCCACTGCATCGTCCGATGCCGTCCCGGCTGCTGTGCCGATGCCCAGGACTCTCATGGTCCCTTCTTCAGGCTCTCCGAGGGCGAGCTCGCATGAGGAGAGGAGCATTGCGATCAGAAGCAGGATTGCTGCGCAGGTAAGTTTCACGTTCTTTGTCATGACTAAATGATACATCGAACATCTCACATATTGCAATCAGATTTCTGAGGCATGAAGCACT
>JAQUYU010000146.1 GCA_028691695.1 Sphaerochaetaceae bacterium | reverse complement strand
AGAATCCGCTTGCCGGAAAGGATAGCAGGATCATATGAGCTATCTGACACCTCAGAAGCCCTGATCTGCTCCTCAGTAGGGAGATCAAGCCTGAGCGTCACTGTGAATTCAGTTCCCTTGCCTTTCTCGCTGCGCACAGCAATTGTACCCTTCATCGAATCAACGACCGCCTTAGCCAGCGACAATCCAAGACCGGTTCCCACTGGAGCTCCGGAAGTGGTGTTCTCTCGCTCGAACGGCTCGAACATCTTCTTCTGGAACTCATAGCTCATGCCTATGCCTGTATCTCGGACAATGAAAACTGCAGCAACCGAGCCTGCTTGCGAATCTTGCGGATCCTTGAGAAGCATTTCAAGCAAAACAGTTCCACCGTTATCCGTGTAGTTCACGGCATTGGAGAGCAGATTGAAGAACACCTGGTTGAATCTCTTTCTGTCCACCATCACAGAAGGAGGAAAACCATCTCCTTTGGTGAATATGAAGTGAATTCCCTTGGCATTGCACAGCGGTTCGATCACACCGGTCAGCGAATCATAGAACTCTGTGAATCTGTAAAGCCCAGGATGGAATGAAAGCCTTCCATTCTCAATCCTCGACAGATCGAGAATGTCGTTGACCAAGCCAAGCATATAATGGCTGGAGCTCTGAAGCCGCTGGATATCCAACTCTAGCTCATTGCGGTCGCCTATATCACTTTCAAGCATCTCGGCAAGATTCACGATTGCATTCATCGGAGTCCGAATATCATGACTCATATTGGAAAGGAACGAGCTTTTTGCAGCATTTGCGCTGCTGGCCTCTTCAAGAGCCTTTGAAAGAGCAGCCTGGGCTTCTTCCTGCTTCTTCACCACTTCGGTTACATCGAGCCGTTCCATTATTATTGAAGTCATGGTCTGGTCCGCCCATGAGAAGCTGTAACGCTTCCACCGTCTATGCCCGTCAATCCATAGCGGGAGAACGAAAGTGCAATTATTATCAGGACTGTTTTTTATCGAAGCAAGGATGAAATCAGGGTTCATGTGCTTTCTGTACTCGCCTTCATCTTCTGGCCTTACATGAGACGAAACCATCTGCTCTACCAGTTCTTCAAAGGCAAGGCCTTCGCATCGGTCAGGAGACATAGCCCTGCTGCCCATGATCACATGCCCGATCTTGAAATTCTCATCGAGGAATCTGATGAAATCATAAGTCGAATCGGCAATCGTCTGAAGCGCCTGCTTCTGCTTGATTTCACTGTCCACGTCAATCGGATAGAAGTAGCCTTCAAGGTCGCCTGTCACCCCGTTCCCAACTAGAACCATCTCTGTCTTTATCCATCTGTTGCCATCGTCGAAGTGGCGAAGATAGGTAACTGAAATCTGCCTTACCCCACTCTCACGGAAGACTTTCAATACATTTTCTCTGGTAAATGCATCCATCCTCGCCGTACTGCCAGGGGGATATGCAATCGGAATGGACTGCCAGCGCTCGATTTCCTGGTCATAGTTCTTGCCGAACTTGTCATCAAGCGAGGCCGAACCCGGCACATCTGGATCCCACACCGATATGAAGTTCCTGTTGATGTTAGCCACAGCCTTGCCTCGCAGCCATTGAACGGATTCAGGATTCTGGGCAATGACGGCATTGTCGAATGCATCACGAGCCTGCATCTCCGCCGAAACATCAATTGCGCTTCCGATTGCAATCCTCACTGGATTGTCACTGGAAGTAATCTCAGTGATGATGATTCTGTATCTTGAATAGACAGTCTCGTTTTCCATCATGAAACGGACTATGCCTGAAACAGTTCCCTTTCCGTTGACTATATCAGCCTTCATTTCATCTAGAACCTTGATGTCGTCCGGATGGCAGACCTCGCGGCCGGTCGACTCGCCAGGTATCCAGTTGGTAAGCTTGACGTCAGTCGGTTCTATAGCATCCCCTGTTATATCATAGCGCCAGGAAACAATTCTGTTCTGAGTCAGAATTGTGATGATTCTATCCTCAAGCCGCTTCTTCTCATCGATGTCCTCGACTGCACAGGTATAGATCAGATCATGATTGGAATCCTCGCCGACCTTGGCGCAGCAGAAGTGCATCCAGATCCAGACGGACTTGCCCGCAAGCCTGATTCTGGCATCAAACTCCTCCTGATCCGATCCCCCATCTATTCGCAGGAAAGCATCACGGAATGTCTTTACATCTTCAGAGAACACAATGCCGATGTCAAAAAAACTCTGAGGGAATGGCTCATAAATCGGAGACGTATCGAACTTCTTCTGAGCTTTTTCACTTATCGAAGCCCTATGGCGAGTCGAATCATATGCAAAGTAGTACAAGTTGGAAAGACCGATAGCACTGTCAGACAGACGATGCTGGAACAGCAGCTCTTCTTCATATTCATTCACAGCGGTATCATCCTGGGCTGTGATATAGGCAATCTTGCGGTTTCCTTCCTGAACTGCAACGCCGGAAAGCGTAAGCCACCGAACTTTCCCTGCAATCAAATGACGGATCTGACTTCTGGCAGGCTTGAGATCAAGCAGCGTTTCGAACAGCTCTTTGCACTTCGGCTTGTCAGCCTCAAGTATCAGCTGTGAGTCTTTGCTATTGATCATTCTTGCAAAGTCCGCGAATCCAAGACCCATCATCTCAAGCAATGCGGGATTGGCAAAAACCAGCGAAGGTTTTTCATTCTCAAATGCAATCGCAGCTATCCCGTTCTGTATATTGCTTGCCACAGCGGCAAACTTCCGTTCGCTCCGCTTCAGGGAAGCCTGAGAGATCAGAAGAGCATCCTCTGCTTCCTTCTACTTCTCGAAATCAGTGTAGCAGGCATACATCTTTCCATTTGACAGGGTTGCAGCCACATGAACCCAAAGGTAATTACCATCGCCTTTTCTCAGACGGTACACAGCATCGGCACTGTCGCCTTCGTTATTCAACGAAGAAAGCAACTGATTTGCATTCTCAATATCATCAGGATGAACGCAGCTCAGTGGATCATCAAAGTAGCCGCTGTCCCAGATTTCCTTTGTGATTCCAAGCAGCTTGAACAGCCCCTCATTCTCGAAAACAGGGACAGGCAGAGCACCCACACGGCATTCGCTGATGATCAGTCCGCTTCGTGTGTTGCTTGAAACTGCATTATAAAGCGTTTCGTTGTCATTCGCTTCGTCAAGAGCCTTATAGTAGCGTATCCTTGACTGAAACGAAATTCCATCTACAACCCAAGCAAGGAGCAGAAACAGGTAGCCGTTTATCAGATCCGCCTTGCCGAAATCACTTTCGCCTTTCAAGAAAAACGACATCAGGCTGCAAACGCTCACCATTACCAGCTGAACCGCCATCAGGCTCTCAAGATGCAGCATGTAAACTGCGCTTGAAAGCATCAGAAAAACATAGATGAGAATCGCCGGCCCATCCATGTTGCACAGCACTCCGCTGAATATGCAGAATACACATATTTTCGAAAGATCAAGATAGACAAGCGAGCTCGCCCACTTTATGTGATGCCGGACGAAAAGAATCGAGAAGAGAAGCTCAGCA
>JAQUYU010000031.1 GCA_028691695.1 Sphaerochaetaceae bacterium | reverse complement strand
GAAGCAGCCATCAAGGCAATAGTGGAGAACTGAAGAGTCAGTTATTTGGTTTGCATTTTATCCGTATGTATTGTATATTTATACAGTCTTACGACAGAAAAACCAGGGAGGTTCATCGTGAAAGAACGTTACAGCCGTCTTTCGGTAGTAAAGGAACTCATCAAGTCCAATAGGATCGACAATCAGGATACGCTATTATCTCTTCTAAAGGAGAAAGGCTATGAGGTGACTCAGGCTACCCTTTCAAGAGACCTCAAGATGCTCAAAGTCGGAAAGATCTCCGATGGATGGTCCGGTTACTACTATGCCATGCCGGACAACGATCTGGTTTCGGAATCCGAGAAAAGCTACATCCAGGATGTGCGCAGAGGCATCGTATCCATCGAATTCTCAGGCAACATGGGTGTGATCAAGACCAGAAGCGGTCATGCAAACAGCGTTGCATTCGCACTTGATACATTAAGCCTTCCAGAGATCCTCGGAACTCTTGCTGGCGATGACACCATCTTCTGCATCCTCCGCGAAGGAATGACAAAAGAAGACCTTCTGGAGAGCTTCAAGACCAGAATTCCTGAAATCGAAGAGTAATCAGTCCAAGCTGAAGAAAAATGAAGCCTTTCGCAAACTGCCTTGATTGGGGTTCGAGAAAGGCTTATTTTATGATACACTGAGCCAAGGAGGAGAGATGTCGGAATTCGTCCATTTGCACAATCATACAGATTACTCTCTGCTTGACGGAGCCGCTCCGATAGGCAGGTACATCAAGAAAGCCAAGGAATTCGGGATGACAAGCCTCGCCATGACCGATCATGGAAACATGTTCGGAGCGATCAAGTTCTACAATGAATGCAAAGCGGCCGGAATCAACCCAATCGTAGGCACCGAATTCTACATCTGCCCTGAGGGACGCGAAATCCACGATTCCAGCTCCAAGTATTTCCATCTCATTCTTCTTGCAATGGACGACCGTGGCTACCACAACCTGATGGAATTGAATTCCATTGCCTATCTTGAAGGCTATTATTACAAGCCCAGAATCGACAATGATAGCCTGAAAGCGCATAGTGAAGGCATTATTTGCCTCAGCGCTTGTCTTGCAGGCCAGCTTCCGCAGTATCTGCTGCGTGGCATGAATGACAAGGCACAGGAAACGGTAGACTGGTATAAAGAAGTATTCGGAGACCGCTACTACATTGAAATTCAGGACCACAACATACCAGAAGAGAAGCAGGTCCTGCCGCTGCTGGTCGATCTTGCCAGACGGAACAATGTGAAGATAGTCGCAACGAACGACATACACTACATCGAAGCTTCGGATGCGAATGCCCATGATGTCCTGCTGTGCATCGGAACCGGAAAGAAGCAGGAAGACGAGCAGCGGATGCGATTCCAGACCCAGGAGTTCTACTTCAAGAGCCCTGATGAGATGGCATCCCTGTTCTCTGACTATCCTGATGCGATTTCCAATACTGCAGAGATTGCTTCAAGATGCAATCTTGAGATCAAGTTCCCTGGCCCACTGCTTCCGAGCTTTCCTATTCCAGAAGGCTTTTCAACAGAAGCCGAATACCTTCAGCATCTTGCCCATGAAGGCTTGAAGAGCCGTTATGCGGAAATCACCCAGACTCTGAGCGACAGGCTTGAGTACGAACTTGGAATCATCATCAAGATGCATTTCGAAGGATACTTCCTCATTGTCCGCGACTATATCTACTGGGCGAAGCAGCACGATATTCCGGTAGGGCCTGGAAGAGGATCCGGAGCTGGATCGCTGGTGGCCTACTGCATCGACATCACAGACGTCGAGCCTATGGGCTATGGGCTGATGTTCGAGAGATTCCTCAATCCTCAGCGAATATCAATGCCTGATTTCGACATCGACTTCTGCTTCGAGAACAGAGGCAGAGTCATAGAGCACGTTACAGAACTTTATGGACGCGACAGGGTTTCCCAGATAGCAACATTCGGAACTCTCAAGGCAAAAGCTGTCATCAAGGATGTTTCAAGAGTCCTTAACATCTCATTTTCAGAGTCCAATGAAATATGCAAGTACATCCCTGATGAGGATCCTGAGAACCCGAATGCAAAGGACACCCCGATAGCCCGTGCCATCGAACTCAGCCCAGAGCTTCAGGAAATGAAGTCCAGAGGCGGAGTCTATGCCGAGCTATTTGATGTTGCCCAGAGACTACAAGGTCTCAACCGCCACATCTCGATGCATGCCGCCGGCGTGGTCATCGGTCACGATGTCCTAACAAAGTACGTCCCCTTGTACCGTGATCCGAAGACAGGAATCGTAACTACCCAGTACACGATGGATGTCATAGAGGACTGCGGGCTGGTGAAGATGGACTTCCTGGGACTCAAGACTCTGACTTTGATCCGCAATGCTGAGCGACTTGTCCAGAAGAACAATCCGTCCTTCAATGTCCACGACATCCCAATCGACGATCAGGACACATACAAGATGATAGGCGAAGGCGACACGACCTGCGTGTTCCAGTTCGAAAGTCCTGGAATGCAGAAGCACCTCAAAGCCCTCAAGCCTACCAAGATCGAAGAGCTTGTAGCTATGAACGCACTGTACCGCCCAGGTCCTATGCAGTTCATTCCTCAGTACATCGACAGCAAGAACCACAAGATCCCTATTGTCTACCCTGATCCTGAGCTGAAAGGAGTCCTGGATGAAACCTATGGCGTCATAGTGTACCAGGAACAGGTCATGCAGGTAGCCCAGATCATGGCAGGATACAGTCTCGGAGAAGCAGACATCCTCAGAAAGATCATGGGAAAGAAGAAGGTCGAGAAGCTTGCCGCAGAGAAGGTCAAATTCGTCGACCGTGCAGTCCAGATGGGACGCGACCGCCAGCATGCCGAAGACATCTTCACAATGCTTGAGCCATTCGGAGGATACGGATTCAACAAGAGCCACTCAGTGGCCTATGCAATCATCGCATATCAGACTGCATACCTCAAAGCCCATTACCCTGCTGAATTCATGGCAGCCAACCTCACAAACGAAGCAACGAACCCTGACAAGTTCGGGCTGTACCTGTCCATGACAAGGAACATGGGAATCCAGATCTGCCCTCCTTCAGTGAATGATTCGGACAAGCACTTCAACGTAGTCGATGGCAAGATCATCTACGGGCTTTCAGGAATCAAGGGATTCGGGGAAGCTGCTTCAGATGCTGTAATAAAGGAAAGAGAAGCCAACGGGCCATACAAGGATTTCATGGATTTCATCCGCCGTGCAGACGGACGTCTGATGAATTCGAAGGCGCTTGAAGCATTGATCAATACCGGAACCTTTGATTTCACTGGAGTAAATCGAAAAACCCTCCTTTTCAACTATCCGGATGCAGTTAAGTTCGTCCGGGACGAACGGGAATCCAAGGAATCAGGACAGATGTCGCTGTTCGGGATGGAAGAAGTCAGTGAAGGCCGTTTCGAAATGGTACCTCAGGAGGACTATTCGTTCCTTGAAAAACTTGATCTAGAGAAGAATCTTCTTGGTTTCTATGTTTCAGGTCATCCGCTTCAGACCTATCAGGATGCATGGAACCGCTGCGTTCACATCAATCTTGGAGATCCGTCAACGATCAAGGAAGGAAAGCTCACAAATGTGATCGGACTGGTGAGGGATATCAAAGAGCTCACTACAAAGAAGAACACCAAGATGGCTAAGCTCACTGTAAGCGATTTCAACGGAACAGCAGACCTTACAGTCTTCACTAACGTATGGGAAACGATGAGCCAGGTTATAAAACAAGATGGCATCTATGGATTCAGAGGCAAGTTCTCAACCTTCCGCGATCAGCTTTCGATGACGGTGGACAATTTCTTTGAAGACCCGAATGAATTGCTCAAGCAGTCCATGAGAGACCTGTACATCGAAGTGAACAAGAAAGACTGTACCCAGAAAACCCTGGGTGAGATATCAGACATACTGCTGCAGCATGAGGGGCAGCTCACTTCTCATCTTGTTCTCGTCGATGAGTCGCTTGATGAAAATGCAATCCGTGCAGAAGAAGATGAAGGACAGGAAGCGGTTCCTCAGTATAAAGAGAACCGAACTTCATTTTCTCTTGGAGCGAACTTCTGCGTGAAGTTCGATGATAAGCTCACGGATGAGCTTGACAGCTGCCAGGCTGTAAGAAAGTCCTGGTTTGAATAGTAAGGAGACCATATGAACCAAACGCTTATGGGTGTTGCATCGTTTCTCGCCGATATCATCGGTGTCTATTCGTTCCTTGTGATCATCCGGGTATGTCTTTCATGGCGGATGAACCAGCAGGGGAACGGATTCCTGACTTTCCTTGCAAAGATTACCGATCCGTATCTCGGATTCTTCAAGAAGATCTTCTACAAGGGCGGGAAGCTTGATTTCTCTCCGATGTGGGCACTTGTCGCACTGAATATCATCAAGAGCATCCTCAAGCTGTTCTACATCACCGGAAAGATAACATTCGGTGGAGTCATTGCAATTTTCTACAGCACGATCTGGAGCTCAGTGTTCTCATTCATCAACATCATTCTGATTGTTGTCCTTATTGTCCGGCTCAATCTTGAGCGGAAGATCGATCCACGTTCGATGCAGATCAAGGATGTGATAGATCGGATGATCAATGGCATAGTTTTCAAGGTTTACAACACTTTCTATAAGGGAAAGGCTGTTACAGACCTCCGTCTTGTTCAGACAACCTTGGCCGTTTTCATTGTTCTTGAAGTAGTCGGAACAGTGATAAGCAAGGTGCTATCTGCAGTGTTTCTTTAGCTGAGGCAAGCAGTGTTCATAAGGGAACTGAGCGAACCGGTCTCAAATCTCACAGGAGTTGGCAAAGCAGCCCGGCTTTCATATGCAGCTCTTGGAGTAATGACGTTCTCAGACCTTCTGAATTTCACTCCGAGAGCTTATGAAGACCGTTCCAAGGTGATTCAGATAGGAAAGCAGGACGATTCAGGACTGGTCAATACTTTCGTAGTCGTCAAAAGCTCCACTTTCTTCGGAGCAAAGCATATTCTCAAGGTTGTCGTCACAGATATAGCTGCGCCAGACTATGAACGCAATCTTTCGCTTCTCTGCTTCAACAGGAATTTTCTCAAGGATGTTCTAAAGCCCGGACGCAAGTTCTATCTCTATGCAACTGTCGGGCTGAATTACGGAGAGCTTCAGTCCAGCCAGTTTGAGGTGATTTCTTTCAAGGACGATGAACCGCCTGCTGAGTTCGGGAAGATTCTTCCAATCTACCCTCTTTCTGGAACTCTTGGACAGAAATCCATCAGACGCGATGTGAAGAATGTTCTTTCAAGGGTTCAGCGTTTCGAAGATGAAGTTCCGCAATCGCTCATGGAACGCTACAAGCTCATGAGCTTCGACAGCGCTATAAGGCAGATTCACAACCCTGATTCAATCGAGATGTCCACGATGGCCCGCCGTACCCTTGCATTCGGAGAACTTTTCTATCTTCAGATGGCTGCAAGAAGAAACGGCGTCAGAGCTTCGTATGCTAAGGGCGAGGATAAAATCAGCGAAGTAGAAAAGCGGTTCATCGACAGCCTTTCATTCAAGCTGACGCCAGACCAGCTTAAAGCATTGTCCGAAATTAGAATCGATATGTCTTCCGGATGTCCGATGAACAGGCTTCTTCAAGGAGATGTCGGAAGCGGAAAGACACTTGTAGCCTGGATTGCAGCCCTTCATGCAATAGACAGCGGCGGGCAGGTTGCATTCATGGCTCCGACAGAGCTTCTTGCACGCCAGCATGCCGAGAATGCGGCAAAACTGCTCGAGCCGCTTGGAATCCGTGTTTCATTTCTCACCGGCAGCGTTGCCCCGAAGCAGAGAGCTCCGCTTCTTGAAGCTCTCAAGAACAGAGAAATCGATATTCTGATCGGAACCCATGCTCTGTTCTCACGCAATGTCGAGTTTGGCAATCTGAAGTTCGTGATAATCGATGAACAGCATCGGTTCGGGGTTCAGCAGCGTCTCGCTCTTATGAACAAGGGGCAGACACCTGATGTTCTTTTAATGACCGCAACCCCCATTCCAAGAACGCTGGCTCTCACGATGTTCGGAGACATGAATGTTTCAACCATAAACACAATGCCTCCTGGCCGTCTTCCTATCATTACTCATCTCGTACCGGAAAAACGCCGAGATGAAATGTACAAGGCAATCGGAGTTGAATTCTCACGCGGTCATCAGGCCTACTTCGTCTATCCTAGAATAGATGAGAATCCCGACAATGCAATCCGTGATGTCACCACTATGTTCGAGTATCTCAAGAATGTCTATCCAGGAATTCCGTCAGCTTTGATCCACAGCCGGCTTGACGAGGAAACGAAGGTCGGGATCCTCAGGGATTTCTCTGAAGGCAAGATAAGCTATCTCGTCTCAACCTCTGTAGTCGAAGTCGGAATCGATGTGGCAAATGCCACGTGCATGGTGATTGATCATTCCGAGCTGTTCGGGCTTGCTGCCCTTCATCAGCTTCGCGGCCGTGTCGGGCGTAGCTCCCTTCAGAGCTGGTGTTTCCTGGCCTTCTCCGACAACCTAAGCGATGACGCAAAGCTCAGGCTGAGAACATTGAAGGATACCAATGATGGCTTCATCATCGCCCAGAGGGATCTTGATATCCGAGGCGCTGGAGAAATCACAGGAATGAGGCAGTCTGGCTTCTTCAACCTCAAGTACGGCAATCTCACTTCCGACCTCACCATGATGCAGGAAGCAAGAAACTGTTCAGATCAGATCCTCGAGTCAGATCCGGGCCTCATCGATGCAGATCATGCTGTGATAAAGAGAATCCTCGCTTTGGATTCTGATTCCGATGATTCTTCCAGCTATCAAATATCCAAATAGTTCACTCCCTTTAGTTGCAGCAGTGTTTCATTTGTCGCAACTATTGCGAAGCCATAGTCTCCTACCGTTCCGTCGTCGCCATAGTCTCCATAGTCTCCATAGCGAAGCCATAGTCTCCTACCGTTCCGTCGTCGCCATAGTCTCCATAGCGAAGCCATAGCGAAATGATCTCTCCATAGCTTGCAGCATGGTGCGGCATCGGAGAAAAAGGCTCCATGAATAATAGACATGGATGATAATGGAAGACAGTGGATAGCATGGATTGCAATCGGAATGAAGGTTTTGGGCATAAAAAACCCCTAGGAGAAAAGGAGGTCAAACCTAGGGGAACAAAAGGAGGTAGAGAAACAAATAATTGTCGCTCTCTATGCTCATAAAATACAACTAACCCCCAAAAACGTCAATAGGATTTTGAAAAAACCGGTTTAATTTGGTGACTAAGTTACTCAGAGTTTTTTTAAAATGTAAATTATTGCAATAGTTGGCTTTAATTATGAGTTTTTTTGAGTTTTCAATCCACCAAAATGCGGATATGAGCATTTATGACAAAATCATGCTATTTTTCAATGGCTGAATTAAGCTTTTAGGACAATCCTTCCAATATTCAGAAGGATTGCCTAAGCTTTGATCAGTTCTTCATTGAATAAGGCTGGCGGGTGTTCTCCAGAACATCTCTCCACAGAGCTCCTTCAGTGCTGACCAGATTGCGTCTGGAAACAGCAAGGCTGATAGGAATCTCAACGAAACGATCATTTATCATGCTTATCAGAGCCTGGGTCTTTCCTGCCATGGCAGCATGAACCGCATGGGCTCCAAGACGAGCGCAATAGATTGAATCATATGAGTTTGCAGGGGCACTTCTGATCAGATAGCTTGGATCGATATACTTAACGCTTGATGAAATCCCCTCATCCATGAAGTACTTGGAAATCTCCTGCTTGAGGAAGACTCCGATATCACCAAGCTTCTCATTGCCTGATGGATCCTTCTCTCCAGTCTTGGGAAGAAGATCCTGACCTGCCCCTTCGGCTACAAGAATCACAGCATGGCCGCGATCGAGTATTCTCTTCTTGAGATGAACCAGAAGGCCATTGTCACCATAGAGATCGAACGGATTCTCGGGAATCAGGCAGAAGTTCACATCACTCTGCGCAAGTGAAGTGCTTGCAGCAATGAACCCTGAAGACCGGCCCATCACCTTCACCAGCCCGATGCCGTTGATCGAATTGCGTGCCTCGGTATGGGCACCACGGACGCTTGGAACAGCCATTGAGACAGCAGTATCAAAGCCGAATGATTTCTGGATGAAGCTGAGATCGTTGTCAATCGTCTTCGGAATGCCGATTACGCTTATCTTGAGACCACGTCGCTCGATTTCGTCCCCGATGTCGTTGGCACCTCTGAGCGTTCCATCGCCTCCGATGGTAAACAGCATGTTGACATTCATTCTTTCAAGAGAATCAACAATGTCCACCACCCGGTCACCTGCTCCGCGAGCGCTTCCGAGAATCGTTCCGCCTCTTTCCTGAATGTCATCCACTACATCAGGATCAAGTTCTATACACGGGTATGGACTGTCAGGCATAAGACCCTGGTAGCCATAGCGGACCCCGCTTATCCTGCGTACGCCGTATCTGTACCAGAGGCAGCGTACAACAGCTCTTATGACATTGTTGAGCCCAGGGCATATTCCGCCGCAGGTGCAGATGGCTGCATGAACATGAGCAGGATTGAAGAAGATGTATTCACGCGGACCTGCAAGTTCTACAGTATCCTCGCAAACGGGAAGGATATGGCCAGCTTCAGTTGTGAGCGTATCGATGTCATAAAGAATCCGATCGGCATCTGTAACATAGTCAGCAATGCCATCTCCGACTTCCATGCTCATCTTGATCGGAGAGACGATCTTGGCTTTGCCAAGCGTCTTGATAGAGAAGTCATACTTCATTTTTGTCACAAGCGGCCTCCTTGGTCAGCTTTTCTCCACAGGCATCCTTGAGCTTTTCAAGTTTTCCCGAGAAGTTCCTGAAGGCTTCCCCTACCAGCTCGTTGCTGAGGTTCTGGAAGTCCTCATATAATAATATAAACTCTTCACCGAAAGTAGTCAAAACTGCCCCGTCTCTGGCTTGCCCGCCGTGGTGTCGGTCCAGAACCCGGACACCGAGAGATTCCTCAAGGGTTGAAATCATCCTGAATGCCTTGGTATAGGAGATATCAAGGCTCAATGCAGCCTTCCGAAGCGATCCGCACTTGCCTATCTCCTTCAGAAGCCAGTACACCCCGACTCCCATGAACTTCAGGCCATTGTCCTGAAGATAGATCCGAAGCTTCATTTCCATCGCTTTCTCCTAAAACAGCTCCATCTGGCCGGAGCCATCGCCTTCGGGTTCCGGTTTCTCTTCTGTCTTTCCGATAATCTTCAGAAACTCATCTTCGTCCATGACCTTGGTGCCAAGCTCAGCAGCCTTGGCCAGCTTGCTTCCTGCATTGTGCCCGGCAAGAAGCACTGTAGTCTTCGCCGAAACAGCCGATACAGCCTTGCCGCCCCTGTCGGTGATTATCTTTGTAATCAGATCCCGAGAAGAGAACGAATCGAACGAGCCTGTGATGCACCATGACTGGCCGGCGAAGATCTGAGAAAGCCCTTCGGCATCATTCGAATCCTCCATCTGAAGGCCTGAAGCCCGCAGCTTGGCTATAAGTGAACGCATATGAAGCGAATTCAGGCCATCAATCAGAAGACGTGCAGACTTTTCTCCAATCTGATTGATCTTCATCAAAGAATCCACATCATCGCGGTCTGCAATATCAAGGATCTTATCCATCGTATCAAGACCGCCGCTGCAAAGGCAATCTACAGCCTTGCGCCCGAACTCTGGCAGTCCAAGCGCCGTGAGAACCTGACGGAAAGGGGTCTTGCGGGTTGCAGCCATTGATGCAGAAAGAGACTGGACCTTCTTGTCTCCAAAGCCATGAAGCCCATTGAGAATCGAGAAATCGAAATCAAACAGATCCTCGATGGATCGGACATACCCGTTGTCATAAAGATAAGTAACTGTTTCAGGACCAAGGCCCTCTATATCCATCTGACCTTTTGCCGCAAAGAATGAAATGCGTCCCTTTGCCTGCATCGGACAGTCGTAATTGGGACAGAAATGATGAGCACCGTTCTTCACAAGCTCCGTCCCGCATGAAGGGCATACAGCAGGCATAACCCAAGTGGTATTGCCATCTTCATTCTTCTCGACAACTGATTCAACGGCAGGAATCACATCGCCACGCTTGCTTATAGCCACGGTATCACCTATGGCTAGTTCCAGCTCATCCACGTAGTCCTGGTTATGAAGGGTGATGTTCGCAATAGTGCTTCCGCCAAGAGCCACAGGCTTTACCCTGGCAACAGGCGTGATTCTTCCGGTCCTGCCCACCTGGACATCTATTCCCATTACAATCGTCTGTGCCTGCGGAGCTTCGAACTTATAGGCAATCGCCCAGCGTGGATGATGACCTGTGTATCCGAAAGCCTCGCGAACAGCAATCTCGTTGATCTTGCATACAAGACCATCAATCTCGTAGGCAAGAGCCTTGCGCCCCTGGGTCTTTGTCTTGATGTACATTGGAATGTCATCAAACGAACCGCACACAAGATCCAGTCCAGTCTCAGAAAGCCTCTTGCGTGCCTCTGCTTCTGTCTTGCAGAAATAACCGATGTTCGGATCGATCCTGAACCCAAGATGCTTCAGATAGCTGAGAATCTGAATATGATCGGAGAATTGAATCGTATCGGTGAACCCTTCATAGCAGAAGATTGAAAGCGGAACCTGGGCCGCTTCGCTGCTCTTGATTCTTCGCACAGCACCGGCAGCAAGGTTTCGGGGATTGGCATAAGGCTCATCCAATGTCTTGTTTATCGCTAGAAAGTCGTTTTTCGGAAGGTACACCTCGCCACGGACCACTATATCAACAGGCTCAGAAAGCTTCAGAGGCACCGACGGCATTGTACGGATATTAGAAGTCACCTCGTTTCCGATAAAGCCGTTGCCGCGTGTCACAGCCCGCACTAGAAGGCCTTTCTCGTAGTACAGGACCATCGATATGCCATCGATCTTCTCCTCCACGACAAATGAAAGATTGTGATCAGCCTTGTCCTCGCTCTTTTCAATCCATGAAAGAACAGCATCCGACGAATAAGCCTTGTCCAGGCTAAGGACGGGAACTGTGTGATGGAATTCAGGGAAGTCAGACGAAAGGTCGCTTCCAACTCTTGATGTAGGGGAATTGGGGTCAGAAAGCTCTGGATACTGGCGTTCCAGCGCAGAAAGCTCATCGAACTTCCTGTCATACTCCATATCGCTGACAAGAGGGCGGCTATCTACGTAGTATGCCTTCTGGTACTCTCTGAGATCGTTTCTCAGCTCTTCTGCTTTCTTTGAAATTGTAGGGTCCATGACTGCATTCTACTCCTATCCAGAGTGATTTTCCACAGGTTTCCCTTTTTTGATTGAACGGACCTTCATTTGATGATATTCTCAAATCATGGAAGAAGGAAAATTCGTTATCGAGCCCAAGCAGGACAAGCTTTTCGGAGTTCTTGTACGCAGCACGGCGGACCATGCAAATATCAAAAGCATCAGCATTCCCAAGACAGACGACGAAGTCTTCGTCGTATCAGGAAACGATTTCGGAGATTTCAACTGGATAAGAGTCGTGGATTCCCAGTATCCGATCCTTGCCACCAACGAAGTGAAATACCTTGGCCAGCCCATTCTTGCCATCTTCAGCTATGACAACGAAACAAGCCGCCTTCTCGCCGATGATGTGAAAATTGAATACGAGAAGCTAGAGAACGTCAGCAATGAGCTTCCCGACTACAGCGTTCAGTGGGGCGATCCAGAAAAGATAATGTCAGACGAGAGCCTCAAGAAGGTAAGCGGGCTTTATTACTTCGGGCAGCAGAGCACCCAGGAGCATTCGATTCTTAAAGTGAAGGCCTACATTATGGGCTCGGTCATAGCAATCGAGTGCCCTACGCAGTGGCCGTTTCATGTCAAGAACACAGTCTCGCGGGTCATGGGAGTGACACCTGATCAGGTCAGGATCAATGTGAAGACCTACTATTCTCCGAAAGATGAATATCTGGTCAATCCCTCATTCCTCGCCGCAATTGCCGCCGTAGCTGCGAAGAAAGGCGGATGCCCTGCAGAAATTTCAACAACATATCCTGTTTTCAAGCCAGAGCTTGTAATAAGCAGGACTTCGGCTATAGACAGCAGTGGAAACGTAGTAGCTGAAAGCATTCTTGCCAATGCGGATCTCGGAGCATACCCTCTTTTTTCAGATGAAATAGCAATACATATGCTCTGCGGCCTTATTCCAATCTATCCAGTTCCCAACCTGAGCATCAAGACAAGCCTTTTCTGCACAAGCAAGGTTCCTTCGAACTTCTTCGGAACGCTTGGGTTCTCTGACTGCCTCTGCTCATCCGAAGTGCAGGTTTCAAAGATTGCAACCGAGATCGGAGACTCCCCGGTAACATGGCGCCTTGAGCACATAGGACCCAACCCCGAGTATTCCAAGAGGCTGTCTACGGACAACGTTGAGTTCCTCAAGCAGTCCATCAGGGAAATAACCGAAGCTTCAGGTTTCCAGCGCAAGTATTTTGCATTCCAGCAGCAGCGGACCAAGAAGAACAAGCTCAACTCCCTGCTCAACTACGCAAGGGGAATTGGCCTTGCCTGCGGTCCTGGCATCAATGGATTCTCAACCCATTTCAAGGATCTGCCGCACTATTCGGTGAAGATGACTCTTGATTCCAGCGGCAAGATCATTGTCAACACAAGCTTTCCACCAAAGAGCTATGTAAACACAATCTGGAGCGATTTCGTTTCAAAGAAGATGAAGATTCAGGAAGATGACATCTCATTCGAGAGCCCGCTTTCGGCGGATATAGTCAATTCTGGGCCTGATGTGCTCTCACGTAACATCGGCAACATCTCGGATCTGATCATAAATGCATGTGACAGCATAAGCGCACGCCGGTTCAAGGAACCGCTTCCACTCTCCGCTCAGCCTGTGATCCAGATGGACGAAAGCCGTCCTATGTTCGGAAGCCATGTCTGGGCCGCAGTAGTAGTAGAACTTGAGATAGATCCTGTCATGATCGTCCCTGTCGTCAAGAAATGCTGGGTGAACACAAACTTCGAAGTAATCTACGACCAGGCGATCCTGGAATCCAAGATGCGCAGGGTCATAGAATCAACAATCACCGAGCTCGGCGGACGTCCTGATCCTGAAATGGAAGATATAATCGTTTTCCACTCACAGAAGGAAGGAAAGGCCTCATCGGTGAACCAAGCACTCAAAGGAGCCTTGTCGGCCGCTTTCACATCAGCCCTCAGCCAAGCCATCAATGTGGAGCAGATCAAGCTTCCAGTAAGCAGCGAGTACCTGCTTGAAGTAATCAAGGGACAATGAAATGAAGATAGACTGCAATATCGATGGAAAGAACTACTCATTCTCAGTGAACTCCGACAAGCCTCTGATCCAGATTCTGATCGATGACATCGAAGTGGAATCGATGATGAGCATCTGCAAAGGAGCCTTCTGCGGAAACTGCATCGTAATGATCGACGGACAGGCAGCACTGTCTTGCCTGATACCAGCATTCAAGATGAACGGTGCAACAATACAGACGTTCGAAAGCTTCCGCAAGACAAGAGCATTCAGGGACATCGACCGCGCATACAACGAGGTTGGATGCACCCCGTGCAGGCAGTGCTATGCTTCAAAGACCATGATCATTGAATCCATCATCCAGACAATCGAAAAGCAGCAGTCGCTTCTGAGCAATCCTGTTGAAAGGAACCGGCTCAGACGTTCTAGCGAAATTGAGGAAATCCAGGCCGAACAAGACCAGTTCGCAATCCGAGAGCTTTCGCTCAACTCCTGCACATGCACCGAGGACAGCGAACTGGTGAAGGTCGTGAAAGCCTGCCTCGAATACAGGAGGCGACGCAATGTACGAAGATCTTAGGTCATCCACTGTCTTTTCACCTGAAGGAATGGGAGAGCTGGTAAACTACAAGCAGAAGAATCCTCAGGCGCTGTTCTGGGCCGGCGGCACATATCTGATGGCCAAGGACATTACTTATCCTTCGAAGAACCCGATTGACATAATATCTCTGGACCGCATGGATGAGCTCAAGCGCATAACACGCAACGATACATCAGTTGAATTCGGCTCCATGGTCAACCTCCAGTCAGTGTCCATCGTGGCAAAGAACTTTTTCTCCAGCGATATCTGCAAGGCTCTTTCGTCCCTGAGCACCCAGATTATCCGCAGCCAGGCAACCGTCGGCGGGGCCCTGTGCACTCAGAAGATCAAGACTTCGTTCGCAACGATCATGACGACGCTGGATGCATCGGTCGAATGCCGGATACTTAGCAAGAAGCCTCTTGTAAAATGGGTGCAGGTGGACAAGATGTTTGACAAATCCGGAGATTTGATTCTGTCTCCGACTACTCTTGTAACAAAGCTTCACATCAATGCCTGCAAGGATTCCCTGTTCTATTTCAAGGCCACAGGCTCTCCGATGACCGAAGCCGAGAATGCAGTGATTTTCGCAATCAGATGCAAGCTTCTTCAGAACACCATTTCCGAAACACGTGCCTGCTTCAACTTCCCGCTTGTTGGACTGCACACTTCAGAGCTGGTACAGTCCAGCCTCACTGGAATAGTCCTTCCGATGAACCCGGTGCGGATAATGAAGCTCACCGAAGACCTGATAGAGGAAATCCGGCGCGAGCACCCAGCTCTCAAGCCAATCCAGATGGAGCAGGCATCGAGAATGTTTGAATCTTTCCTGTACAATCTCAATGCCCAGATAATAGCACGAAGCTGAAGAATTTCAGAGTTTTTCTATCGTTATTGCAAAATGGGGCTATTAAATAGCCAAGCTATCAAAGCTCGTTTGTTTCTTCCAGACCATCGAGGCAGAGCATACTGTCACCTGTTCACTACCTTCCATGCGGACAATCTTTGTATGAAGAAGGGCTTCATCATTTTGATAGGCATCGGGATCGGAGGCACCTATGTACACATGGAGATCATCATCAAGATGGGTCTCCTTGTTCCAGGAAATATCAACATGAGCGGCAAGATGCGTTGAAAGGAAGTCATATGGCAAGCATTCAACTATCCATTGAAGGTATGCAATGTTGTTGATATGGCCGTTGTAGTCGCTGTCAAAGAATCTCTTGTCCGCCTGGCCTTCCGACAGGCATGCCAGACCATCAATCTGGTCATACATAGGAATCTTTTCAAGAAAGTTCGGCATCGGGTGCTTCGAATCAGAAGGCACCACAGGCAGTCTCGGCTGGAGGAATTCCGGTCTTGTCGGACGCCTGCCCCTGGCTAGGTCCAGAATGCACCAGTCTGAAAAGCATTGGGCCATCCTTAGCCCAGTTTCTGCATCGTCTATATAGGTTCCTCTTGGACAGCAGTACTTGCGATACGGCATCGGCCAGGTCTGGACATCAAGGTACTCAGGCCACTTCGGGTAATGGTAGATATCCAGCACGCTTCTGAGCACGACCCAGGTCTTCTGCTCCTTCATCAGATGAGGCAGCGAGCATTCTCTCATGTATGCATGGTTTCCTGCTGCATCCTGAATGAGCTGAAAAAAGAAATCAAGCTTGGACATGTAGTTCCTGTCCACATTGTAGCTTGTGCACAGGTACCTGTCGTGAAAGACGTTGTCATTATCAATGTTCATCATTCTCTTCTGCTCTCCTGTAGAATCTGAGCATGCTTCTGCCGTATTTGCGTTCATCAGTGAAAGTGAAGCTCCCTACAGTCTCAGGCCATACAGACCTTTCTTCTGATGGGTAATGAATTATGAAAAGGCCGCCTGGCTTGACGATTCCCTTGCGGTCAGCCGCCTGGAGCAGTCTGAGCTTGCCTCCCATAGGGAACGGCGGGTCGGCATACACTATGTCATACTGCATCTTAGCAGTCGGGATGAACCTGAAAACATCAGCCATGAAAAGCCGGATATCAGTATCGACAAATGAGATGTTCTTCTCAATCGTTTCCTTCTTCGCCTTGTCCTTCTCCACAATATGAACCGGCTCGGCGCCGCGTGAAGCAGCTTCGATCCCGACGCATCCGCTTCCAGTGAAAAGATCGAGGAAGCTCTGAGAGTACAGCGGCCCAAGGATATCGAAGAGAGATTCCCTCATCATGTCCATTGCCGGTCTTATGACCCCTGGAGGACAGAGCACATTGCGTCCTCGGTATTTTCCGCCTGTTATTCGCATGAATACAATCTAACCATAATCCCAATGTTTTTCCAGTCCATGGAGAATCCTGCAGCCCGGGAATGATATATTCTCTGCCATGCAATATTTCAATTGGTTTTTGCCAATCCCATATTCTTCGCCAAAGCATCTGTGAACATTACAAGCATGGGAATCCAGCCATAATGCAATGGTGGAAATAATCCGCATCAAAGGTCTTCTTCGGCTGATATTTCCCGTAACAGGGGAATAATCAGGGCTGAAACAATAGAAACTTCCCGGAATTTTCAGATTGCTTAGATTCGTTACTTTCCGCACTTTCGTTACTTTCCGTACTTTCCGCACTTACTTTAGATTCGATTTAGTTTACGCACTTTCCGCACTTTCGTTACTTTCGTTACTTTCTGCACTTTCTGAACTTCCGTTACTTTCGATGCGGATCACCGCCATGTAGAAAACTAAACCGTTACCCTCTATGGGTTCGGTT
>JAQUYU010000145.1 GCA_028691695.1 Sphaerochaetaceae bacterium | reverse complement strand
TGATCGGCCTTCCGATCCGTCTTACTCTTGGAAACAGAAGCCTGAAGGAAGGGAAGGTGGAGATGAAGCTTCGCAGCGATCTTTCACAGAGCTACATGTTCGATCTGGACAAGCTTGTTCCTGAGGTCTTGGCTTGCATTCAGAATCTCCGTGAGCCTCTGGAGGTCAAGGAGCCGGATTACAAGATCATCTAAGGGCATTGATTTCAATTCCTTTGAAACCGTAAAGCATCAACATCAGTTACATGACTTATGTTGATGTTTTTTGACAAGATTGCCCGTTTCTTTCCCCAAAACCTTTCGGAGCGGGAGCCTCATCCTGCATTCTTATGAATCTATACTACTAGAGACTTCTTAATTTCACTGACCTCTTATCAAGTTTTTATTTCTAGCGGGTATTTGTTTTGGCCAATCCCTCATTCTTCGCCAGGCCATCTGCATAAACTAGCTTTTCCTTATTTAGGGAAACATTTACGCCGAAAACAATGAAAACTTCCCGAATAATTTCAGGATGCGTAGATCAGGCAGGAGCTGTCCAGGAGTTGCAGAAGTTGCAGGATGCGTAGATCAGGCAGGAGCTGTCCAGGAGTTGCAGGATTTGCAGGAGTTGCAGGAGTTGTAGATCAGGCAGGATGAATTGTAAAACAGGAAATCATTTACGGGTTTATGGAAAATTATCAAATCAGGACTACGTTGTCATATAATAATAAAAACATTCTATTGAAAAGATGACAAAATATGAGTCTGCTGTCTATTGTAAAGGAGAAAAAGGAGAAATTCACCATGGCACTAAATATCATAGGCGAGAATATTCGCATTCTGCGTGACAATGCCGGTTTCACTCAGGGCAATCTTGCGCATTTCATGGGAGTGGATCAGAGCCTGATTTCAAAAATCGAAAAGGGAGAAAGAGGCTTATCTGCGGATATGCTTGAATAACTGTCCGCTCTCTTTGGCGTCACTGTGGAGCAAATCGAGAAGCAGACAGTGGCGACATCCAAGCTTTCTTTCGCCTTCAGGGGAAGCGACTTTACCGTAGAAGATATGGAGGCAATTTCAGCTATTAATAAGATTGGACTAAACTCTGAGTTTATGTATGTCATGTTAAAAGAGGATAGAGCATGATAAATTATGCCAAATTGATGACCATGGCGGCTTTGTTGCGAAAACAGCTCGGAGAGGACAGCAGTTCACCTGTTGATATTATTGCATTGGCTCAACGGATTGACGGCTTGACGATTGTCTACTATCCCCTTGGTGATAACTTGAGTGGCATGTGCATTAAGAGTCAAAACGGAAATAATGTAATTGCGATCAATTCTGCGATGACGCTTGGCCGTCAGCGTTTCTCCATGGCGCATGAGTTTTATCATCTATACTACGATGACAGTATGATTTCGGTGTGTGCCAAGAAGATTGATTCCGGAAAGGAAATCGAGAGAGGGGCAGATATGTTTGCCTCTTACTTCCTGATGCCGGATGCCGCATTAGTTATGCTTGCGGATGAGTTAAAGGAGAAGAATGCAGACCATCGGCTCACGCTGAATGAAATGATTCGTATTGAACAGTACTTTGGAGTCAGCCATCAGGCAGCGGTTTATCGGTTGCTGCACACTCCATATCTAAATGATGAGGAAGCAAACAACCTGTTGAATCTTTCCGTTCGCAGCACTGCTGAATCATTGGGTTACAGCTCGGACTTGTATTGCCCTTCGGCAGAGGCAAAACGTTATAAAACATACGGGAATTATATCAGCCAGGCTGAGCAGCTCTTTTCAAGAGGCCTGATATCCAGCGGAAAACATGAAGAGCTGATGCTTGATGCTTTCCGTTCAGATCTGGTCTATGGAGATGATGACGAAGGCGGTGATGTTATTGACTGAGCCATTGTTCTTCGACACAGATTGCTTGTCGGCTTTTCTCTGGGTTAATAAACAGAGCTTGCTGACACAGCTATATCCAGGGAGAATCGTAATACCAATGCAGGTGTATAAGGAATTATCTCAACCTTCTATTCCGCATCTCAAAATGCGTGTTGATTCCATGCGGGCAAAAGGAGAGGCAAAGGTCGAGAGTATTATGGTTGGCAGTGAAGAATATGCACTGTACAGGCAGCTGACAGCCAATCCTGCTTCCGGACATGTAGTTATCGGAAGAGGAGAAGCGGAAGCGATAGCTTTGGCAAAAAAAGTTAACGAAACGCAGAAAATTGGGGGTATCCTTCATTTTCAGATTATCTGAATAGTTTCTTTTAAACTACAAAGAGGCAAAAATTGAGCCTTTTTGGTCGCTGAAGTTTTAGAGCAGTGAATACTCGCTTCTTATATCCGAATAGCGCTTCTTGATTACATCGTAGATTATTCTGATCTTGTCGTTGTGGTGGATGAATGATGACTTCATCGCATTGATTGTGATCTTCTCAAGGTCTCTGATGTCGTAGTTGAAGCTATCCACCGCAATTTCCATCTCATGCGTAAGGTTTGTATCGCTCATGAGCCTGTTGTCCGAGCATAGGAAAACCCTGAAGTTGTTCCGGAAGAACAGGTTGAAAGGGTGGGTGGCGCAGCTCTTCGCCGCTCCGGTTCCTACATTGGATGATATGCACTGCTCGAGCGGGATGCGCTTGTCCAGAACGAACTGGGAAAGAGCTCCGAGCTTCTGAGCCTTCTCGCCTTCGATGGTCATGTCGTCGATAAGCCTTGTTCCATGTCCGATCCTGTGCGCCCCGCATACCTGAATGGCTTGCCATATCGATTCAAGCCCGAATGCTTCGCCTGCATGGATGGTGATGTTGAAATTCTTGTTTCTTATGTACTGGAATGCTTCGATGTGCTTCTTTGGTGGGTTTCCTATCTCATCGCCAGCTAGGTCAAACCCGACCACTCCTCTGTCCCTGAATGCCACGGCGAGTTCTGCAACCTTCAGCGAAATGGAAGGATCCTGATTCCTCATTGCGCAGAGAATCAGACCGAACTGGGTTCCTGTGCGCTTGCGCCCAAGCTCTAGTCCTCTGAGGACGGCAAGAACCACTTCTTCCATCGAAAGGCCTTTCTCTGTATGAAGGATCGGGGCAAACCGAACTTCGGCATACACGACATTCTGGGCGGCGAGGTCTTCGATGTCTTCGCAGGCGACCCGCTCGAGTGCTTCTGGTGTCTGCATCACTCCTACAGTGTAGGTGAATGTATCAAGATAGAGCTTAAGGCTCTTCTGCTTGCAGCCTCTGATGAAAAAGTCAGTGAGCATTGCTGGATCTTCTGATGGAAGGCTTAGCTTCTGCTCTCTTGCAAGATCAATGACCGTCTGCGGACGGAGACTGCCATCCATGTGGTCATGGAGTTCTACTTTCGGAACAAGCTTGATTATTTCTTTTGAAACCATGAACCAATAATACTATGTTCGGCGATCATTAGCAAATGTTATCGTCTCGCGGAGTTCTTGAACACCTGTATCGGATTTACTCTGTAGCGCACAAGGCAGTAGAGCCATGCAACGGCAAAGCCGGCGAGGTGGGTAAGGTTTGCTGTGCTGGATGAGGTGAAAAGTTCGTTCGCCACG
>JAQUYU010000030.1 GCA_028691695.1 Sphaerochaetaceae bacterium | reverse complement strand
TGCCTTCTTGAAGCCCATTGTTCCTGAAGCCTTCATCAGGTCGGCTTCAAGGACGACGACTTTCGGGTCTTTCGATGCGAGTTCTATAAGCTTGTCGCAGTAAGCGGCTCTCATTTCCTTATTTGGCATAGTATCCCTCCCGTCCGGTGGCTTCTCTTGCCATTTCCAGCGTTACTGGTGCGTTGTGGCAGGAAACCTGGTTCTCGAAGACCTTCATTCCCTTGCCCTTGATTGTGTCAAGGATGATCATCGAAGGCTTGTCGGTCTGTTTCGAAGCGCTTTCGACAGCTTCGTATATTGCCTCGAAGTCATGTCCGCTGCAGCGCTCGGTGTGCCATCCGAAGCTTTGCCAGCGTGCCTCGATGTCACCGAGCGACATTATCTCGTCTGTCGTTCCGTCGATCTGTAGCTTGTTGTAGTCTGTGAAGGCAATCAGGTCCGATAGCTTGAACTGAGCGGCGAATTCTGCGGCTTCCCAGTTCTGTCCTTCCTGAGTCTCGCCGTCTCCGATTATTGCGAAAACGCGTCTCTTCTTGCCGTCGAGCTTGTTTGCAAGAGCCATTCCGCAGGCAGCGGAAAGTCCCTGTCCGAGCGAGCCTGTGCTCATGTCGATTCCCGGAGTCCTCGTCCTGTCGCAGTGCGAGGGGAGGCGGGTTCCGCCCTGGTTGAGCGTGTCGAGCCATGAAACAGGGAAGAATCCCTTGAGGCTGAGCGTGCTGTACAGTGCCGGGCCTGCGTGTCCTTTTGACAGGACCAGCTGGTCGCGGTCGCCCCATGACGGGTCATCCGGCTTCACGTTCATCTCATGTCCGTAAAGGTATGAAAGAAGGTCCACTATCGAAAGCGAGCCTCCGATATGTCCGATTCCAAGGTTTGCAATGCAGAAGATCGTGTTTGTCCTGATCTTCGTGGCGAATTCGGTCAATCCTTCGATCTCCGTCCTGCTTAATGGCATAGGCGCCTCCATTTATTTTCCTGATGTAAATAATACAATCAAAAGGCATTTATGTAAAGCTTTTTCTGCTATGTTCGTCAAAATCGCTTCAGAACGGGTTTTTGCGACTTTTCGTTAGATTTCAATTGACGCTGAGAAAAAAGTGTTGTTTACTTACATTGAGTAAAAAATAAGGAGGCTCTTATGCAGACCGCATTTTTGCCGATTGGTGTTCCTACGTTTGATCTTGTGGCGGCACAGAAAGAATTCGATGACTCGGTTGCTCTTATAAAGAAGATAGACCCCAATGCGGCAGTGCCTGGCGAGATGCTGCTGTCTCTGGACAAGCTCAATTCTTTCATGGATGGGTTGGATCCGGATCTGATCGTCATGCAGAACATCACGTTTGCCAACTCTGCTTACTGCACTGCGATAATCTCACGCTTCCCTGAATGTCCGGTGGTCCTCTGGACTCTTGCCGAGCCTGCGGTGGATGGTGCAAGGCTCAGGCTCAATTCGCTCACCGGAGCCTATTCTGCGGCCAACTGCATGAAATCTCTCGGAAAGGAGAGCTTCGAGTATGTCTACGGCGGCCCGGAGGAAGAGGGGACCGAGCGCTCGCTTGGCGCATTCTTCAAGGCTGCCCAGCTTAGGAAGAAGCTTTGCAGCACGACTATGGCTGCAGTCGGCCACACTCCTGAGGGTTTCGGGTTCGGCCGTGCCCTTGACAGCGAGATGATGCGCCTCTTCGGCGTCAGGCTGATGAGCATCGAGGCGCGCGAGCTGATGGATAAGGCAAGAAGCTTCGATGCAAGTTCTTGTGCAGAATACAGAAAGTTCTTCGAGAAGCGCTGTGAGGGATTCGAGAATCTGCCTCAGAATAACATCGATGACTTTCTCAGGCTGCTTCGCGCCTATGACGAATTCATCAAGCAGAACAAGGTTGATCTGCTTTCTTCCAGGTGCTGGCCGGACTTCTTCACCTCATATGGCACGCCTGTGTGCGCAGTCCTTTCCCTTCTCAATGACATGGGCATATCGTCTGCCTGCGAGAGCGACAGCTACGGCTCGCTTTCGATGTACGTTGCCTCGTTCTTCTCAGGCGGCCCGGTTTTCTTCGGCGATCCTGTCCATCTGGATCGCAAGAATGGCACTGTGACTTACTGGCACTGCGGCATGGCGCCGAGCTCGCTTGCCTGCGGGCTGAAGGCTCAGATCGGGGTTCATCCGAACCGCAGGATCGGGCCTGTGATGGATTTCGCCTGCAAAGGAAATTCGGAGGTCACTGTGTTCAGGATCGGGCGCCTGCCTGATGCCTCCTTCAGGGTGTTCATTGCATCAGGGAAGGCCATCGAGTGCCCAAAGCAGTTCATCGGGACTTCGGTGGTCGTGAAGACTTCAATAGATGCATCCGAGCTGATCGATAGCTCCGTGCATGCAGGGTGGGAGCCGCATTTCGTCGTCGCATACGGCGATATCAGGCTTCAGCTGGAAGCCTGGGCTCGGATGACAGGGCTGAAGATCGAGATTTACTAGAGAAATGGTTGAAAAAAAGTTTGACAACCCGTGGAAATTATGGTTTACTTACTTTATGAAAGTAAAAATAAAGGAGATTTGATATGAAAAAGTTATTAACTGTATGTCTGATCATTGCCCTTGCTGTTCCTGCACTTGTGTTTGCACAGGGATCAGGCGAGGCAAAGAGCCAGGAAATCGTGCTCAAGTGGCCGTCATTCTGGGTAGGAGCTGACACAAAGGCCGCTCCGATCACCGAACTGGTGAATCAGTTCAACGAGGCACATGCCGGTTCGATCAAAGTCGAGATTGAAGAGAACCCTGATACAGATGGATACCGCGACAAGCTCAATGCTCAGATTGCAGCTGGAATCGTTCCGGATATCTTCATCCTCAACGTTGATCCGACCACTCTTCAGTTCTTCGAAGGCGACCTCCTTATGGACTTCACCGAAGACCTGAAAGGCGACTGGGGCAATGGTTTCCTTGATGGAACGCTCAATGCCGTGACCGTGGACAAACAGACCAAGGCTATTCCTTATGAAATGGCTTACACACCGATCTGGTACAACACTGCCATTCTCAAGGCCGCCGGCGTGGACAAGATTCCTGAGACAATGGATGAGTTCTGGGCTATGTGCGATGCGGTCAAGGCTGCAGGATACATACCGACAGTGCAGATGACAGGCGGAACGAACGCATGGACATCGATGATCTGGTATTCTCACCTCTGCGCAGCTCTCGGCGGACCTGATGTATGGCAGAAGGATTTCGCCACCGATCCAGTGTTCGTGCAGGCTGCTGAGCTACTGAACAGAATGTATCAAGACGGAAATACTTCCAAGGATGCTATCGGAGCCGGTCCTGGCGATGCTGGCGGGCATTATCTTGCCGGCGAAGCTGCGGCTTTCTCCAACGGGCCTTGGTACATTGCAAGAGTCAAGAACGAGGCTCCGGCTGTATATGATGCAACCGAGATTGCAACAGCTCCTGGCATTAATTACTCCGGTGCCCAGACTGGATACCTGCTTTCCGCACTTGCCGCCGCCAACACGACCGATCCTGCCAGAAGGGCAGCTGTCGTCGAGTTCATGAAGTGGATGACAACCGGGGAGAACGCCAAGACCGTCTCCGAGGCTGCCGGATCGATTCTCGCAGTGAAGGCCGACATCACCAGCACTGACAAGATCCAGACCCAGTTCTTCCAGGAAGTCGCCGATGCAAGCTTCGTTGTTGAGACGTTCTCTGCCAAGTTCCCGGTGGACGTAGTGGCTGAGTTTGGCCAGGCCCTTGCAAAGATGGCACAGGGAAAGGCTACCCCGGAGCAGTTTGTTGCACAGATTGCAAGCGTAATGTAATATATAGCGGTCCGTCCGGACTGTGTGATTTCAGGAGGGAAGATCTTCAGTGATGGTCTTCCCTCTTTTCCAGGAGGCTATTAATGAGAAACAAGAACTGGAAGCAGATCTGCCTGTTTCTGCTGCCTGCACTGCTGCTTTATGCGGTGTTCTTCATCTATCCGCTGTTCTATGTTTTCATAACTAGCTTCACCCAGTGGAATGGAATAGGGAGCATGAAGTTCATCGGATTCAAGAACTTCACCGACCTTTTTGCCAATGAGACATTCCGCATTTCACTGAAGAACAACTTCATCTGGTCGTTTGCCCTCGGGTTCATTCAGATCCCGCTAGCCACGATCATGGCCCTTGTGCTTGCACGCAAGCCGAAGGGGTGGAAGGTCTACAGGACTGTGTTCTTCCTTCCGAACGTCATCTCGCAGGTTGCCCTTGCGATGATGTGGACTGCCATCTACAACGCAGACGGCGGCATCCTCAACAGTCTTCTTGCTGCGGTTGGGCTTGAAAGCCTTACGCGCAACTGGCTCGGCGACATGGGCACAGCACTCGGTGCCGTGATCGTGCAGCAGCTTTTCTATATCGGCTATTTCATGGTGGTGATCCTGGCTTCCCGTATGGGTATCCCGGAGTCTTACTATGAAGCAGCGGAAATAGATGGCGCCAACGTCTGGCAGCAGGAAATCCATATCTCCCTGCCTAACATCCTTCCGATCCTGATCACTTCGGTCACCCTTGCGATGGCATATGGAATGAGACACTTCGAATCGACCTTCCTCATGACCAACGGAGGGCCTGCTCATGCGACTTCGGTTCTCGGAATAATGCTCTATCAGAACCTCGGAGCCCTGAAATACGGGGTTGGGAATGCAATCGGTGCCACCCTGATCGTTCTTGGCGGCGTTCTTATCATGACAATCAGATGGCTTCTCAACAAGAAGAGCCAGAAGATGATGGGATGAGGCAGGCCATGATCAAAACAAAATCACAGATTGCAATAGATATCATAGCCAAGGTCGGCAAATGGCTGTTCATAGCATTCTTCCTCTTCATGACACTGGTTCCCATCATTTGGCTTATCATTACATCTTTCAAATCGAACTTCGAATATGAGACAGAGCCGCTAGGGCTTCCGAAGGTCTGGCAGTGGTCCAACTATGCCAAGGCTCTCAGCATGAGCGGACTGCCGAGGCTGTTTCTCAATTCAGTGATCGTTGCAGTATGCACGACAGCTCTGAATCTGATAGTCTCGGCCATGGGCGGCTTCGCTCTTGCACGCGAGAACTTCAAGGCACGCGAGGGAATTCTTTCCCTGCTTCTTGCAGGAGTCCTGATTCCGATCATTGCATTCATGGTTCCTTATTTCTCGATTGCCACCAAGCTCAAGCTTTATGACAGCCTGCTGATCCTGATCATAGTATATGCTGCGATCAATATCCCTGTTTCGCTGTTTCTGATCTATGGCTTCATGAGTGACATTCCCAAGGAGCTTGAGGAAGCTGCTGTAATAGACGGCTGCTCTTTTTCACAGCGCTTCACGAGAGTTGTCTTTCCTCTGACCAAGCCTGGTCTGGTTACGGCCGGAACGCTCGTGTTCATATACTGCTGGAATGAGTTCACATATGCGATGCTTCTCACTTCTTCGGTGAAATCGAGAACTCTTCAGCTGGGAATAAGGTTCTTCAAGGGACAGTTCGTTGTTGACTACACCAGCATGCTTGCAGCAATCGTTCTGACGATGATCCCGACGATCTTCGTCTACATCTTCCTTCACGACAAGATCATCAGCGGAATGACCGCCGGTGCAGTGAAAGGCTGATTTCTAAATCTGTTTACAGCGTTTGGGCGGAGCCCGGGCTTATCATGCTTTTTAGGAGCATTAGGGAATGAATAGCATCTATTCAAAGACTTTCGAGGAACTGGCTAAGGCCAGCAATGCACCGCTTATGGCGGTTGAGAATGAGAATGACCTTTATTGGGAAATGGCGCTTTCGCTTTACCAGGAGGTCAAGCAGAACAATGCGGCAGGAAAGAAGACTGTCTGCATCATGCCCGTCGGTCCTGTTTTCCAGTACAGGAGATTCATCAGGCTGCTTGAAATCGAGAGCCTGTCTCTTGAGAATCTTTCAATCTTCTTCATGGACGAGTATCTTGAAAATGGAACTGATCATTGGATCTCCGATGACAGCCCGCTTTCTTTCCATGGATTCATCAAGCGCGAGCTTCTGGATCCTATGCCTTCAAGGTTCGGACTGAGGAAGGAGAACATCCATTTTCCCGATCCATCTGATCCAGGCCTTTATGACAAGATGATTTCTGATATCGGAGGAATCGACCTGTGCCATGCCGGCGTGGGCATCACTGGGCATCTTGCTTTCAATGAGCCTATTTCCAACTCTGAAATCTCATGCGATGAGTTCACTCAGCTTGGTACCAGGATTCTTGATCTGACTCCACAGACTATCACGATCAACTCCAACACAGCTCTGCGCGGTGCATGGGAGGAGATTCCAAAGCGTGCTATCACCATTGGCTTCAAGCAGATATTCGAAGCTCGAAAGCTCAATGTCTACATGAACAGAGAGTGGCAGAGCTGTGTTCTGCGCAAGGCTCTGCTTCTTGACCCGACTCCGGAGTTCCCTGTGACTCTTCTGAGAAACCGCAACAACGTCAGCTTCACCGTAACGCCGGTGGTAGCCAGGCAGCCGGAGTTCGCCCTCAAATGAGAGTAGATGCCCATGTCCATTTCTGCGATGCTTCCAGGTTCGATGAGCTTGAGAAGTACCGCAGGGTTCTTTCGCTTGACCGTGTGTTCCTCGTGTCATTGCCAAGCCTGCAGAAGGGAAATTACAACGATGCGGTCAGATTCGCTTTAGAAAAAGACCCGGAGCATTACCATGGCTATGGATGCTTTGACTTCAGGCGCAAGGACTTCACCGATCAGATCCGCTCTATGAATGATCAGGGTTTCTCCGGCCTGAAGCTCTGGATAGGCAAGCCATCGATCCAGCGGGAGATGGGCTATGGACTTCTATCGGGGGAACTGGAAGAAGCAATTAGGACGGCCGGATCATTAGGGTTTGGCCTGATAGTCCATATTGCCGATCCTCCAGCGTTCTGGGAAGGGCAAGGCGAGTACAGCAAAGGATACCCTCCTTTTGATTCTTACATCGATGTTCTTGACCGTTTCCTGACAAGGTACCATCAGATTCGCTGCACGGCAGCTCATCTTGCCTTCCTTGCAGGAGGTGTCGAGAAACTCGGCAGCCTGATGGAGCGCCATGAGAATCTTTTTCTGGATACGGCTCCAGGGCGATGGTTCTACAAGGAAATCGGAGATGATCCTGAGCGTTACATGTCATTCTTCGAGAAGTACAGGCAGCGGATAGTGATTGGAAGCGACAGCATGTTCTTTGATTCTCAGGACATGCTTTTTCCGTATCACAGCCTTGAGGATAATATTGGAATTTTCCGAACAATGGAGAATTTCTTCTTTGAAGAAGGGTCGATCGATGACCCGTTCCCGCGTCCTGATGCCGGGAAGATCCAGAATCTGAATCTGCCTGTGCAGGTCAGAGAATTGATGATTGGAGATAATATTTATGAATTGCGGTAAGAAACGAGCGGTCGTAGTCGGGCTTGGCATTGGAATGGCCCATGCCAGGGCCTACATGGAGAGCGATTATGCCTGCCTGTACGGGGTGAGCGAGCTCAATCCTGTGAGACTATCCAAGGTGGGCGGCACTTTCAGCGAAGGGAACATGATATGCCTCAGGCAGCTGTTTCCTGATGACCTGCTGGACAGGAAGTGGGAAGACCTCGGGGTGAAGGTCTTTGCAAGCCTCGATGATGTTCTTGCCGACCCTGATGTCGACATCGTGAGCATCTGCACTCCGGATTATCTTCACCCGGAGCACCTGAGGAAGGCTATGGCCAGCGGGAAGGATATTCTTCTTGAGAAGCCGCTTGCCATCACTCTGGACGAAGCTCGCAGCATTGAGCCGGAGATCCGCTCGTACGGTCATGATTTTGCAATTGCATATGAATTCCGAAGCATTCCACCGGTAGTCCATCTTCGCAAGCTTGTCCAAAGCGGCGAGCTCGGAGAGGTGAAGGCCTTCTCGCTCTATCATTTCCGCACTCCGTTCAAGAGGGACAAATGGAACCACTGGATTCAGAAAAAGGCTTGCTCCGGAGGCCTTCTTGTCGAGGAGACCTGCCATTGGTTCGATCTTGCCCGTTTCATCACAGGCAAGGAGATCGATAGCGTGAACTGCGTTACCGAGGGCGGAATCAACGAAGGATTCGATTTCGAGGACATTGCATACGTGAATGGCAAATACGCAGGCGGCGGAGTCTTCCAGATTTCCCATGCTCTGACAGGGTTTGATTTCTCGCTTCAGCTTACTGTCCATGGCACAAAGAAGGTTGCATGGTGCAATTTCAAGGAAACCAAGAGCTCTTCTCTTGATGCAGGCCAGACGGATTATTATGCTGTTGTCAGCGTCGGACCAGTTGGCGGAGGCGTTGAAGATGCTTCGGTGACAACTTATGGCCTTGAGGCTACAGAGCCTTGGGCAATCAAGGAGCAGGTTCTGAACTACTGCAGGGAGAATGCCCTTGGAAAGCCTCATGGAGCCGGTGTTGATGACGGCATGAAGTCGCTTGAGGCGGCTCTGTGTTCTCAGGAGTCGGCAAAAACCGGCGCTGCTGTTAAGCTTTCATAGATCTGGAGGATAAGGCATGAAGACCTATTCGGTTATCGGTGATTCGATCTCAACATTCGAGGGATGGATTCCATCTTACTGCGAATGCGCATATCCGTCTGAAACCAACGACGTGAAGCTGGCCTCCCAGACCTGGTGGCATATCCTTGGCAACAAGATGGGGTGGAAGCTGGAAGTCAACCAGTCGTACAGCGGAGCTCGGGTGACAGAAACAGGACCCAGGCCGATCTGGTCGTCATGCAAGAGCGAACGGAGGCTTTCCGACCTTGGCAATCCGGATTTTATCCTGATTCTGGCTGGAACGAATGACTTCGGGCAGGAACTGGATCTTCCGTCCCTTGAAATGTTTCAGGATTCATACCGGGAGCTCCTCGCTTCTTTGAAAGAAATGTATCCCAAAGCCATTGTCTTCTGCATGACGCCGCTTCAGAGAACAATCGAGGCTCTGGATCAGAAGAACAGCATGAACTGGACTCAGCTGGATATGGCTGATGCGGTGCGAAAGGCCGCAGCAGAATACGGTGACTTCGTCATTGATCTTGCTGCCATCCCCATGGCTGAAGGGGATGGATTCCTGGCCGATGGCCTTCATCCTTCTGCAAAGGGAATGGCTCTTGTCGCATCTCTTGCCGAAAAGGCAATAAGACAATCAATGGAGGGCTGAAATGATCAGGCTCGAAAGCAAGGTTAATTCATTCACAGTCAGCTTCAATGGTCTTGAAGTCCTGTCCCATTCAAAGGATCATCCGATTCTGAGCTGTGCTCACGGTGATGGCCGGATTTCGATGTACAGAGGCAATTTTCAGATCAACGATGAGCTTGGGGGCATTGATTTTCTTTCTGATTATTCCGTTGAGTCCCAGTCGGATTCAAAGCTGTGCCTCTCATTCTCAGGCAGAAGCCATAAGGCACTGTTGATGTGCGACGAGACCGATGGAAGGCTGCGCATCAGACTTTCAGGGATGGAGGGGGCAAACAGGTTCTATCTGAATATTCCTTCCAGTTCTGACGAGCACATCTATGGCTGCGGAGAGCAGTATTCGCATCTCGATCTCAAGGGCAGGAGCTTCCCGCTTTTTGTCCGTGAGCAGGGTGTCGGGCGCAACAAGAAGAAGCTCATCACAAAGCTTGCCGACAAGCTCGAAGGCGCTGGCGGAGATTACTACACAACATACTATCCTCAGACGACTTTCGTGTCTTCCAGAAAATACTTCCTTCATGCCTATGCGTGGGATTACTCCTGCTTTGATTTCTCTGATCCGGACTTCATCCATCTTGAATTCTGGTCAATCCCTGAAAGCATGATAATATCGGTCAAGAGCTCGATGCTTGAGACTGTGCAGGACATCACCGCCCTTCTTGGACGCCAGAGCGAGCTTCCTGGCTGGGTGTACGATGGGATCGTCCTTGGAGTCCAGGGCGGAACCGAGAAAGCCGGGTTCTATCTCGATCAGGCACGAAAAGCGGGGATGAAAGTTGCAGGCCTCTGGGCCCAGGACTGGGAAGGCAAGAGAGTGACAAGCTTCGGCAAGCGCCTCTGCTGGAACTGGGTCTGGGACAGTCAGATGTATCCTGGTCTTGATAAGTGGATACCGCAGCTTGAGTCCGAAGGCGTCCGATTCCTGGGCTATATCAATCCGTACCTTCTTGAGGGCAAGAGCCTGTATGAAGAGGCCCTTTCAAAGGGCTATCTTGTCATGAACGATGATGGCAGTCCGTGTCTTGTCGATTTCGGGGAATTCAACGGCGGAATAGTCGATCTGACCTATGAGAAGGCCTTTGATTGGTACAAGCTCGTGATCAGGCGCAACATGATTGATTTCGGTCTTTCGGGCTGGATGGCAGACTTCGGGGAGTATCTTCCCACCACCTGCGTCCTTCATAGCGGAATCGATCCTGTCCAGGCTCACAACATGTGGCCCGGCCTCTGGGCAAAGCTCAACCGCGAGGCGATCAATGAAGCAGGAAAAGCTGGCGAGCTCATGTTCTTCATGAGATCCGGCAACGCAATGAGCCTTGGTAATGCAAGCATGGTCTGGGCAGGCGATCAGAATGTGGACTGGAGCGAGGATGATGGCATCAAATCGGTTGTCACAGCGGCTCTGAGCCTCGCAATGAGCGGCTACGGCCTTCATTCAAGCGACATTGGCGGCTACACTACGTTGTTCAGCCTCAAGAGATCCAAGGAGCTTCTTCTCAGATGGAATGAGCTGGCTGCCTTCACTGTGTTCATGAGAACCCATGAAGGGAACCGACCTGACAAGAACTGGCAGTTCTATTCCGATGAGGATACCCTTGCGAAGATGGCCCGCATGGTTGATGTCCATGTGGCGCTCAAGCCGTACATCAAGCACTCTGTGAAGCAGAATGCAGAGCAGGGCATTCCTGTGATGCGTCCGCTTCTTCTGATGTTCGATGATTCATGGTGCAGCACTGCAAAGGATGAGTACATGCTGGGAGATGATCTTCTGGTCTGTCCTGTTCTGGGACGCAATATGAGAGCGCGCAATGTCCGTCTTCCGAAAGGTGAATGGATCCATCTGTTCACTGGAAAGAGCTTTGAAGGCGGAACGTTCAAGGTGGATGCTCCTATTGGGATGCCGCCTGTGTTCTACCGCAGGGAAAGCAGCTTTGCAGAGCTATTCAAGTCACTGAGAAACAGCTGAACCCTTAAGGAATAAAGTCTCTGGGGCTATGTCGATTTCTCCGTTGTTCCATACAGGGATTCCGGAGTCGATATAGACGCTGTCAAAGACAGCCTTGTCTCTCAAAGGCTGGAAAGCAGGCTGATCCAGAAGAGGTCTGAAATCAAAGATCCTGGTTGCTCCGTTGCTGAATTCAAGCCAAAGCCTGAAGTCTTTCAATGCTCTGATTCCAGTCACAGAAAGCACTGATTCTTTGTTGACAGAATAAATGATTTCATCTTTGCATTTCATTTCATTTACCTCCTTATTTCAATGGTTCTATCTTTTCAAAAGGTATACCTTTTACAGCATTGTTCCACGCTCTATACAACTGCTCTTCATGTATTATTGCCCATGCTTGAACCAATTTCAATTGTTTGGAAGGTAATCCTCCTGCAATCAATTCTCCGTTGATGCCTATTAAAGCCGAATACTCACCAAAAAAGACATGGAAATGAGGTTTGCTGTGTTGCCCTGAGTCATCATATAACATTTTTATAACAATTCCGTAAAAACGGCTGAGTTCTGGCAAAATCTTCTCCTTATTTATTAAAATAGCATGAATTACTGTTGCAGTCAAACTAAGTGTCTTGCCTAGCGCTTGAGGTTTGGGATAGACTTCTGACATGGAAGAACGCAAAGAGGAACTCAGATTTCCGGAAGAGGGTTTTCGTTTCAATGTCTTCGATGCCCTCAAGGCACCGAAACAGAGCTTCTCCCTTCACAGGCATGATGAGCTTGAGATTGATGTCGTCCTCGGAGGACATGGGATCAACTATGTGGAAGGCATGGCTTTCCCGATGAGCGAGGGTGATTTCTTCCTTTTCAATCCGCTTCTCAGTCACATGGCGATTTCCGATGGAAGTCTTCAGATGAAGGTGCTGGTCTTCGACAAGGACCTGATCCTGGGCTCGGATCCCGAGAGATATGCTCTCATAAAGCCTTTCTTCGGATCGGCGAGGATGCCACGTCACAGCTTCAATGCGGATCAGATGCCGGATGTCCGCCTTGTTTCGGAACGGATCCAGATGGCATGGAACAGCCACAGAAGCGGAGACCATTGGCTAGTGATGGCGCTTCTGGAAGTTGTTCTTGCCATGGTGAGGGAGAACTCGCTTTCATGGACCGAAGAGGGAAGTATTGCCGAACTTGAGAAATACTCGCGCATAAGAGGCTCGATCAAGCTGATGGATGAAGACTATGCCGAGCCTCTGACACTTGAAGAAATCGCTTCATGCTCGAACATGAGCAGCGGCTACTTCTGCTCGTTCTTTCGGAAGGTGATGAACGTCAGCCCTTTCGAATATCTGGGCATGGTCAGGATCAAGGCCGCATGCATGATGCTGAAGACAAGCGACCGTCCTGTGGTGGACATCTGCATGGACTGCGGGTTCGAGAACCTTTCCAGCTTCAACCATTCATTCAGGAAGATGATGGGCTGCTCACCGAGTGCATACCGCAGGAGATGAAGATAAAGCAACTATCTGATAATCCAGAGCAAGCGAGGAACAGGGGTTTGGCCATATAATGATTGCATCAGCGAGGTAATCATCATGATACACAAGGCAATGGATGTGAAGCTTGTCGTCAAGCCGCTTATGGGAATTCTGGTTCATACCCATTTCTGGGAAGGGCCGTGCCGTGCCGGAATCCGGGAGAACATGGAACCGGAAGCAGAGATGCGGATCGCACGGGAGAAGTTCGAGAAATGCAAGCAGCTGCTTGTCGGGATGGATCCTGAGGTTGAGCTGCTCGAGCCGGTGCTGGTGCCGTATTACCAGAGCTTCGTCGTGGACGAGAAGCTGCTTGAAGCCATCAATGATGACGTTCAGAAATGCGACTGCATAATAATCCTCAACCAGAGGATTCCGAAGATCGAACGCTTTGGGAAGCCTGTGATTTCATGTACCCATGCTGTGAGCGCTGCCGATACCTGCGCCTACCTGAGATCAATCGGAATGGAGGGGTACTACACCATCGACCGCAAGGAGCTCGACGAGACTCTGCACATGCTCTGGGTCCGCAAGGCGATGAAGCATACCCGTGCTCTGGTGCTTACTGCCGGGGAGATCCCGACGTGGGGGCTTCTGTCCAACATCAAGGACCTTGAGGGCCTGAGAACACGATATGGAGTCGAAATCGTGAAGAAGCCTTTCACAGAGATCTTCGGTTTCATGGACAAGGTCGATATGGCTGAGGCCAAGAGGATATGCGATGAGCTCTACAGCCGGAGCCAGGAATCACGGGTCAAGCCGGAGTACAGGGTCGAGGACATCGTGTACTACCTGGCGGCAAAGGCGATGCTGGACTACTATCAGTGCAACGCTTTTTCTACAGCCTGCGTCGAGCTGTGCATCTCGCAGGTGCCTCAGCAGCGCAAGTTCGTTCCATGCATCACACATTCGCTTCTCAAGGATGAGGGTATTCCTAGCTTCTGTGAGGAGGATCTGAATGCGATGATGGCGATGACTCTGATGATGTACACTGCCCGTCGCCCGGCGTTCATGGGCAATCCGCTTTATGAGAACGACGAGATCGTCACTCTTCATCATTCGGTTCCATGCCTGAAAATGAATGGATTCGGCACAGAGGACCTCAAGTACAGCATCTATGCTTTCACAGGCCAGGGGTTCGGAGGCAAGATCCAGATTGATTTTGCTCAGAACAAGGACTCGAAAGTCACCCTTTGCCGGTTTGATCCGAGCGGAACCAAGATGCTCATGAAGGTCGGAGAGGTGCTTGAGAGCCGCTATACCGACTTCTATTGCAGCCCATGGTACTTCATCAAGGTGGATGATGCTCGCAAGTACCTGCATCACATCATGGACTTCGGGCACCATCAGGTCCTGATTTTCGGTGACTTCTCAAGGCAGCTTTCACAGATGGCAGAGCTTCTCGGAATCACGATAGTGGAGGGCTGATTTGATCTGGCTGAACAATGCAGCGACTTCTTTTCCAAAGCCTCAAGCTGTTCGCGACTGCGTGAATGCGTGCATCGATCATTTGCCATGCTCTGATGGCCGCAGCAGCCTTTTGGCAAGGGATGCACTTGAGGATGCACGCTGCATTGCCGCCTCGTTCTTCGGAGTACGGAAAGCCGAACGGATTCATTTCCTGTCCGGTGCAACCGAAGCTGCAAATCTGATCATTTCCGGTCTTGGAATAGGGAAGCAGGCCGTTCTTGCCACTTCGCTTGAGCATAACTGCATCCTCAGGCCGCTGTTCAGCAGGCTTGAAAGATCTCAGATAGGCATTGTCCATCCAGATGAGTCCGGCAGGATTCCGTCCTCGGCGATTCCGTCCTTTGCCGGAGCGAAGTTCTTCTTCCTGAATCACAGCTCCAACGTCACAGGTGCCGTCCAGGATGCCAAGGGTCTTTTTGCAGAGGCTCACCGTCTTGGAATGGCTTGCATCCTGGACTTCTCTCAGACAGCTGGAACCTTCCCTGTGGATCTTGATGACATCGAGGCGGACGTTGCTTTCTGCGCCTGTCATAAGGGGCTTCTCGGCGTTCCAGGCTGCGCTGTAATGTATCTTCGAGATTCTTCTCTGGTCAAACCCTCATTCTTCGGCGGCACCGGTGAGCATGGTGATGTCCTTGATATGAGAAACAGCGGCGTTTTTGAAGTTGGGACGATGAACCAAGCTGCTGTTTCGGCTCTTTCGTGCGGCATCAGTTTCATTCAGGAGCTGGGTACTGAGAAGGTTTTCGGTTCCGTTTCATCAAAGGTGATGCACATCAAGATGGAGCTTTCCTGCTTGTCCAGAATACGGCTGGCATCGCCTCTTGAAGGTCCTTGCACCAACGCAGTGAGCTTTGTCATTGACGGAATTTCGCCATCTGATGCAGCATTCATCCTCAGGGATTCCTATCAGATCATCGTCCGGTCTGGCCTTATGTGCGCCCCTCTTGCCATGAAGGATCTGGGCCTTGTCGAAGGAGCTGTCAGAGTTTCGCCGTCTTATCTGACATCCGACAGTGAAATCCAGAGCTTCATTGATGCTATGAAGGACATTTCCAGGAGCATTTCCAGGAGCATTGAATGAAAGTCGTTTCTGTGAGCCCGTCGCCTGATCTGTGTTCAGAAGCTGGATGGTACGGCTTCGATGTCTGCATTTCAGAGCCAATGACTGAGTCTGCGGTGCTTGCCTTGAAAAGCCTAGGCCATCTTGTTTATCTTGCCAGTCTGAAAAAGCCTTTCTTTGTCCTGAAGTCCGAATCGTTGTTCATCAAGGGCTCCGTAGGTTCGCTGTCGTTCAGAATAGGGCTTCCTTACAACGATTCAGCTCAGGCTTCGAGCTATGCCCGCATTGCCGCGGGCGATTGCCGGACTTTGCTTTCCTGAAGAAAGAAAATAATCAATGCTATGAGAAGAAGCGGTCCAGAACAAGGTCGCTTGCTCCTCTCTGGGCCATCATCGTGTCGTACTGACGTGCAAGAACCGATGGCTTGGAAGATTGGAAGATGTCGCTTTCATTTTCAAACAGCTTGATGACCCCATCCTTGAGAGCATTAGCAACTCCCAGATTAGGGCTTGTGATCAGGAAGGAATCAGGACCGAGCATCCTTATGACGCTCTTCATTGCTGTATAGAGATAGAATGAAGCCTTCTCCATGATCTGAATGGCTTTGGGGTCCCCTCTTTCAAGCGGCTTCTCCAGGCTTTCAAAAAGCGAGAGGCTGTCTGATTCCTGACTGAACTGCTTGTTCAGCTCGAACATGTAGGCTTGCAGGCAGCCCTTGAGCCCGCAGGAGCACTGCGGCCCGTCGAAGCTGATCGGAAGGTGTCCGGCTTCAAGAGTAGTCCCGTTGGATGTTACATAGATCTTTCCGGCTGAGACCATTGATCCGTTAACTCCAGACCTGAACAGGAATGTGAAAAGCGAATCGTTGTCTTCATGAGCATTGTATTTGTAGTCGTAGTAAGCTATTGCAGAGCAGTTATTGTGGACAAGCACCGGCAGCTTGAGCCGTTTCTCAAGCTCCTGTTTCAACGGGAGATTGGTCATCCCGCTGATTCTGTGATAGAAGACTATGCGTCCTTCCTTTACGTCTACTTTCCCCGGTGCTGCGATTCCGATTCCGATGATCCGGCTTCTGTCAAGTCCTAGTACTTCTATGGCGCTTCGGATCAGAAGGACTATCTTGTCGACGATCTGTTCGGCTGAAAGCCAGTCTGGAAGGTTTATCTGGGTTGAGTGGATCCTGTCCCCGTTGAAGTTGAATACACCTAGAGATATGCATGCTGCCCAGAACTCGACTCCGATTGTGTATCTCGCATCCGGGCATATGGTGTAGTAGCTCGGCCTGCGGCCTTTCTTTGCTTCAGCGGCCTGAACAGGTGACCCCTCGCATGGGCGGATAAGCTCCTGCTCCTCGAGGGCGTTGAATATCCTGAATACGGAAGGCGCCTTCAGCCCGGTCAGAGCAACCAGCTCCGACTGGGAGATTCCGCCTTTGTTCCGGGCACTGTGTATGTATGAAAGAATAATGTTCTGGTTGTGCTGCTTTATGTCTATCGCTCGCAGAGGATCGCTGTTCATCAATCTGTTACCTTGGTTCCTTTTTATTCATTCTAAACCCTAATCTGAAAAAAAACCATCAGAAAAACTCAGCAAACGGGTAAAAGAGGCGCTTTATTTTCATTATGGAAGAAAACAAGCGTCGCTTTTCATTGTTCTGGGGGCTTTTTCTGCCTGATTAATCAGCTATATAATGCCAATAAATGCCTGCATACTTTGACATGATACGCAACATTATGCTATATTTCAGTTTGGCTGTGTTTTCAGCTGGATATTTTTAAAGCTAAGGATTATTCGAAAGAGGTTAGATGGCTACAAAAGACAAAGAATTGCGGAT
>JAQUYU010000144.1 GCA_028691695.1 Sphaerochaetaceae bacterium | reverse complement strand
TTCCGACTCCTAATGACAGTGAAGAAGCCAAGAGCCTTTCCGATGTTGTGATTGAGCCTGAATTCAGATTCAAGACAGGAATTGAAGAATTCGACAGAGTCATCGGCGGAGGTGTGAACAAAGGCAGTTCAATACTGCTTGGAGGAGAGCCCGGAATAGGCAAATCAACCCTTGCTTTGCAGGTTCTTGAGAAAGTAAGCGCTACTTACAAAGTGCTTTACATCTGCGGAGAGGAGAGTCCTGCCCAAATCAAGCAACGTGCTCTCAGACTCAAGCTTTCAACTGACAATATCATCATATACTGTGATACCCGTCTTGAACCAATAATCGACACAATAAGGAAAGTCAAGCCGACTCTGATTGTGATTGATTCTATGCAGACCCTCGCCTCGGCGGACGTGATCTCAGTGGCAGGTTCCGTGAACCAGATCAGAGCCTGCACGCTCGAGATAATCATGGCTTCCAAGCAGATTTCCAGTGCTGTGATCCTTATCGGCCATGTAACGAAAGAAGGACTTCTTGCCGGACCCAAGGTCGTGGAGCATCTGGTCGATACCGTGCTTTACTTCGACCAGGCCTCTTCGGGTGTCAGGCTGGTTCGCGCATCCAAGAACCGGTTCGGTTCGATTGATGAGATTGGCATTTTCAGAATGACCGAGAAAGGTCTTGTTCCAGTTAAGGAATCACAGGGGCTTTTCATTAGCGACCGCAACACAGAGAACCTTCCCGCTGGCATTGCATTCACAGCGGTCGTGGAAGGTTCACGGACATTTCTTGTGGAGATTCAGGCTCTTGTGGTGAATGCCAAATCGGGATACAGCAGGGTCTATTCAGATAAGATTGAGAATGCTCGTGTTACCCGCATCGCAGCAGTGCTTGAACGCCATGCTGGGATTGCCCTGAGTGACAAGGATATTTACGTCAATGTCGCAGGCGGCATCAAGCTTTCTGATGTATCAATTGAGCTTCCTCTGGCTTTGGCTCTTTTCTCGGCAGCCAGTTCCATTCCAATTGATTCATCTGCTGTCAGCTTCGGAGAAATCAGCCTTGCAGGCGAAGTCCGCCCGGTAGGGTTCCTTGAAAAGAGAGCCAAGGCAGCTTCTGAGCTTGGCTTTTCAAAAGCAATAATCCCTAGGATCAAGAACCCGGGGAGAACTCTTGAATATGTTGTGTGTCAGACGATTTCGCAAGCGCTTTCTGCTTGCAGAATGATGAGCAGTGCATCAAGTGAAGTTAGCAAGCAGGATAGGGAACACAATGAAGGTTCCGATGATCGAGCCTAGGCTGGTTGTTATGAACAGAGTCAAGGCGTGAAGGAAGCGGTTCTTGAACCATCCTTTGAACGTACCTGCATCATCTGCGAGATTAGAGAAATCTTCAACCCTTGGCTTTCTGAGCTCAGACTCAGCTATGCCTGAGAATACTCCGACTCCTATCACTGGATTTAGCGCTGCAAATGGAGCCGTAATAGCCGATATGAGCCAGTTAAGAGGATGAGCTCCTGAGATGATTGCTGCGATGAGAGTGCATCCGGCATTGGCCGCAGCCCACAGTCCGAATCTGAACAATCCCTGATTCCAGCCTTTTGCTACGAAGCCATAGACAATAACGGCAATCAGAAGTCCGGCTACAACCCACTGGGCTATCTGGCTGCCGTGCCCTTTTGGAGGGGGATTTGAAATATCTGAAAGATCCTTTGAAAGCTCGCCGCTTTCAAGCTTCGCCATGTTTGCGATGATTCCATCGGCGTGTCCTGCTCCGATGACTGCGACTTTGTTTGTTCCTGGTGCCTCATAGATGCTTGTTGCAAGATAGCGGTCGCGCTCATCGATAAGAGCCTTCTTCGCTCCGGGAAGCTCTTTTGAGAGCTCCTGCATCATGCTCTGGAGAGTGTCTGTGTGCTTGAGCTCTTCAAGCTCCTCAGGGGTTACCTTCTCTTTCGAGAATGCACTGGAGATCAGAGTTCCGAGCAGCTTGCATTTATTCCAGAAATTGGATAGCCCCCATGCCCTTCTTAAGGTGATGGAGATTTCACGGTCGCAGAGCGAGAACGGGATGTTCTTCTCTTCTGCTATCTTTGCTGCTCCAAGTATCTCTTCGCCCGGGGCAACTCCGGTGCCTTCTCCGATTCTTTTCTGAAAGGAAGCCAGAGCAGTATTCGCAAGAAGAAGGAAAGCCTTTCCCTCTTTGAACACCTTTCTGAGGTTCATCGAAGCGTAATCCTTTGGCTTTGTCTTGGAGTCATAGCGTCCTTTGTCGAGTTCGAGGCAGATTCTGTCCGGATTCACCTCGTCGATGACCTGGGCTACTTCGCCGACGCTCTGCTGGGAAACATGTGCCGTTCCTACCAGAGTGATCGTCGTTCCGTTGCTGAAATGCAGCTTCTTAATAGTATCTGAAATGACTTCGGTGTTCAAAATCGCAATCTCCTAAGTTGAATATAGCCAGTTGCAATCAGCTGGGCAAGACCGGCCTCAGAATCTGGGCAACGAAAGAGAACGCATTCTCTCTTAGAATCCTTAAGAATACAGTGCCGCTTCGTGAGGTGCAGTAATGGCACAGGAATCCTTCAAGCTTTGAAGGTTCTGGCAGCATGATCAGTTGCTCGAATTCATATTTTCCTGCCTTAATCGAAAAAGCTGGATTCTGAATTTCTGGGACGGGAAGACCGCTGTCCACCGCCTTCTTGACCTCTTCGGTCGGAGGATCCTTGTGTGCTGTTGCGATTAGCCTGAAAGAAGCAGCATCATCGCAGGTGTATGAAATCTCCAGGCAGACTTCTCCCCCATCAGGAATTGAAAACAGGTTGCTGTACAGACTTCTGTAACAGCTGCCTAGATCTGACTCGCTGGAGGTCTTCTGGTATTGAATATCCTGAAATAAATGGAGTTTAATCATAACAAGGGAATAATAATGGAAACAGATGTGAAAGTACAGTACACTTTAAGGCGCAGAGCTGGCCAGAGAAGGGTGTATCTTCGCATCCAGAGCGATGGAAGCCTGCTTGTCACTGCAGGCGAACATGTAAGCAAGCAATACATTGACAGCCTTGTCCTCGATAAATGGGATTGGTACCTGAAAAACAGAAGAACCAAGACTGTGATCCATGATTACAAGGATGGGGATTCCTTCAGCCTGCTTGGCCGTACTGTTGTGCTCGAGACCGTGATTGATGCAAAGCGCAGCAGTTCTATGGTTATTGATAGCCGGCTGATAGTCTTTCTGCATGGCAAAGAAGCTGATCCTGCAATTAAGCAAAGGCTTATTGTCGAGGAGTTCGGCAGGCAATTGACCAGATTCCTTGAAATCAGGCTGCCGTTCTGGAGTCAGAAGATGAGCATTTCAAAGACTCCGCATTTTCATCTGAACAATGCAAGGCGGCAATGGGCTTCGTGTTCTTCCACCGGAGAGCTTAGCTTTTCCGTCAAGATGGCCTCGCTGGATTCCGAGCTGCTTGATTATCTGATCGTCCATGAGCTTTCGCACATCTTCTACATGAATCATGGGCCCAGCTTCAAGGCTTTGCTTGCAACTTATATTCCAGACTGGGAACAGCGTCGGAAAAGGCTTTCCGATTGCTATCTTGATTCGTTCATATAGACGAAGAATCAGGGCTTGG
>JAQUYU010000143.1 GCA_028691695.1 Sphaerochaetaceae bacterium | reverse complement strand
TGATCGGTTCCCTTGAAGATCACATCATCCCTCTTCTCTGCTCGAAGGGATTTGACTCCCTGCTCGCCAAGAACCCATTTGATTGCATCGACAATATTGCTCTTTCCGCTCCCGTTGGGGCCTAGAAGAGAAGTCGTTCCATCTGAGAAATCGATCCTGGTGCGGTCTGCAAAGGATTTGAATCCATACAGCTCAAGGGTTTTTAAAAACATCAGCCTGCCTTATTGACTAAAGATTTATCAGATTTTACCATTATTTTCAATGAAAATCATCACAGGAACCGAATATGACCTTTTTCTCAGCACACTGGATCCCATCCGTATCTGCGGAACCGATGAGGCCGGACGCGGTCCTCTTGCAGGTCCTGTATATGCAGCTGCAGCAGTCCTTACAGCTGATTTCCCTTTCTCCTGCCTTGATGATTCCAAGAAGCTTTCAGAAAAGGAGCGCGAAGAAGCCGAAGTCCTGATCAAGCGCTTTGCCACAGCATGGTCAGTGGCATTTGCAACTCACCATGAAATTGACAGGATCAATATACTTCAGGCTTCGATGCTTGCAATGAAGCGTGCTGTTCAGAAAATTGACCGCACTCTCTTCTCATTCGTTCTTGCAGATGGCAACAAAGCTCCTGTTCTGGATGACTGTTCAATCCAGGTGATGCCCATGATCAAAGGCGATGCGCTGATTCCCCAGATAATGGCTGCATCGATCCTTGCAAAGACCGCTCGTGACCGCTTCATGCTCTTCTGTGACCGCAAATGGCCTCAGTATGGCTATGCTTCGCACAAAGGCTACCCTACAGCCGCTCACAAGGCAGCTGTATGCAAGTTCGGACCATCTCCTATACAGCGCATGACATTCCACGTCTGACCATCGCAGCAGAATTGAAAGACAAGTTTACTTAACTGGGCAAATAATCCCCCTCTCAAGGGAAACAATAGAGAAATACAGTTATTAATTGAGGAAATTCGATATAAGAATTTGAAATCAGATGATCAGAGGATCAGTTCTCTTCCTGTTCGTCGGGCATCGGAGCATCGCCCTTCTTGGAAGCATTTACCTTCAGGAAGTCAAGAGCCTTCTGGAATTCACGGACGAACTGTCCAAGATCCTCGGGATAGACAATGATGGACTGACGGATGAAGCGACCAGTATCCTGGGCAATCTTGCTTTCCACCACGTTGAGATAAGTATCGCCTCTGGTATTTTCCTTCACATTGAAGAAGTAAGTTCTGTCATTTGCAACGAATTTAGTTGAATAAACTTCACCTCTCAGACCCATGGGAATGCCTCCGGATAAAAAAACAGCACATGGCAGATGCCACGTGCCTAAGCGACCGACGGGAGTCGGACCCGCATCTTCAGCTTGGAAGGCTGAGGTAATACCGCTATACCACAGTCGCGTACGCTAATAATGTATACTGGAAAAGAACCAAAACGTCAAGCGTATCTTGTACGAAAAGATTATAAAGTTTATTCTGCAATACATGGATAAACTTGAAAAATACGCAAGCAAGATAGTAAATGAACTCCTTCAGCTCGAAGAAGGAGAAGACCTCTGCATCAATTCTGAAAACGAATTCCTGTACTTTGCACGAAAAGTCAAGGATGCGGCACTCAAGGCAACACACCGTCCTGTGACGTTTGTAATAACCTCCAACGGAAAGCCTTCTGGACTTGCTCCCTATGATCCGCAGGACTACACTGCCCCAAAGTCCAAGGGCCGCGTGATGCTTCATCTTGAGCGCCCTCGCACGCTGGCCAGCCCTGCAACGGACTTCGATGCGGTTTCCCAGGATATGTCATCCATGATGGAATACGGGCATCTGGCCGAACCCGTATACCTCGACCGGCGCATAGCTGTTCCATGGTGCAGTGTCCCCTGCTTTGACGAGAATGACGATGAAAGCTGGGACCGAACACTGAATTCCTACCTCTTCGCCGAAGACAGCATCCACATAAAGCACATCCACAGGTGCGAGGCATTGAACCGCCTGCATCTGAGGATTCTCCATATTACAGGAAAAGGAACAGACCTTACGCTTGAACTTGACGAAGAAAGCCATTTCATAGGCAAGCATGTCACTCTTCCATCAGAAAGAGCCTTCTTCTCAGGTCTTCAGACTGATGAGCTTTCAATCAACCTTTGCCGCAGCTGCTGCAGCGGAAAGGCCAATGCAAGTGCCATGATAATGGGAAATGCATTGGATGCCGATCTTGAGATCCGAGACGGGATCATTGTTCCTGACCCTCGGGATTATTCACAGAGGCTGCTTTCACGGTTCTTCCTTCTTGAAGACAATCTAGACTGCATATCAGTTCTCACCATCACTGAAAACAAGCTCAGGCTCAGCACTGGCTCGAACCTTCTTGAAAGCCTCAATGAAATCCCGGCAAGAGAAACTGACCTGCCAGAGGACTTCATTCGTACTGATTTCAAGCTTGAACTGGAAGTGCAGTACTCGCGCATCGAAGCCCAAGCCGATGATGGAACCCAGATACTTCTTGAAAACGGCGGGCAGCTGCTTCTTTAGTTCAGATCGCTGATGATCTTGAGTCCATTGAGAGTGTGGTTCTTGTCCACATGATCAAGCCTTTGGATCATCGGGCTTATCGTCATGCATAGACCGCCTGTGGCTATGACCTTCACAGTAGCCGAGATCTCAGTCTCGGTGCGCTTGATCAATGATTCAACCAATCCTGCGAATCCGAACAGAATCCCTGCTCTGATTGACTGAATGGAGTTGCGTCCCAGAACAGTCTCAGGCTGCTTGAGCTCGATGAATGGAAGCTGTGCAGTGTTTCCTGCAAGGGCATTGACAGAGGTGATGAGCCCCGGTGCAATGGCTACGCCAAGCACCTTGCCATCCGGAGAAACCGTTGAAACAGTAAGCGCAGTGCCGAAATCCAGCACTGTTGCATAGCAATCAGGATAAAGCCCATGAGCTGCAACAAGATCGCAGAGGATGTCGCTGCCTAGCTCTTCTGGAATAGTGCTTCCGTCAAGGCCGCAGACAGTCTTGCTGTCCACTATAAGAGCCTTGATTCCGAACAGCTTGAAGCATACTTTGCCGAAGACGAGAGTCAGAGCCGGAACGACCGAGCTGATGATAGCCTTGTCTATATCAAGCGAACCGATGCCTAGAGAAGATGACATCTCCTTCAGGTCCAGATAATACTCATCAGAAGTCTTTTTGGTATCCGTGTGTATCTTCCAGATTTCCTTCCATTTGTTTCCGTCGTTGATTGCTAGAACAATCGTAGAGTTTCCGATATCTACAGCAAAAAGCATATTCAGCCTCGCATCAAAGAGCTACAGCGTTCTTCGATCCATACATCTGGGTCCGAAGAGCCTTGACTCCTTCATCGTTGAAATAGTCGTCGAACTTCATCATTCTGTCAATGATTCCGCCAGGTGTGAATTCAATGATCCTGTTGGCAATCGAATCAACGAACTGATGGTCATGGCTGTTGAACAGCACTATTCCCTTGAAATCAATCAATCCGTTGTTCAGGCTCTCAATCGCTTCCAGATCAAGATGGCTTGTCGGCTCATCGAAGATCAGGCAGTTGCGTGCCTCAAGCATCATCTTGGACAGCATGCATCTCACTTTCTCTCCGCCG
>JAQUYU010000142.1 GCA_028691695.1 Sphaerochaetaceae bacterium | reverse complement strand
TCTCATCAAGATGATTGGTACGCTTTCGGACGAACAGCTGTCACTTCTTGTTGATGGTGACGATTCAGAGCAGATTGCCATGCTGTGGCTTGGTTTCTGCAAGGCTTTCCCTATGATGGGCATGTTTGCACATCAGGTCATCCATGAGAAATATGTGACAAAGGATTTCCATCTTGGGACTGAAGATCTCTGGGAGTTCTTCAGCGTGAAAAGCGACGAGATGCCTGAACTGAAGGACATCGGAAGAAATACCCGTTCCAAGCTTCAGAGCGTGGTGTTTTGCAATCTTCGTGAAGCTGGCTACCTCTCCAAGGACAATGAGCTTCAGACAGCAGCTCTCTCTCGCAGGGCGCTTGCCTATATGACTTTTCAAGAACAGTGCTTTTTTCCATTTCAGGAGGCTTGCTGATGATCAACGCAGACATCAATAACACAACGTTGGTTCAGGATGAGATTGAGAAGCTCATTTCCACCGATGCATTCATCTCAATGGCATTCGCCGGAGCTGAAATACCTAATTACATCCTGCCATACCCGGCAGATAAACAAGCGGAGTACAACCGGATGGCACAGAACTTGAAAGAGAAGCTCATCCTGAAAGGCATCCATGTCATCAACATCAACATGTATGATGAAGAGATAAGCATTCTTCAGAACAACAGCAGCGGAACGCTTGAAGACTATCTTGAGGCTGATGATTTGACCAAGGATGACCTTTTCGAAGACTTCTCCAACATCCTGGACATCAACTCCGTATTCGCACCGCACATCGCTGACTTGATTGACGGCAGTGGAGCGAAGATGGTCTTCTTCAGTGGTATTGGGGAGGCTTACCCATTCATCCGCATTCATGCGCTTCTGGAGGCTCTTCCCGTTTACATGAAGACACGGAAGCCGATAGTGGTGTTCTATCCTGGATCTTATGACAAAGAGACGGGTAATTCTTGTTTCAGGCTGTTCGGCAGATTGAAGCCAATCAACTATTACAGAGCATTCAACATATTCACGGAGGTAAACTGATATGGCTATTTCGTTGAGGGATATATTCGAGAGAAAGATTGACAGGGCGATTCAGCCTGTTATTTCAGCGGGGAGCAATGATCATCTGGAAACAGAGTTTGCCGAGTATGTTGTCACAAGCGAGATCGATGGCTGTCTTACCGATCTGTTTGATTACTATAACCAAGTGAATCCATCGTACAATGGCGCCTGGATCTCCGGCTTCTTCGGCTCCGGTAAATCTCATCTTCTGAAGATTCTTTCCAACCTTCTAGAAAACAAGGAGATCAACGGCAAGAAGTGTCTTTCTTTTTTCGAGAACAACCCATCTTGCAGTGCCATGCTGCAGGGAAGCATGCGCAAGGCATGTTCCATTCCTTCGGAGAGCATTCTGTTCAATATCATTCAAGTGAATCAGGTGGACAAGGTCGGGAAGGCGGATTCGATCCTTCCGATCTTCGTTCGTCAGTTCAACCGGCATTGCAATTACTTTGATACGGATCCCGTTGTTGCTGAGATGGAGCGAGAGCTTGATGAAGCGGGACTTCTTGAAAAATTCGTGGAGAAGTTCAAGGAGCTGTCCGGTGGCAAGGATTGGCATGAAGCGCGCAAGAGCAAGAACCTCATCCGGAAATACATCATCGCAGCCTTCGCATCAGTAACCGACCAGCCAGAGGATCCGAACCTCCTCAGCAGCTACAACGTGAAAACAAGCATCGAAGAGTTTGCTGCCAGAGTCGCATCATACATCAAGAAAAAGGGGCCTGACTTCAGGCTGAACTTCTTCGTCGATGAAGCGGGGCAGTTCGTTGTCAAGGAATCCCGTTTCATGGTGGAGCTTCAGGAAGTCGCCACAGCACTCTCTGATGCAACTCATAACCATGCATGGGTATTCGTCACAAGCCAGGATGAACTTGACAAGTTCGTCGCCGGATTCGGGTCAAACATAATCCCTGATGATGTATCGAAGATCATGGGACGGTTCTACGTGAAGCTCAAGCTGACCAATGTGAATGTAAATGAAGTGATTCAGAAGAGACTTCTTGTGAAGAACGAGAATGGTCTGGCCATAACGAAAGCCGTTTACAATGCCCAGAAAGCTAACTTCAACACTCTTTTCCAGTTTGTGGATGGTCCGAAATCATTCAGAGTTTATGACAATGAAGAGGAATTCTGCATCAGCTATCCGTTCGTGACTTATCAATTTGATCTCTTCTCCGTTGCATTCAAGGCACTCTCAATGCATCATGCATTTCCTGGAGAGTACACATCCATTGGGTCAAGGAGCATGCTTGATGTTTTTCATCAAGTGGCTGTTGAACTTGCAAAGAGAGATATTGCTGTCGGAACCAGTCTTGTCCCTTTTGATGCTTTCTATGAAGGTATTTCCAATATACTGATGGAAAACTTCAAGCAGTCGATCTTCCTGGCCGAGAACAACCATATTGACGAATTCGCCATAAGGGTTCTCAAGACGATGCTGCTTGTGAAGTACATCCCTAATGACTTCAAATCCACAGTGCACAACCTCTCTATTCTGCTCCTGGAAAGCTTCAATGATGATCCTGAATTGATAAAGCGCAGAACGCAGGATGCGTTGAACCTGCTGGAATCCCAGACTTACATCCAGAGAAAGGGCACCGAGTATGAGTTCCTTACCAATGAAGAAAAAGATGTAGAGGAAGAGGTGAAGCGTGAGGATGTCAACGCTGCCAGCATCCGTGATGAACTTCAGAGAATTGTTTTTTCGAAGATTCTGCAGAACATACCAAAGCTCAAGAGCATGAATGCAAGGTCATCCTATAGCTATACAAAGTATGTTGACACGGAGTCCTTCGGCCCGCACTATGAACTTGGAGTCCGGATTGTGTCTCCACTTGATGGCGATCTGGATACTGCCCCGATAAGGTATGCCAACAGCACAGACTTGGTGCTTGTGCTCAGGGATAATGGAAAACTCATTTCAGATCTGAAGCTCAGTCTTCAGACGGACACCTACTACAAGAAGAATGTCGGTTCCAATTCGCTTTCCGAAGATAGGAAAAAGGTGCTGGAAGCGAAACGCGAGCTCAACAATCAGCGGAAGGCCAGGATAAATGAAGATGTCTGCGAGTATCTTCAGAATTCTGATTACTTCGTCATGGGCAGCAATCTGAACGTAGGCAAGGCTGTTCCCGGGCAGCGTTTTGAAGCTGCTGGGCAGCAGCTCATAGATAAGGTGTACACCAATCTGCATATGCTGGGTAACAAGACTTATAACGATGCCACGTTTGCCGAAGCCTTCTCAGAAGACCTGTCCGGACTCATTGATATGCAAGAAGAAGCTGAAGTTCAGATTCTCAATGCTCTGAAGCTCAACAAGAAAAACAGCATCGTCTCTACACCGCAGATTCTGTTTGACAGGTTCGGCAAGACTCCGTACGGATGGGATAGAATGCCTGTGCTCTATCATCTGGTTATTCTCAAGAGAAAAGGCAAGATAGAGCTGAAGCTCAATGGAAAGGAGCTTTCTGAGACAGAGATCAAATCAAATCTAATCCAAACGACTAACTATCAGAAGATAAGCATTGATGTCGTTGCGGATTATGACCCGCTCCAGACGAAGAAGCTCAAGGTATTCCTGGAAAACCTT
>JAQUYU010000141.1 GCA_028691695.1 Sphaerochaetaceae bacterium | reverse complement strand
GGTTCCATAGTATGCAATGTAGGCACTGTGAATGCCACATATGAGGCAGCTGCATTCGGCAAGCCCCTTATGGAGAGAATAGTCACAGTTTCCGGAAATTGCATCAAGAATCCTGGAAATTTCCTTGCACCGATCGGCACAAAGGTATCAGATCTGATTGCTGCTGCCGGCGGGCTGTCAGAAGAGCCGGACAAGCTCATCTCAGGCGGTCCTATGATGGGATTCGCATTCTGGGACATGGATACGCCGATAGCAAAAGGAACAAGTGGAATACTTGCCCTCAAGTTCAATGAGAAGCCTGCAAAGCAGACTCATTGCATTCATTGCGGCAAATGCGTCGCCGCTTGTCCGATTGGGCTTGAACCTACAAGATTGTACAATCTGATCGATCATGGCCGTTATGCAGAAGCCATGGCCTCTGATCTCATGGACTGCAAGGAATGCGGCTGCTGCGCCTTCAGCTGTCCTGCCCATCTGCCTCTTGTTCAGGCTTTCAAGACAGGAAAGAAACTCGGGAGGGTAAAGAAATGATCAAAGTCAGCTGTTCACCTCATTTTCATAGCAAGCAGAGCACTGCAAGCATCATGTATCTTGTCATTGCAGCACTGTGCCCATCATTGATCTGGGGTATCATTAGCTTCGGAATGCGTGCTCTTCTCGTAGTCGCTGTTTCGATTGCTGCAAGCGTTCTTGCCGAGTATCTTCTTGGTCTTGTTTCTAAAGAGAATACATTGAGCGATGGAACTGCGATTCTTACCGGGCTCCTTGTTGGAATGAACATGAGCGCCTCGGTTCCTATTGCAATACCTGTCATTGCAAGCTTCTTTGCAATTGCAGTCGTCAAATGGACGTTCGGAGGACTTGGATGCAACTGGATGAATCCGGCACTAGGCGGAAGAGTCTTCGTGTTCTTCAGCTTCTCATCGGCGATGAGCAAATTCGATCTTCCGAAGCAGCTTGCATCACTTGCCTCGACAGTGACCTCTGCCACAAGCAGTGCCTCTGTAGATGCTGTCACTACAGCAACCACGCTTTCATTTGCCAAGACAGCAATCTCCTCCGGCGAAGCCATCGGAATGAATTCGCTTCAGTATCTTGAAAGCCAGAACTATCCTGTCACGCAGTTTGCACTGAATCTTTCCGAGAAACTTGGAATCAATGCTTATACAATAGATGCATTCTTCGGGAACATGAGCGGATGCATCGGTGAAACTTCCTCGCTTCTGCTACTTGCTGGAGGAATCTTACTTATCTGCAAGAAAGTCATCACCTGGCACATACCTGTCGTCTACCTTACTTCCTATGCAATCCTCAACTGGATCTTCGGAGGAATCCCTTATGGAACAGGTGCTTTCTCAGGTCTTCTGATTGATCCTTTGTTCAGAGGAGGCCTGATGCTTGGAGCATTCTTCATGGCCACAGACTATGTGACTTCACCTATTACCTACAAAGGGCAGGTGATATTCGCATTCGGATGCGGTTTCTTCACATTCCTCTTCCGAAGCTTCGGTTCGCTTGCTGAGGCTGTATCGCTTGCGATCATTCTGATGAATATTGTCACTCCAACGATTGACCGTTTCGTCAAGCCAAGGAAATTCGGTTATGTCAAGGAGGCCACCAAATGAAGAAATATCTGAAGACAGCCTTGATTCTATGTGCTATCTGCGGAGCTGCCGCATTGCTGCTTGCTGTTGTCAATTCGCTGACTGCCCCTAAGATTGCAGCCTACGAAGAAGAGCAGAAGCAGGCTGTGCTTGGTGCAGTTTCAAACGGAGAGGCAATCGGTGATTTCCATTCCGTATCCGGTGTTTCCAATATCACAGGGTACTATGGGCTTGGGAAATCAAGCTTCATCTTAATGCTTAGCACTACAGGATACGGCGGAGAGATCACTCTTGCAGCCGCATACGACACAAATGGCAAGCTGACTGCTGCAAAGGTGCTTTCTGACAGCGAGACTCCGGGTCTTGGAAAGAAGTCCGAAGAATCCTGGTACATGGACAAGTTCCTTGGAAAGAGCTCGAATATGCCGACCAAGAAGACCGAGCTTTCTACAGAAGATGCTCAGGCCATCAGCGGTGCATCTGTTACATTTACTGGAATTTCCAAAGCGCTTCTTGCTGGAAGCAGCTATGTCACCTCTGTTCTGAAAGGAGGGAAGAACTGATGAATACCAAAGAACTTACAAAGGGATTCTTCAAGGAAAACCCTACATTCATAATCATGCTCGGCATGTGCCCGACTCTGGGCGTTACCACTCAGGTGGTCAATGCTCTCGGAATGGGCGCCGGCGTGCTTTTCGTACTGTTCTTCAGCAATGTTCTAATTGCGGCCTTGAAGAACGTCATCCCTAACAGTGTCAGGATTCCTTGCTACATCGTAATAATTGCATCATTCGTCACTATTGTTGAAATGGTGCTACATGCCTTCGTACCTTCCATCTATGATGCTCTTGGAGTCTATCTGCCATTGATAGTCGTGAACTGCATCATCCTTGGCCGTGCAGAAGCCTTTGCCAACAAGAATACTGTTGGGGATTCGGCTCTCGATGCTATTGGCATGGGACTTGGATTCACTATGTCGCTTTCGTTGATTGCCTTGATAAGGGAAGTCTTCGGAAAAGGCACCATCACTCTTTTCGCCATCGGAAACTGGAATGGAGTCATTACAATACCAGGTCTTTACGAGTGGCCTGTCAGGGTTGTTTCCCTGGCAGCGGGCGCTCTGCTTCTGATGGGGTATCTGAAGGCCTTCTTCCAGTGGTTCAGTGAGAACCGGAAGGCTAAAGGAACTGCAAAATGAGTTATCTTGCCATATTCCTTACATATGTTTTCATAAACAACTTCATTCTTGTCCAGTTCCTTGGACTTTGTCCTTTCATTGGAGTCTCGAAGAACAGCGAGAGCGCAATCGGAATGGGGCTTGCCTTGACTTTCGTCACAGGAGTCACTTCTGTAGTATGCTGGATTGTCTATCATGGAGTTCTTGTTCCGCTAGGACTTGAGTACCTTGAGACGATTACATTCATTCTGATCATCGCAGCATTGGTTCAGCTGGTAGAGATGGTTATCAAGAAGATAAGCCCATCGCTTTACAAAGCGCTTGGAATTTTCCTTCCTCTGATTACTACGAACTGCATCGTGCTGGGCATAGCATTGATCAACATAACTGAAAGCTACAATCTTCTTGAAAGCTTTGTTTCCGGAGTTTCTGCCGGTCTTGGATTCACTCTTGCAATCATTCTGATGAGCAACATAAGAGAGAAGCTTGATCTTACTCCGGTTAGGAAAGTATTCAAGGGTGTTCCTATAGCCTTCATCTCTGCTGGCCTGATGGCTCTTGCTTTCATGGCCTTCGACAAAGCTTTGCTTTCGAATCTTCATCTGGCATAGGAGGGTAGAGAATGTCAATAATTATTCCTTTCATCCTGATTGCGGTAATCGGTGCTCTTCTAGGATTCGGCCTTGCTGTTGCGGACAAGAAGCTTTCTATCAAAAAAGATGAAAAGCTTGAGCTGATCGAGGCTTCCATGCCTAATGCCAACTGCGGCGGATGCGGCTTTGCAGGCTGCAGTGCTTATGCCGAAGCTGTCTATACCCACAAAGCTCCGATAGGACTATGCAGTCCTGGCGGCAGTGC
>JAQUYU010000029.1 GCA_028691695.1 Sphaerochaetaceae bacterium | reverse complement strand
GCCATCGCCTTGAGGTTGCCCACGTAATCGTAGGCAAGCGGCTCAAGCTTCACAGCCTTGATGCCAAGCTCCTCGGCAAAAGCCTCTGACTGCCTGCTGTCGGCTTCGGCCTGATAGAAGATCACGCGGCTGCCCTTCTCTCGGGCGAGGTCAATCACTTCTGCCATGTGCGAGGCCGTTGCTTCCTTGCCATCCTCCTCGAGGGCGATCATCTCAAGGCCGAACTCGTCGGCGAAATAGCCGAAAGCCGGATGGAACACGATAAATGACCTGCACTTCACGCCCTGAAGCTCAGATGAAATCTGCTCGCGCGCCTGCGCTATCTGTTCAATGTAACTTGCAGCATTGCTCTCATAGACGGCTTTGTTCTCCGGGTCAAGCGCTGAAAGCTCATCCCTTATCGCCTCAACCATCGCAATCGCACGCGACGGGGAAAGCCAGACATGGGGATCCCTCCGGCCTCCCAGATCAAGGCTCGGATAAGCTTGATCGCATACATCTGCGAGCTTGACCACACGCGTTGAGCCGGAGACGCTTCGCATGATCCGGTCCTCCGCCTGAACGCCGATGGAGAAGTAAAGATTGGCCAGAGCCAGATCCTCACGCTGAATCACCGACATCTCGAAAGTCTCAGGGCTCGCACCCGGCGGAATCAGCGTGACGGTGCGCACCAGTGATCCGGCAACCGCATCGACGAAAGCCTGCTCGGGCACGATCGACACAGCTACGACAGGCCGCGGATCATCATCAGCCTTGCTGCATCCAGCGAGAGCCAGCACGCAGGCCAAAGCGAAGGCCAGCTTGATCATCTTGAATAGTTTTCTGTTCATCTTCTTCCCAATTTGCGACACATTTGCAAATTCAGATTCCTAAATCTACCACCATCACCGAGCTCATGTCAACATGGCATGACTTGCAATTGACTTCAGGTCGATGATAAGGTAAACCATCAGCCATGGAAAGAAAAGAGACAATAGACCTGATAAAAAGACTGAGCGAAGCAAACGGCATCTCCGGATTCGAAGACGAGGCTGTATCCATCATCAGAAGCGAAGCCGCTGGGCTAGGCGCAATCACCGAGGACAGCCTGCGCAACCTGTACATCAAGTGCACCGAAAGCGACCCTGCCCTGCCGACGCTGATGATCGACTGCCACACCGATGAGATCGGGTTCATGGTGAAGTGCATCCGTCCAAACGGCCTGCTGGAGTTCATAACGATCGGCGGCTGGGTTGGCTGCAACATCCCTGCTCACATGGTCCGCGTACGCAGCAGCGACGGCTTCTACATACCGGGCATCGTCTCAACGACACCGCCGCACTTCATGACAGATGCCGAGCGCCATGCCCCTGTGGACATAAGCAAGCTGGCAATAGACGTAGGCGCTTCGAGCGATGCAGAGGTCCGCGACCATTACCATATCGAAGTCGGCGCCCCTGTTGTTCCGGATGCGCTGTTCTCCTACGATGAAAGCACCGGAGCGATGTTCGGCAAGGCATTCGACAACCGCCTTGGATGCACCGCCTCGCTTGCGATGATGCATGAGCTTGCTGGAGAGAATCTTCAGGTGAACCTAACGGCGGCCTTCGCCTCTCAGGAGGAAGTAGGAACCCGCGGGGCAGAGATCACCGCACATACTGTGAATCCGGATATCGCCATAATCTTCGAAGGCAGCCCCGCCGACGACACCTGTCTGCCATCCTACCAGGCTCAGACATGCATACGTCGCGGCCCGATGCTGCGCCACATTGATGCGAAGATGATCACCAATCCGCGCTTCCTGAGCTTCGCGCTCGACACGGCGCATGACAACGGAATCCCAGTTCAGAGATCAGTGCGCCAGGGCGGCTCTACCAACGGAGCTCCGATTCATCTGGCCAATTCCGGAATCCCCTGCATAGTGATAGGGATCCCTGTGCGCTACGCCCACACGCATTACTGCATCTCGGACATCGGTGATTTCGAGAACAGCGTAAGTCTTGGAGTCTGCATAGCCCGCCAGCTTAGCAGGCAGATCATCGCATCATTCTGAATACTACACAAAAAAACAACTTTCTGTTAATTCTTTCCACGAAAGAAGGAAGATGGCTGCCCCAGCATTGCTGAATCCAAGGGGCCGATGTTTTTCTTGCGTGCAACTTGAATTTACATTGATATCGTTGTATTTTTGGTTATAGTAAAAAAAATTATGGAGGGAATATGAAATCCATTAAGAAAACAGCAGTCATCATGGTGTGCCTTATAGCCATCTTCGCCGGACAGAACCTGGCAGCTGCTTCATACCTGCCTGCAGACGGACAGGATTCATTCAGCCTTGAAGAGGTCTATTATCTGAACAGCGCGATGCTCAACAGCGACATGCTCCAGTTCATGCAGGTGTACATGTATCCGGATGATCCTCTTACATTCTACCAGCAGGCTGCCAAGTGGACAGATGAAGAGATAGAGACCAATGCCTACTACTACTTCAGCTTCGTCTATTCACAGATCGCCGGAAAGATCCCGTTCTACTATTTCTCGAACCTCGAGGAGTACATCGCAGTCACCGAGCAGGATGTCGGAGAAGGCCCGTTCCAGGTCTATGAGAACATAACCACTTTCGATGACCTCAAGAAGATCTACCCTTCCGGAATCGTATACTGCAATCCGTACGACATGCTCCGCACCACTGCCCGCCAGATGGTCTACTACATAGCTCTCCAGTCAGAGGATGGGCAGGCTCCATCAGCAGCAAAGGCTCAGGAAATCCTTGATTACCTGTTCCAGCAGATCCAGCAGCAGTACACCGCGGCCATGGAAGCCGAAGCAGCTGCCGCAGAAGCTGAAACTGCTGCCGCTGCCGCCGCAACTGACACAACAGCCGCTGCTGCCGTTCCTGCTGACGCCAATTAACCAAATTAACCAAATTAACCAAATTTATTCTGCGAGTTTTATTTAAGGAGATATCATTATGACTTTTTCAGAGAAAATGAAATCGAAGGCCATTGCACTTGGAAAGAAGCTTGTGCTCCCAGAAGGAACCGAGCCTCGCACAATCCAGGCTGCAAGAGAGATACTTGATCAGAAGATCGCTTCCAGCGTCACTCTTCTTGGAAAGGAAGATGAAGTGAAGAAGGCGGCAAAGGCCGCTGGCACCAGCCTTGATGGCATTGCAATAATCGATCCGGAGACCAGTCCTAACAGGAAGGCCTACGCAAATGAATACTACGAGCTGCGCAAGGCGAAGGGGATGACCGAGGAAGAGGCCGACAAAGGCATCGTCGACATCCTCAGATGGGGAGCAATGATGCTCCGCATGCATGAGGCCGATGCGATGGTAGCAGGAGCAGAAAGCACAACAGCTGATGTGCTGCGCGCTTCTTTCCAGATCATCAAGACAAGAGCTCCGTTCAAGTATGCTTCTTCCTGCTTCGTGATGAGCACCGACAAGAAGCAGTACGGCGACAACGGTTCGTTCATCTTCGCCGACTGCGCGACCATCCCCAATCCGACAGCCGAGCAGCTTGCTGAGATTGCAACTGCTTCTGCCGATTCCTGCCGCACTTTCCTCGGAGTAGAGCCGGTTGTAGCCATGCTCTCCTATTCCACCAAGGGCTCAGCAAAGGGTGACCTTGTGGACAAGGTGGTTCAGGCTACTGAGCTTGCAAAGGCAGCCGAGCCCACTCTCAAGATCGACGGCGAGCTTCAGGCCGATGCAGCGATGGTCGAATCCGTTGCTTCAAAGAAAGCCCCGGGCTCTGCAGTTGCCGGACATGCAAACGTCCTTGTTTTCCCTGACCTCCAGGCTGGAAACATCGGATACAAGCTCGTCCAGAGACTTGCTGGCGCCGAAGCCTACGGACCTATTCTCCAGGGCTTCGCAAGACCTGTTTCCGACCTCTCGAGAGGATGCAGCGTAGAAGATATCGTAGTCACTGCCGCCATCACTCTTGCTCAGGCTCATACAGTGAAATAGTCTTTCATACTTTATCAAATGCTTTTTGAGGGTTCTGCTTCGGCAGGACCCTTTTTGTTTCTGCTGCCGCAAAATCAATTTCCACAATACAATGTCGGCAACCTGACATCGAGTTCGACAGCTTCGATGGTCTGAACTGTGCCAACGGTGCTGACACTGCTCAGATGTGCTGGCGTTCGAATGCATCAAGCCAAGATCCTCGGCTCAGGCGGAAGAAGCAGAAGATGCCACGTGCCATCAGGTCAAGCATCATGGCAAGCCATGCACCGGCAAGGCCGAGTGATGTGAAGCGAACCAGGATGAATGCAAGCGGGATGCGGATGCCCCACATGCCGGCAAGGCCTATGAGGAACGGGCCCTTGGTATCGCCAGAGCCGCGCAGAACCCCGAAGATCAGGATGGACAGGGCGAAGAAAGGCTCGGCGAAAGCCTCGATGCGAAGGCATCGGGTTCCCATGGCGATGACTTCGGCATCGGAAGAGAAGATGCCCACAAGCTGAGGTGCAAAGATATACATCGCAGCTCCTGTGACAGTCATCGTCACCACGCCGAAAGAGGTGCAGACATTGGCGAAGCGGCGAGCGAGAGCCTTGTCCCCTGCCCCAAGGCTCTGGGCGACGAGTGTCGTGACGGCGGTTGCGAAACCATAGGCCGGGAGGTATGTGATTGATTCAGCAGTGTTGGCCACATAGTGGGCGGCAAGAGCAGCAGTGCCTATTGATGAAACTATTGCAGTAAGGGCAATCTGACCGACGGAGATCGTGATCCTCTCAAGGAACACAGGAGTGCCGAGCCGGAGAGATGTGCGCAGGGCGCCGGATTGAGGACGCCATGAGCCGCGCAGGCTCACCTGAGCTTCGGAGGGCTTGACTATGCATGCGCCCAGAAGAAGGATTGCAGACAGCACGGCGGCGGCTCCTGTGGCCATGGCGGCACCCTCTACTCCCATACCAGCGCCGGGCATCAGGATGCTTCGGCCGAATGCTGTTACTGTCCTGGTCTCGAAGATCAGGAAATAATTGAGCACGATGTTTGCAAGGTTATTAAGGATATTTACCAGAAGCGGAGTCTTCGTGTCGCCAGTGCTGCGAAGGATTCCGCTGCAGCTGATGAGCATGAACTGCCCGAGGTATGCTGCGGCTATCCACTTCATGTACAGAGCAGCCTGGACTGCCACAGAAGGCTCGGCATTGAGCCAGATTGCAAGATAGCGGCCGATGATGCTCATAACAGCAGTCAGAGCAAGGCCGAAGACGGCAGTCCAGATGATGCATTGACGGGCCATGTGCCTGGCCTGATCGATGCTGCGCGATCCGATGTTCTTGGCAATCAGGACTGAAAAGCCTATGGAGAAGGCGTTCATTATGCCGTTGACCAGCCAGATGGTCGATGTATTCACCGAAATGGCAGCAGTTGCCACCGGTCCGATCGAACCTACCATCGCAGTGTCGACGAAGCTGACCATTGTCTGGAGGATCTGCTCCATGATCGTGGGCCAGGCCAGAAGAAGAATGGTTTTGCTTGCCGGCACGGATTTGTCTAGAAGGTTCATTTGAACCGAATCATATTGCCTTTCGGAGTGCAGTTCAAGAGCCTGGCGTACCGTGCAGGGATTCCTTCCTGCTCATATGACGAAGCCGTCTTATGTGTTGAAGCAATCATAATCATGATGGTTCACTTCCAGTTCGGCAGTTCGGCAGTTCGGCAGTTCGGCAGTTCGGCAGTTCGTGTCCAGTTCGGTTAGTTCGGCAGTTCGGCAGAACGAGCAGAGGAAGGTGAAGGCAATCCAAGACTGCATGAACACCTGCCTGACAGATATTGGAGGTATCCTAATGAAGAAGAACAAGAATCCATTGAGAGGTCATTACTCTGAAAAAAGAAGCATGAGGGATTGGCCAAAATGATTTTCTTTGACATTTCGTGGTGTCTCCCTTTATACTGGATTACGTGCAGACGCACAGATCAAACCCAAGGAGAAACATATGAAAAGAACTATTGCTCTTGTTCTGATTGCAGTGCTTGCAGTCGGTATCGCATTTGCAGCAGGGCAGACAGAAGCCGCCAAGGCTGGAGCAGTGAAGATTGCACTGATCGTCGAGAACACAGTCGATGACAAAGGCTGGTGCCAGGCAATGCATGACGGAATCATCGCTGCACAGGAACAGCTTCCTGGCCGGATCGAGTATGCCAAGGTAGAGAATACCAAGCCGGTTGATGCAGGCTCGGCAGTGAGACAGTACGCGAACCTCGGCTATGACCTGATCATATGCCACGGAGCACAGTACAAGAACACGATCATCGATGCAGCCAAGGAATTCCCGGACATCTCGTTTGCCTTCGGGACATCTTCGGACATCGTCGGGGACAATGTATTCACATACATGCCCGAATCAGAAGAGACAGGCTATCTGTCAGGACTGATCGCAGGACTTACAACAAAGACCAACATCGTCGGACTGATCGGGCCTGTGGACGGCGGAGATGCCGCACGCTACAACAGAGGATTCGTGATGGGTGTCCAGAAGGTCAATCCAGCCTGCAAGATCCTGGTAGGACATATCGGATCGTTCTCCGACACAGTGAAGAGCGGCGAGTTCGCACAGGCGGACATCCAGAGCGGAGCAGACGTCCTGACCGGATCGTCACAGCAGGCGCTCGGAGCTCTCAGAGCAGTTGCCGACTACAAGGACAAGGACATCTGGTGGGTCGGACAGGATCTGGCTCAGATTTCGATTCCAGAAGGCTACAAGTGCATTGCGGCCTCATCATACAACTACGCAGCCGTCATAATCGGACTGGTCGAGAACCTTGATGCAGGTATCAAGGGCGGGCTGTGCATCCCGATGAACTTCCACAACGGCGGATTCGTATTCGGATTCAACGAAGCCAAGTGCGCAGACAAGATCACCCCGGCGATCAAGACTGCCGTAGAGGAAGCTCTTGCAAACATGAAGAAGACAGCTGGACTGCTTCACAACTACACCGACGTAGACTATACAAAGCTTTGATTTTGCTTTCCGGCGGGTATCATCGGTATCCGCCGGTTTTTCAGGAAGACACATGCAGAACGAGAAAGACCAGATAACCAATCTCAGGCTTGAGCACATTACGAAGCGTTTTCCAGGCGTCCTTGCCTGCGATGACATATCGCTTGAGATAGGAAAGAGCGAAGTTCTTGCCCTCGTGGGAGAGAACGGAGCCGGCAAGACCACCCTGATGAACATCATCATGGGACTGTACCAGCCGGACAGCGGCAGCATATTCATAAACGGGCAGGAAGTTCATCTCAAGACACCGAACGACGCATTCGACTGCGGGATCGGGATGGTTCATCAGCAGTACATGCTGGTGCCCAACATGACGGTGCTTGAGAACATAGCCCTCGGCATGAAGGACTGCTGGAAGACAGCCAAAGTCGATCTGAAGCTGGTGCGAGACCGCATCAAAGAGGTTTCGGAGAAGTACGGCCTTGCCGTGGATCCCGATGCCTTCATCTGGCAGCTTTCTGTCGGAGAGCAGCAGCGGGTCGAGCTTGTGAAGACGCTCTGCCTCGGAGCGCGCTTTCTCATTCTGGACGAGCCGACATCGGCTCTCACCCCTCAGGAGACGGACGAGCTGATCGTGCTTCTGAAGAGGATGAGCGAGGAGCTCAGCATCATATTCATCAGCCATAAGCTGCAGGAAGTTGCAGCGCTTTCAAACAAGGTAGCCATCCTCCGCCACGGCGCAGTGGTGTTCCAGGGAAACACAGCCGAGCATAGCACAAGCGATATAGCAGCGCTCATGACCGGCCATGAAGTGAAGCTGCCGGAAAACACCGAGCCTCCATGCCAGGGAGAAGATGCGCTTGTCATCAAGGATCTGTGCGTCAAGAGCGACCGCGGCTTCATGGCGCTTGACCATCTGTCCCTTTCGGTCAGAAACGGAGAGATCCTTGGAATCGCCGGAGTATCCGGCAACGGGCAGAGAGAGCTTGCCGAGTCAATCACAGGCCTTCGCAGAACCTCTGGCGGCACCATCACGGCATTCGGAGACGAAATCCAGAACCATACCCCGAATCACATAATCAGGCATGGAATCGGATACATTCCCGAAGAACGCAACACCGAAGGCATCGTTCCTTCGATGTCCATCAAAGAGAACATCATACTTAAGGACAGCAGCCAGAGCCGATTCTGCTCCCACACTTTCCTCAAGCAGAAATACATTGCCCAGTATGCCGAAAACCTCAGGCAGCGGTTCGATATCCGTTGCCCTGGGATCAATACGGCAGCAGGATCGCTTTCTGGAGGCAACATCCAGAAGGTGATCCTCGCACGCGAGATTGACCGCAAGCCCAGGTTCCTAGTGTGCGTCTACCCTATCCGCGGACTGGACCTCGGCGCTGCCGAGTTCATCCACAAGAAGCTACTGGAGCTGCGCAAGAGCGGAGTCGGCGTGCTTCTGATAAGCGAGGAGCTTGATGAGCTGATGAATCTCTCAGACCGCATCGCAGTGATATTCAAAGGCCAGATCCAGAAGACGCTGGATCGCAAGGATGCGACAAGAAGGTCGCTTGGAATTCTGATGGCGGGGGTGAAAGATGAAAAACAGCTATAAGATCTGGTTCAAGGTCTCAGTCGTGGTGATTGCAGTCCTCTCTGCCATCCTGCTCGGATCCCTTCTGATCATCGCAGCAGGCGGCAATGTGCTGGACACCTACTGGATCATCATATCAGGCCCGTTCTACAGCTTCCGCACATTCTGCGAAGTGCTTCTCAGGGCCATACCGCTGATCATCATCGCACTTGGTGTAAGCGTTGCCTACCGAAGCGGAATCATCAACATCGGAGCCGAAGGTCAGATGGCGATGGGAATCGCAGCTGCAACGGCTATGGCATTCGCTGTCGAGGGCGCACCGAAGATAGTGGCAATTCCCCTTTGCATCCTCGCAGGAATGGCAGCAGGAGCAGTATGGGGCTTCATCCCGGGCCTTCTGAAGGCCAAACTCGAAGTCTCCGAGCTGCTTTCAACAGTGATGCTCAACTACGTTGCGGCTCAGTTCTACTCGTTCTGCCTCAGGGTTCCTCTGATGGATCCTGCGGAGATTGCCGGCGGCGGAACCGGAACTGCCATGAGCGCAAAGCTACCTCAGAACACGATTCTTTCAAAGGTTGTGAAAGGCACTGTGCTCCATCAGGGCATCTGGATTGCCCTTGCCCTTGCGATTATTGTCTACATACTGATGTGGAAGACAAGCGCGGGCTACAAGATGAGGGCATCAGGGGCATCATCGCGTGCGGCGCGATACGGAGGGATAAACGTTGCATTCTACCTGATCGTATCGATGTCCATCTCCGGAGCATTCGCAGGAATCGCAGGAGCGGTTGAAGTGATGGGAACCCACGGAAGAGCGCTTGAGGGGATCACAAGCGGATACGGCTTCTCTGGAGTCGTCGTTGCCCTGTTCGGAGCCCTTCATCCGGCCGGGATCATCCCGGCGGCGATCCTGTTCGGAATCCTCCTCTACTCTCAGGTGTCGCTTCAGCTCTTCACAAGCGTGCCGCCTAATCTGGTGACTGCGCTTCAGGGCGTCATAATCCTCGTCATCGTCTCCGTGCAGATGATCATAGACAACCCTTACATCATGGAAAGATTCAGAAAGCGCTTCTTCTCCAGGACAAAGGAGGCAGCAGCATGAATTTCGTGATTACAGTGCTTACGCTTACAGTCAGATTCTCGGCGGCCTTGCTCATAGCAAGCCTCGGGGAGATGTTCAACCAGAGATCCGGCATTTTCAACCTCGGATGCGAGGGCATCATGTGCATGGGCGCCTTCATGGGAATGCTCATCCCGTTCTCATACGCCGGAGCAGAGGCTGTTCCGTTCTATATCAACCTCCTCGGGCTGCTTGGCGGCCTTGCCTCAGGAATAGTGCTGGGGCTGTTCTTCGGGCTCATAGTGATAACCTTCCGAGCTCCTCAGGGAATCGCAGGCATCGGGCTTCAGATGCTCGGAGTAGGAATCGCGGGCACTCTGTTCAGATCCTACATCGGCGGAACCCAGTCCATAAGCGGGATAAGCTCGTTCGACATTCCTCTCCTGTCGCAGATTCCTGTGGTCGGGAAGATCTTCTTCACCCACAATCCGATAGTCTATATCGCCTATCTTATGGTGCCTCTTGCTTCATACATCATATTCAAGACACCGTGGGGGATGAAGGTCCGTGCAGTAGGAACCAACCCTCGTGCTGCAGACTCTCTGGGTATCAACGTCAACCGGATCCGCTACCAGGCATTGGCCACGGGCGGCGCAATGGCAGGGCTTGCAGGAGCATTCCTCACCCTCTGCCAGGCGAAGATGTTCAACGCAGACATCATAAGCGGACGCGGCTTCATCGCCGTTGCCCTTGTGTACTTCGGACATTGGAAGCCGTCGAGGATCATGTTCGGTGCCATACTTTTCACATTCGCACAGACGCTTCAGACCCAGATCCAGATCTTCGTTCCAAGCTTCAAGTACTATGAATTCCTGAACATGCTGCCATACGTGCTGGTCATAGCGGTACTGGCGATAAGCCGCGAATCGAACAAGCTCGGCCCGTCCGCCCTTGGAAAGCCTTTCAACAGAGAGATGCGAACCTGACCTCAGTTCAGATGATAAGCAGCCGCGGATTCTGGCAATCAGCTGAATTAGTTGTCGCTACAGATCCAAGCTGTTTTGATTCTGGAGGAATTCAAACAGCCCAATGGTGACGATTCCGTCATCATCCCTGCTGGTTTTGACCACATCTTTGACAATAATGATTTTCTTGAAACTGTCCGGGATATTCAGCAATGAGTTCTTTTCTTGCTTTTCTTTTTCACAATCGGAAAGAGCCAATGCAGATTGGAGGTAAAACTTCTTGCTGCCTTGGGTGGCGATGAAATCAATTTCATAATTAATTCGCTTATTCGACCCCGTATTATCAATCATTCTCTTCTCAACTATCCCGACATCCACGGCAAAGCCACGGTATCGAAGCTCATTGTAGATTACATTCTCCATGATGTGATTCTCCTCGTCCTGCCTGTAATTCAATATCGAATTCCGGATGCCGATATCTTCGAAGTAGTACTTGTTCGGAGAACCTATGTATTTTCTCCCCTTCACATCATAACGGTTAGCTTCCGACAGGATGAAAGAATCCTTCAGATAATCAAGATAATTCAGAATGGTATTCACACTGATTGTTGCATGCAGAACAGTGTTGAAGGTATTCACGATTCTGGTTGGATTTGTCAGGGAACCAACAGATGATGCAAGTATCCTGACAAGATCATCAAGCTCCTGGGTTTTCCGGATATTATTCCTGGATATGATATCTTTCCTGTAGGTGTTCTTGAAGAGATTGGATAGATACGAGGCTTTCTGCTCATCTGTTGGCATGGAAAGCAGCGATGGAAGTCCCCCATACAAAGAGTATTCCGCCCATCCATTATACACGTCCCCATCATACCCATTCATGAATTCACTGAAGGTCAGTGGCAGGATATGCACTTCATCGCCACGTCCGCGGAATTCCGTGAGAACACCACTTGATAGAAAACGCGAGTTGGATCCTGTTACATAAATATCGACATTAGGCAATCTGAGCAAACCATTCAGCATGCTGAAGACCTTCATGGGTCTTGTCGGGGCAAGAAGTTCCTCTTCGCTGATAGCGAATTGTATTTCATCCAGAAGAAGATAATAGGTCACATCATCGTCCTTGATCAAAGAACGCAGATGCAAGGAAAGCTTCGATGCATCTCTATACTCCTCATTGATGTCGTCGTCAAGGGACAGCCTGACGATAGCGTCAGGCTTGATTCCTGTCTCCTTGAGAAATCTATAGAATTGAGTGAACAAGAGATATGTCTTTCCCGCTCGCCTCATTCCTGTGATGACTTTGATCATTCCATTGTTCATGCGATTCTTGAGGTCGTTGAGGTATTTGCTGCGTGTGATTTCCATATCATCCTCATTAAACAAAATTGGTTTTTTTACCAGTTTTGTTCAGCATACAAGGAACACTTCGGCTTGTCAATGAACAAAAGTGGAATAGAAATCAGTTTTGTTCAGTAGATAGGATCTTGCTCTAGATGCGAACCTGACCTCAGTTCAGATGATACCCGCCGTCAGCCGCCTCGCTTGAGGCGAGCTGCATTGCAAGGTCCTCTTTCAGATAGAAATCCCAGCATCCCATCCGGTGGATCATGCTGCCTCCGAACCCCTGCTTGAACCGGTAAAGACCGGCCATGGGATGGTTTACAGCATCAGAGCTCGGAGCTACTCCGAACAGGTCGTACTGCGTGCATCCGGCCTTCTTCGCCTGACGCATCGCCTCCCACTGAAGCGCATATGTGCTCATGCTGTCCCTTCCCTGCGAGCTTGAAGCACCGTAGAGGTAAGTGGCCCTCTTCGAAGAGAACGTCAGGAACATCGCCGAAAGCGGAATCCCGTCCAGAGTCGCAATCAGAAGCTCGAACCCTGTGTTCGGGTCTTCGTAGTTGGTCCTGTACATCGATTCGAAGAACATCTGCTTGTGAAGGTTCAGCCCGTTGCGGGTACAGGTATCAGTGTAAAGCCGGTAGAACGTATCGAGGTCCTCATAGCTGCCGATGCGCACCTGGACTCCCTTGCGCATAGCCAGACGGATGTTGTAGCGGGTCTTGGGCTTCATCGACATCAGAATCTCCTCTTCGGAATTCCTCAGATCGACGATCATCGTGCTTGTCGGAAGCATATCGGAAGGAGCCTTCCTTATGCTGTGATTCTCGGTGCCGTAGTTGATCCTTATTTCCTGAAGCTGAACCTCAGGCATCTCTTCGTCCTCCCATGGGGATTTCCAAGGAAGATCGTATCTGAGCATTATGCAGCTTTTGGGAAGCATCGGCCGGACAGTCTCGGAAAGCTCTTCAAGAAACTCACCTTCAAGGCCGCTCTGAGGCGTCAATGCCGGTCCGTAAGGCACATAGGCAATCTGGCTGTCACGGGAAATCGGATGCAGAAGGATGAGCATGTCGTCCGAATAGAATGCGGACAGCTGCCCCTGGGCTCTTACCTTCAATTCATATGCCTGGGCTTCAAAGCCCTGATTTTCCTTCACCTGCGACCAGAAGTAGGTCTGATGGAGCAATGGAGTATTGTACAGACAGCGCAGAGGCTTTCTGTCAACAGAGATATTCATGGCATCCTCGAAAACTTATTTTTCGATAACCATAGCATTTATTCAAGACAGGGTCTAGACCTTGCTTGCGGCCTGGCAGAGCGAGACGACCTGATTGATGCTCAGGTTCTCAGGTCTCAGCGACGGATCGATTCCGGCCTCGCGGAGGACAACTGAAGCATCCCCCATCGCACTCAGATTGTTCTTGACAGTCTTGCGCTTCTTTGAAAACAGCATCCGGATCATCTTGACGAACACCGGCCTCAGTCCCTCTGGCAGAAGGCTTTCGCGCCGTCTTAGGACAATCACCGAGCTGCTAACATTCGGCGGCGGATAGAAGCATGAGCCGGAAAGGGAGAAGCATATTTCCGGGTCATAGTCGGCCTGGACAAGCATCGAAAGGCTGGACCAGTCCTTGGAATCGGAAGAAGCCGCAAGTCTCTGGGCAACCTCGGTCTGAAGAGTGAACACCATCAAAGGAGGCAGGCACCCGGATTCCAGGATCCGTGCTATGCAGACCGATCCTACATTGTACGGAAGGTTGGAGCAAAGGACATCAGGGACGCCGTTTCTCGCAAGCACCGCTTCCCACGTCTTGAGGAAGTCTCCCTCTATCAGGACAAACCTTGATTCATCGCCAAACGCCTGGTCCCGGAGGATCCGGCAGAATCCATGGTCTATCTCGAATGCCGTGACGCTGGCCCCGCCATCAAGCAGGGAGCTGGTAAGCGATCCAAGGCCGGGCCCGATCTCCCAGATGCGAAGCCCTTCCCGAGGGGCTGCAAGAGCAGCAAGACGAGCCCTGGCATGGGTGTCAATCAGGAAATTCTGCCCGAATTTCTTTGACATCACAAGACCGTTCTCATCAAGAACGCCCTTTATCGCGGCAGGTGAATCGTAGTTGAAGCTCCAGCTCATTTCGCTTTATTTCCCCTTTCAGTCTCCTCTGAGAATACTTTATAAAAACCCAGGCGGTCAACACCGGAACGAGCAGAACACCAAGCCATGCTCCGCTGAGGCTTAACGAAAAGCCAAACAGCCAGTCCAGATACGAGAAAATCCAGTTCCCCAGCATCCTAAGCAGCCCCCACTTAGGAAAGGCAAGCCTTAGGAACCCGATGCCCATCATCAGGAACACTGCTGAGCTTGCCGGCTGGGTCAGAACGATTGCAAGCGGCGACCAGACCCCTTCCAGCTGAAGGCCAAGAGCAGCGCTCATCGCAACTGCACCGATTCCAGAGCCAATCATATCGGCGAACTTCCGGCTCATGAAATGCTCAAGCATCCTCGAAATCATCGGCCCGAGGAAAACCACCCCTGATGTCGCAAGATAGCTGAACTGCACTCCAATCGTATTCATAGTGTCAGGAAAAGCCATCATCTGCACAAGAGCGGCAAGGCAAAGGCTAACCATCCCAGGCAAGGCGGGAAATGAAAAGCTCACCGTCATGAACAGAAGCGCCCTGACAAGTGATGACTTGGGGCCAATCACAGCCACGAATACCACCGAAAGCGCCAATGCGAGAATCCTTTTCTTCCCTTTCCTCTTCGAGAATGCCATTGCGGCACCAGCAATTGAAGAGAAGAAGCCAAGATGGAGGCCGGAAAGCGCAAGCACATGAAGGCATCCAGCATCCTTGGCCTTCTGCCGGATCCTTGCACCAGATTCTGTGCTGCGCCCGAGAAGCAGCATCCCGAAAAGAGATGAGCTCTCGTCATCCGTCTCAAGGCGCTCTAGAGTCCAGTCCAGGATCCATGCGCGGATTTGCTGGAATGCTCTGTTAGGACGGCTTACCATCCAGCTTCTGCATGAGAAGAACAGCCCGTTGTCGCCATTCTTCATCACGCCATTGACCCGCACAGCGGATGCGCATGGAACAATTGCATTCTCACCGCCTATGGCAGCGATCACGCCGGAAGCCGATCCGCTGCTGCCATCCGAAGCCCAGGCCCTCTGCAGCCTGATCGTCATGACCTGGCTTCCAATCTGGCTCTCCGAACTGTCAGCAACGAGCGTTCCGCTTATGGACCGAACCTGTTCAGGCGCAAACGGGAGGCTGACCTGATACCCATTCCACACCACTCGGAACAGGAGCAGAAGCAAGCCAGCAAGCAGCACAGCTGCCACGGCCTCAGCCTGAGTGCCTCTGGAAAACGGAAAAGCCGCAAGAAGCACCGCCGAGAGGAAAAAAACACCAAGTCCAAGATACAGAACCCCCGGGATCATCGATGGAAAGAGAAGCCCGAAGGCAAGAACCAGGAACATAAAAAAAGAAACTGCTTTCATGCCCTATATAGCGGCGAAAAGCAGTTTTTGCTGAGAACTTTTTCTATGATAGCTTAAAATGCATACCTAGCTGCAAATCTTTAGGAATAGCAGCGTATCAGGATACCGAAGCAATTTCCTTGACTTTGACTGCAAGAGCCAGAAGCACAAGATCCGAAGGACTCTTCTGACCAGCCTGGACGAGGAATCCATTGAGAGGAATATTCGCATCCGTATCCATCCGTGCATGCTCGATTCTTGGAAGCTGATCCATGAGCTTTCCTATTCGAAGCGACACCTGCTCGAACAGCAATTTAGGGAAATCACCGGCAGGAAGCTCAAGGCCCTTGAGGTCCGAACCGTTGCAGCGGACTATGCAGTCAGCTATCTCAAGAACAGAAAGAGAGCCAAGGTCATCGATCCAGTTCTCTATCCCGCTCATCTCGTGTGAAATGACGATCTCTGCCTCGCTGATTCTCTGCTTGAGCTCGAGGCGGCGCTTGATCGAAGCATCGCTGCGGCGTGCCTTCTTCTCCATGAAGAACCAGACGGCAACTGCTCCGGCAGCTCCGGCAATGAATTCATCAATCACAGGGATCGGATCCCGCACAGCGAATGACAAGGCGAAATAGATCACAAGGAACGCACCAGCGCTGAGAAACAGCCTTGGAAAGTACTTTGCATCCTGGATCCAGCGGTCAATTCCCGCATCAATCTGTGAAAACAGCGTCCGGTCGATGTTCTCGATCTCCCCGGCCTGCGGAGTCTCTGCTGTGTCCCATCTGAACTTCTCCATCGGATCCCATGACTCGGAAGTCTTAGGATTCTGGAACTGCGATATTATCAGCGGCTCGGCATTCGCTCTCTTGATAAGATAACCTGTCTTCAAGTTCTACCTCCCTATCTCGGCTTCAAGCTCCTGCATCGTATCAACAAGAGCCGAAGCGCTTACTCCAAGCTCAGATAGCTTGCTGTGGCTTCGATAGCCCCATGTCACGATTGCAGTGCGGACTCCGGCATTGACTCCCGTCTGCCAGTCAACCTCGCTGTCCCCTACGTACAGCATGTCCTGCTTCTCCAGGGCGAACCTCTCCATGAACAGCTGCAGCCCTACAGGGGACGGCTTGCGAGGAATCGAACTCTGCATACCGCAGATGTAATCGAACTTCACTTCAGAGAAAAGCTTTTCAATCACGATCTTGAGGATCCTGTCCGCCTTGTTGGAGAACACTCCAAGGACAAGCCCCTTTTCATTGCACCTGCGAAGCACATCGATGATCCCATCGTACGCAACAGTCGTATCATACGGATGCTCAGCGTAGTAATCCTCAAGGACCTTGAGCCCGCGGTCAAGCAGGGCATCATCGAACTCAAGATTGCAGTGGACAAGCGAGTCCTTCAGCTCATTGCGAAGCCCACGGCCAATTGTCCTGCGGCACTGCTCGTTGTCAATCCCGTATTCAGGGCCGTAGAACTGATGGATTGCATAGTTCACCGATGCGGCGATGTCACCGGCGGTGTCCGCCATCGTGCCGTCGAAGTCAAGAAGAACGCCTTTGAGACTCATCTTATGATCCTCATCACGAACACCTTCAGGTATTCGCTTTCAGGGAAGCTCACGAGAATCGGATGATCCGGCCCTTGGGAGAGGCTGTGGAGGATCTGAGCGCTTGCACAGGCATCCTTTGCCGCCCATCCAAGGACAGTCTTGAAATCCTCATGGGTAATGGCTCCGCTGCATGAGCAGGAAACAAGGATTCCGCCGTTTCTGATCTTCTCCATAGCGATCCGGTTGAGATCCTTGTATGCCCTCTTTGCCTTATCCGCGGCGCTCTTGGTAGAGGCA
>JAQUYU010000140.1 GCA_028691695.1 Sphaerochaetaceae bacterium | reverse complement strand
GGCGCCATGGTGCGATGGCACTTACCGGCTTCCCGGCAAAGGCCTGGGAGAAGGGGCGCTTCTCCGATCCTTATCTCCGGGACAGCATGGAAGACTTCGGCATTGTAACTGATACCCTTGAATGCACTGTGAACTGGGACAACATGGAATCAGTACACCAGAGCGTGCGTGCCTTCTGCAAGAGCCGGCCTGACACGATATGCATGACACACATGAGCCATGCATATCCTCAGGGTGCAAACCTTTACTGGATATTCATCACTCGAAGCGACAGCTTCAAGGATTTCGAGGCATACCACCGCGGCATTCTTGATGCAATCCAGGCAAGCGGAGCTGCTATAAGCCATCACCACGGGATAGGAAAGCTGTTCGCCCCTTGGCTGGAAGGCTGCATAGGCACCAACCAGCTTGAGCTCATCCGAACGATCCGCGACCATCTTGATCCAAAGCACCTGATGAACCCGGGCGGAACGATAGGGCTTGACCTTCCAGAAGATCAGAAGCGCTTCATCCGCCCAAAATGGTGATTCCTCTGGTGATTCCTCGAATCATTTCATAGCAACTGCCCCTTGCTAGTTCATCGCTATCTGGCAGATGTCACCTGGCGATGGGCAGTCTGCATTGTAGCCCAGGCTTCTGATTGTGTCTGTGAATTTCAGCGCAGTTTCCTGCTCGCCATGGACTACGAAGACCTGTGCCGGCTTCGGGTCGAATGCTTCAAGCCAGCGGATGAGCCCATCCTTGTCAGCATGTCCGCTTATGCCTTCAAGCTTGAAGATCTGGGCTCTGACAGCAATGTCCTCCCCGAATATCTTGACGCTCTGGGCTCCGCTTTCGATCTTGTTCCCAAGCGTTCCAGGCGCCTGATAGCCGGTGAATACCACTGAGCATTCCCGTCTCCAGAGATTGTGCTTCAGATGATGCCTGATCCTTCCTGCTTCGCACATTCCGCTTGAAGAAATGATCACTGAGCTTTCACGCCTGTCATTCAGCGCCTTTGAATCAGCCACATCGGTCACTGTGATGAGGTTTGGAAACAGAATAGGGTTCTGTCCTTCATCGAATACCTTCATTGCTTCCTCGTCGAAGTAGCCGATTATGTTGCGGGAGAACACCCCTGTCGCCTTCACCGACAGCGGACTGTCGACGAATACCGGAACGCTGAAGTTCTCGTTGTAGTACAGGTATCTGAAAATGTAGAGGATCTCCTGGGTTCTTCCTACCGAGAATGATGGGATGATCACATTCCCGCCTCTTGCAAACGTGTCCTCGACTATCTTCCGGATCTCGTCGGCCCGCTGCTTTGTAGACTCCATGTGCCCGTCGTGCTTCCTGTCGCCGTATGTGGATTCCATCACCACTGCATCCGCTTTCTTGAGGTACTCAGGGTCGTTGATTATTGGCTGGTCCAGGTTGCCGATATCCCCTGAGAACACGAGCTTGCGGGTTCTCCCGCCTTCGGTAACAGACAGTTCGATTGAAGCCGATCCGAGCAGATGACCTGCGTCGACGAATCTTGCCTGAATTCCGGGGAACAGCTCGAACTTATCATTGTATTCGTGGCTTTCAAATCCCTGCAGCGCCCTCTGGGCATCCTGAACCGTGTAGATAGGCTCGACCGGATCCTTGCCGGCCCTAAGCGCTTTGCGTGTCTGCCATTCTGCATCATTTTCCTGAATGTATGCGCTGTCCAGCAGCATGATCGAACAAAGATCCTCGGTTGCTCCGGTGCAGTGCACCAGACCTTCATATCCATCCTTGTACAGCATTGGAATCCGTCCGCTGTGGTCGATGTGCGCATGTGTAAGCAGCACTGAATCCACTTCTGAAGCCTTCAGAGGCAGTTCCTGTCCCCATTCAGCCTCGTCGCCTCCCTGCTGAAGTCCGCAGTCGATCATGATGGTCCTGCCGCACGCCCTGAGAATTGTAAGGCTTCCAGTGACCTGTCTTGCAGCTCCGGAAAATTCAAGTTCCATTATCAGTCTCCTTACTTACAATCTAACATATATCCGCTGGTTTTCAAAATTGAGATTTTTGAAATATTTTCTGTAAAATTATTGCAAAAATATGCAGTAAACTGTATATTTGCCCTCAAATGAGGTGGTTTTTATGGAACTTCAATTATTTCCCAAGGATTACGAGCCTCTGCTAGATCAAAAGCAGACGGAAAAAGCAATCAAGCTGGTCAAGGACACCTTCGAGCGCGAATTATCTGGTGAGCTTCGGCTTTCCAGGATCACATCGCCGCTTTTTGTCCCCAAGGACAGCGGAATCAATGATGACCTCAACGGTGTTGAGCGTCCTGTAGGGTTTGAAGTGGGCAATCTCGGCAATCGCAAGATGGAAGTGGTTCAGTCCCTTGCCAAATGGAAGCGCATGGCTCTGGCCGATCACGGCTTCTTCGCCAATACCGGCATCTACACCGATATGAATGCCATAAGGCCTGACGATAAGATCGACCCGATTCATTCAATATACGTTGACCAGTGGGACTGGGAACGCGTCATGGACGGTTCGCAGCGCAATCTTGAATTCCTCAAGACAGTCGTCCGCGGCATCTACAAGGCTCTCAAGCGCACTGAATTCCTTGTAAGCGAGAACTATGGCTGCCTTGATCCTTTCCTTCCAGAGGACATCATGTTTCTGGAAAGCGAGACTTTGCTTTCAATGTACCCTGACTTCACACCGAAGCAACGCGAAGCCGCGGCTGCAAAGCAATATGGAGCAGTGTTCATCATCGGCATCGGCCATGATCTTTCAAACGGCGAGCCTCACGACCTGCGTGCTCCAGACTACGATGACTGGTCCACTCCTAACTCGGACGGCTGCTTCGGCTTGAACGGCGATATCATCGTCTGGGATCCGGTCCTGAATGATTCTCTTGAGCTGAGCTCTATGGGAATTCGTGTCGACAAGGATGCACTTCTTCGTCAGCTCAAGATCCGCTCGCAAGAGGCCCGCACTTCGCTGTACTGGCACAAGCGTCTTCTAGCCGGTGAATTCCCGCAGACAATCGGCGGCGGAATAGGCCAGAGCCGTATTTGCATGCTGATTCTGAAGAAGGCTCACATCGGTGAGGTCCAGGCATCGGTCTGGCCTGATTGGATGTATGCTCAGGCTCGCAAGGCAGGCTCCTTCCTTATGTAGTCCAGTTCCTGCCTCATGGCAGGGAAGCTGGGAATTATGACTGCAATCCGTCTGTTCAATCTTCATCTTCGGGAACCATCAGTCCGCTGATGTCCATGGTCCACTTCTTGTTAGGATTTATCTTCAGGAAGTTGTTCTTCTGTGCTTCACTCATCGAATCCTCGATTTCCTTCACATTCTTGTCGAAGTCCTCGCGTCCCATCGTATACAGTTCAAGCAGCTCAGGCCAGGTCTTTCCAGTCATATTCAGCAGCAGGTTCCCATCGAATGAAAAATCATGGGTGCCGTGGCTTCTCTGCCATGCGCTGGATTTCCAGTAAAGGCCGGTTTTCTCATTGATCGATACCGGATTGTCAGGATACTTTTCATTCCACTTCTTCGGATTATTATGAATGTACCGCAGTGTCTCATATGTCTGTCTGACTGATCCCATCGGTGTGCAGTATGGCTTGCCATCAAACACTGGGGTGGTTTGAATTGGCATTCCATCGCGGCCTTTCATATTCAATCTTTTACGTG
>JAQUYU010000139.1 GCA_028691695.1 Sphaerochaetaceae bacterium | reverse complement strand
AATGACAAGGAACCTAATGAACGTGATGTGAATACTGTCTTTCAAAGCTATGCGCTTTTCCCACATATGGATGTCGAGAGGAACATAGGCTATCCATTGAAGATTGAAAAAGTCGCACGTGCGGAGATGAAGAAGCGCACCGATGAAATGCTCAAGCTGGTTCAGCTTGAAGGATTCAATCACCGGCGTCCGTCGCAGCTCTCTGGAGGACAGCGGCAGCGTGTTGCGCTTGCCAGGGCTCTGATCGGGAAGCCAAGCGTTCTGCTTCTGGATGAACCTCTGGGAGCATTGGATCTGAAGCTCCGCCGCACTATGCAGTTCGAGCTCAAGAGAATACAGAAGCATCTGGGATTGACCTTCATATACATAACCCACGACCAGGAAGAAGCCCTGAACATGAGCGACAGGATTGCAGTGATGAACAACGGCGTCATTGAACAGATCGACACGCCAGATATCATCTACAACCACCCAAGGACTTCATATGTCGCTTCGTTCGTCGGAAATGCCAACATCATCAGGACCAAGGTGGTGGCGATCGAGAGGACCAAGGCCCGGGTGAAGTTCTGCGACTCTACTTTCGTCACCGAAGATAAGGGATTTGAGCCAGGGCAGGAGCTTCATTTCGCACTTCGGACCGAGCATGTCATAGTCAGTGCCTCAGGCGATGGGTTCAAAGCTACTGTGACGGAGAAGTCATTCAGAGGAAGCATGCTCAGGATTGTCCTGAAGACGGCATGCGAGCAGGAAATCGTGTCGACGAATTTCGGTGCGGATTCTGATCTGAAAGAGGGCGACAGCGTGAGCTTCTCCTGGAAAGACCGCGGTATTGTTCTGGTGGATCATGATTAGAAAGAAGAGAAATCCGTACTCATTGGCTTTGATTCCGCTTTACGTAATGACGGTTTTCCTGATTATTGGGCCTTTGCTGTATATGCTCCTGCTGAGTTTTGCGACAAATCTCGGTTCAGGAGCATTTTCATGGAAGCTGACGTTGGAGAACTACCGCAAGATAGGTGACCCGGTATATCTTGATACATTCTGGAAATCGATTAAGCTGGCCTTTCTTTCGACGGTTCTTATAACCCTGATCGGTTATCCATTCGGATACTGGATGAGCAGGCTCTCAAAGAAAGGGAAGCAGATCATGCTTCTTCTGATAATGATTCCATTCGGTGTGAACAGCCTGATCAGACTGTACGGAATCATAATCCTGCTTCAGTCCAAGGGAATTCTCAATGGGGTGCTTATCGGTCTTCACCTAATTAAGGAACCTCTGAAGATGCTTTACAGCTATCCTGCTGTTCTGGTCGGGATGGTCTATGCGCTGCTTCCGTTCATGGTGCTTTCTATCTATTCAAGCGCCGAGAAGGTTGACTGGACTCTCGTTGAAGCTGCCAGGGATCTTGGAGCAACCAAGACGAGGGCATTTGCAACGATAGTGCTTCCGCTGACTGCACCAGGAGTGTTTTCTGGCGTCGTACTATCATTTGTTCCCACTATGGGGCTGTTCTTCATTGCCGATATTCTAGGCGGCAACAAGATAGTGCTTGTCGGCTCGCTGATCCAGGATCAGATGACTCGCGGCGGAAACTGGCCTTTCTCAGCGGCGATTGCCGTGATTCTTACGATTATAACATCGGTTCTGCTGCTTTCGTATTCGCATATTTCGCGTCTTGTCGGACAGAGCGGGGAAGGGAGCGGCCTGATATGAATAAGAAGTCGCGTTTTCCGATTGTTTATCTGATTCTGATTACGCTGATCAACTACCTGCCCATCTTCATTGTCGTCGCATTCTCGTTCAATTCCTCCAAGCTTCCGACTTCATGGGAGGGCTTCTCATTCAAGTGGTATGCAAAGCTTTTCGAGAACGAACGGCTGATCCAGTCGCTGGGCAACAGCATCCTTCTTGGAGTGTCGAGCACTCTTCTTTCCGCTGCAATCGGAACGATAGGAGCAGTAGGGCTGGCAAAGACTCATTTCAGGACGAACAAGGTTGTTTCCTATCTGGCAGCTCTTCCGCTGATGATTCCAGAAATCATCCTCGGGATGGTATTCCTTGCATTTTTCTCGCTGCTGTCGATTCCTCTTGGATTCGTCACGCTGCTTCTTGCCCATACGGCATTCTGCGTCCCTTACATTCTCATGATGGTTTCATCCAGGCTTGTAGGAATGGATCCCAACCTCGAAGAAGCGGCATTGGACCTCGGGGCAAGCCGCAAGCGTGCCTTCTGGGACATCACGATGCCGCTTGTGTCTCCTGCAATAGTCTCTGGCAGCATTCTTGCCTTTGCTATGAGCTTCGATGATGTCGTGATCTCAGTATTCCTCAGCAGTCCTCACTTCAATACGCTGCCGATAAGGGTCTATACTCAGCTCAAGACTGGAGTGACTCCAGAAATAAATGCGCTCTGCACGCTTATGCTTGTTGCCACCATCATGGTGCTTGGAATATATTATCTTGCTAGACGAAAGAAGGAAAAACAATGAAGAAAACACTATATGCAGTGCTTGCCGCTGTTTTGATTGCAGCTCTTTGCCTGACTGTTTCATGCTCGAAAGAGAAGAAGCAGGAACTGGTGATTTATACATGGGAAGCGATGTTCCCCGATGAAGTCCTTGAGGATTTCACCAAAGAGACCGGAATCGATGTGGTCTATTCTACATTTGATACAAATGAAACCATGCTTGAGAAGCTCTCTAAGGCGGATGGCGGAACGTATGACCTTGTAATCGGCGATGATTACATCATAGATGCCGCTATCAAGCGCGGCCTGGCTCAGAAACTTGACAAATCAAAGATCTCTGATTTTGGAAACATCAATCCGCTGTTCCAGAGCCACTACTACGATCCGAACAACGAATACACCGTTCCTTATGGGGCCGGCATTCCAGTCATTGTTTACGATCCGGAGAAGGTGGACTGGAAGATTACCGGATACAATGACCTCTGGGATCCAAGGCTCAAGGATTCTGTATCAATCACTGCCAACTACAGGGTAATCAATGGAATAACTCTGCTGTCGATGGGCAAGAGCCTCAATGAAAACGATGTAGATGTGATAAAGCAGGCTGGAGAGAAGCTTCTTGCTCTGGCTCCTAACATCAGGCTGATTCAAGACGATGATGCCCATCTTGCTTTGCTTAACGGCGAGGCTTCAGTTGCTTTCCTTTACACTTCCCAGGTTACTACGGTTCTTCAGTCCAATCCGAATCTCAAGGTCGTGTTCCCTTCAGAGGGACTTGGAATCGGCATAATGGATTTCTTCATTCCATCAAAGGCTCCGAATTCAGAAGCAGCGCACAAATTCCTCGAGTATTTCCTCAGGCCTGAAGTCTCTGCCAAATGCTTTGACTACCTTGGATACTACTGCACGACAAAGGCAGCTGACAGCCTGGTGAATCCTGATCTGGTTGTCCCTGAATTCTTCGACGGCGAGATAATACAGAATGTTTCTCTCGAAGCCGATGAGCAGTACAACAAGAACTGGATTGAATTCAAGTCGGCCTGCGACTGATACGGCTATGCGTGACGCTCTTAACAAAGCCGCCTCTTTTATAAGAAGAGAGGCAGTGCTTTGCATATCCGTTGTTCTTGCCCTTGCATCATGCTGCTTCATAGCACCTGATAAGGAGTATCTTTCATATATTGACCTGAGAACGATTCTGTTGCTGTTCTCTCTTATGCTGGTG
>JAQUYU010000138.1 GCA_028691695.1 Sphaerochaetaceae bacterium | reverse complement strand
AGAAGCCAGTTTGAATCACGTGCTGTGACGATGCCTCCGGTGACGACCTTTCCTGAGAAGGGGTCTCGATTGCATATCTTCTGGATGTACGGCGGAATCCTGTCATCAAGAGTGGTCACAGTAGCGCTCATCCAGTTGCTCTTCTCAGGAGATGAGCAGAACTTGTCAGGATGACCGAAGCTCGGGTCCTGTGCAGCAATCCTGCGCCACATATCCCAGCCGCCGCCTTCCTTGATCTCTGGATTGAATGCAGCAGGATGATTCTGATCTCCCATCGTTGAATTCTCAACGCATCCGCCATTAGTGATGAACAGAAGATCATTGTCGGTCAGATTGATGTAATCCTTCTTCCCGTCACGTTCGATCTCAATCCTCCGGGCAGCTTTTCGGGTGCCCTTGATCTCGAACTGAACATCAACGACCTTGGTATTGAAGACGAACCGGACTCCATGTGATTCCAGGTAACGCTGCATCGGCAGGATCATCGAGTCATACTGATTGTACTTTGTAAACCTGAGGGCAGTGAAATCAGGAAGCCCTCCTATATGATGGATGTACCTCTGAAGATACAGCTTCATCTCAAGAGCGCTGTGCCAGTTCTCGAAAGCGAACATCGTCCGCCAGTAAAGCCAGAAGTTGCTGTTCAGCACTTCATCATCGAAGAAATCAGTGATTGGCCTGTTGTAAAGCTGCTCGTCAGGAGTGAGGAAAAGCTTCATGATCTCCATCGAGGCCTTGTCTGAAAGACCGAACTTCTTGTCAGTATGGGCATCTTCTCCCCTGTTCTGCGTCGCCCTCATCAGGGAATAGTTTGGATCCTTCTTGTTGAGCCAGTAATATTCATCAAGGACGCTCACACCTTCGGTCTCGATCGATGGAATCGACCTGAACAGATCCCACATCACCTCGAAATGGTTATCCATCTCACGGCCGCCGCGCATGACATATCCAAGGCCAGGAATTGCTGCGCCGTCGCAGGCACCGCCTGCTGCATTGCCTTTTTCAATGATTGTGATCTTCTCGCCCTTCATCTGCCCGTCACGCACCAGAAAGCATGCTGCGCTCAACGCAGCAAGTCCGGTTCCTACAATCCAAGCGCTCTTCTGATCAACTCCCTGCGGTTTCTCAGGATGCGCAAATGCTTCATAATTTCCGCTGCTGTAATACATAAGATTCTCCATTGCGGCCGTGTTTTCTTCCGAACCGCAATATGAACTTAATCGAGGAATATGGATTTGCGAATAGACATATACATACAAATGTATGAAAAACATACAAAAGTATGAAACTGTAAATCAGCTTCTGCTGAATTTCTCAAGAGCCTTCCTGATGTCGCCATGGATCAGGATGCCAAGACGCTCGACAAGTAAATGAGGGTTTTCAGACATGCCTGTTCGAATCCAGTCCATCAGAAGGCCAGTGAAGGCGAATTTGTAGAAATCAGAAATGAAGTCCTTGTCCGTCTGAGGCACATCCAAGCCTCTGGACTGCTCTTCGATCACAGCTCCGACAAGCTCCCTGGCTTCGCTGAGAAGAAACCTCTCAAGCGGATCATGGGCAGTTGAATGAAAGGCATTGAGAACGAATGACGAATTCTGCTGAACATAGCCGAATATCGCCTCGAAGCCTTCCTGCCATGTATCATACGTCTTGTTATTACCAAGAGCAGCGCCGGACTCATTGACGAATACCCATTCGATCAGATCATAGATGCTGTTGAAGTGATAGTAGAAGGTCTGCCTATCAAAGCCCGCACGGCCAGTGATGTCAGAAATGGAGATCCTGTCAAACGGCTTTGTCGCCATAAGGCCTCTGAGTGATTGAGAAAGAGCATTCTTTGTAACATTGGAAGCAGACATCAGTGCTTTTCCTCGTAAAGGATGTCAAGAGCCATGCTAAGCCCTACAAGCTCTGGGCTTCCAGGTATGCGGAACACGGTGAAGAACATGTTCCTCTTTCCGTCCATGAGGCAGGAATACCCGAAGTACTTCTCGGTCTTCAGCGATTCAAGCAGGTGCTGAGGCTTCGAAGCTTCTATGAATTCCTGTCTTGAAGACTCTTCCATCTTCAGCGACAGCTCAGTTATCAAAGAGTCGAACGAGGTTATTCCATCTCTGATTGCCCCATTGTTCTGAATCACTGCGAAGCTGTCATTGGAAGGATCCACTGCTATGATGAAATCATAGTATTGACGGGTAATCCCATCAATGACAGTGGCCGAAAGCTCGGAATCAGTCACATCATAGGTTTCAAGCAGCAATGAAATGGCACCTGTCTCAGGATTGCGAGACAGCTTCATGTCTGATTTCAGCCATAAATGCTTTTTTCCCAGCGAGTACTGATTGATGCTGGAAAAAGCCGTTTCACCGCTCAGGAAGCGGTCAATCAGATCGGTGCGTTTCATTCCAAGAAGCGTATCCCTGCTCTTTGCGTTGATTACCGCACCTAGAGAAGAATCGAAAAGGCTGTCGTAGGTCTTGCCTTCAAGAGCCCTGATCGTGCTGTCTCCATAAGCCTTCACTATCAAATTGCCGGAAAGATCCACAAGCAGCGATGCAAAGCAGTGGATGGACCTTACCTTCAAGTCGGAAACCCGCTTTGCATAGAGCCGGATGCTCTCTTTCTCATCGGTGATGTCGGAATCAAGCCCTATGATGCGATCGAATACTCCATCGTAGTTTGGCATCGGGATCAGCTTGACCCGGTGCCATCTCCATTGGCCGGAGCCAGGGCTTTCGTAGTTCGCCAGGTAGTCAAGAGAGACGCTTGCACCAGTTGCGGCGCGTGTGACAAGTTCGTCGAGTCGCTTGATGTAATCCGGATGGATGGCCAGCGGGGCATCAACGGTCTTGTTGACGCCAGCCCCTTCGGAGGTTCTGAGGCATTCAACCCGCTTCTCCTCAAGGTTGTAGACGAAAGCTATCTGTTTCTTGGATGATGCAAGCTTAAGGATATTGTCCGCTATTATGCTGTCATTGCTTTCAGGGATTGCCGTGAACACTGCCCTGCTGCCCTGTGGAAGCATCACATACCGCGCTACGCAGCAGTGCCTTCGGGACATGCCGTTCGTAAGGAAGCACATGACAGAGGAAGCCTGCGGCTCACCCCTTTGAAGTTTCCTGTGCAGTTCTTTGAAGGCGGGAACATCCTCAGTGGCAACCATGCCTGCAGAGAAGAAATTGACGAAATCATTTATCAGGGTCTTGCATGAGAAGAACTCGGCTGTGTATTCGGAAAGATCAGCGCTGCCGGTCCGTACATCATAGATCCAGGAAAGCAGTCCAGCCTGACGGCTTGCCTGGAAGAGCATCCTGTTGGTATCTGAAGCTTTTGAAAGAGCAGAATACTCACGGGTTATGTCCGTGAAAGAAAGAATGACTATGCGGTTTCCGCCTCCGCCGTAGAACGAGTCGGAATTGATCTTCATGAAGCAGTCCGATCCGTCCTTTACCTTGGGACGGAACACGAAGTCCATCTTATCCCCTGTTGAGACGAAATCGTAAAAAGCCCTCTTGAATGCTTCCTGGTATTTTTCCGAAATGAAGCTTGAAATCGCAGTGCCCGCACGGAGTGCATCCCTGAATCCTTCGACAGTCTCGCCTGCAACAGCAGGCAGCCTGTTGTCGAAGAAGATGGGCTTGAACCGGCCGTCTGCAAGAGTGCGCAACATCATGATTCCTACCGGGCTTGCTTCTTCAATGATGTTGCTGTAGTAATCCGAATGCTCTGAAACGCT
>JAQUYU010000028.1 GCA_028691695.1 Sphaerochaetaceae bacterium | reverse complement strand
ATGCAGACTAACGAAATCCTTGAAAAGCTTCGAAAAGCCAATCCCCTCACCCAGATCCACCAGATCACCGATCCTTCATTCTCAGAATACGGACGCGTTCTGGATCCGTCCCCATACACTGCTCTTGCAGCTCTGGCCGACCGCACGACAAAGGCTCTTGACCACAACGTCTACGAAGCCGATGTGAAGGCTTTCCATCTTCCTGATGCGATGAGCGCGGCGACCACGCTTTTCGGAGGCACCGCTGTCGAGATTGGCTACTGCAATGGACAGAACCACACTATGAATGGCCTCGAGTACCACAAGTCTCCCGAGCTCACCATAGCTGTCACGGATCTGGTTCTTTTTCTTGCCAAACAGCGCTTCTTCCAGGACTTCGACTCGATAGACTCGTCTTGCGCCGAGGCTTTCTACGTTCCGCGCGGATCGGCCTTCGCCCTTCACCCGGAAATCCTTCACCTCGCACCATGCTGCGTATTCTCCTCAGGCTTCAAGGCAATCATCGTCCTGCCGCTTGGAACGAACACTGAGCTTTATTTCTCTTTCAAGCCTGAATCATACGACCCCGAAAGCGCAATCCTGTTCAAGACCAACAAGTGGATGATCGCCCACCGAGACCGCATCCAGCTGACTTCCCAGGGTGTGCATGCCGGTCTTCTTGGAGAAAACCGCTGCATAAATCCAATTGACTGAATCATCATATTGACCTTGAAACAGGTTTCCAATATACTTTCTATTCGTGGCTTGCCACAACATCGGAGCGTCGCCTAGCGGCTATGGCGCCTGCTTTGGGAGCAGGATAGCGGAGGTTCGAATCCTCTCGCTCCGACTCAGGCGGAATGACTTTATTAGTTGTTCCGCCTTTTTCATTCAGTCAATTGTGCCCAATGCCATTCAATCAATGTTTCAATCATTCTTCATGTAAACGTCAGGCTCAAAAATCTTCTTGAGTCCATTTCCACAATTCTTCAACCATTCGGTACGGAGATACACGGAGATACACGCAGATGTCTCTGAGATGCACGGAGATACACGCTTTTTTCCGCAGATGTCTCTGAGATGTACGCAGATGTCTCTGAGATGCACGGAGATATCCGCAGATGTCTCTGAGATGCACGGAGATATCCGCAGATGTCTCTGAGATGCACGGAGATATCCGCAGATGTCTCTGAGATACACGGAGATACACGCTCTTTTCCGCAGATGTCTCTGAAATACACGCAGATACACGCTATTTTCCGCAGATAAATGAGCTCAGAGTGTTTTTCGCAGGCCGAAGTACTTGTCGGAAGTCAGTCTTTTTCATTCATAGAACTTTACTTTGGCCTTGGAATCCTGCATTATTGAACAAGAGAGGAATCAGATGATATTCGATACACTTGCGAACCTGGAGCTTTATGTGCCAGCGGTGCCTCACATGAAGACAGTCATCGAGACAATGGACCGTGGAGACCTGTACAAGGAAGAACCTGGGGCATACAAGACCCCAGATCCCAATGTGACATACCTGATCACAGAATTCGAGACAAGCAACAAAAGCGACCCGTTCATGTTCCACAAGAACACCACAGTCATTGAAATAGTGCTATCAGGCCATGATCTGCTCAGCATCGCATGGAGAGAGAACAAAGACCAGCTGCTTGCCTATGACAAGGCGACCGACACTGGCACCCTTGACGGGGATCCGATTGCAGTTTACCAGGGAGAAGAAGGACGCTTCGCCGTATTCTTCCCCGGAGAACCATACAGACTCGGAGTCTCAAGCTCCGGACAGCCGGACAAAGTCAAGCGAGTCGTATTCCGAATAGCAGACTGACAAGGAGAATGAAATCAGATGAAAGCGATTATCGGCGGAACCGGAACAGGACTTTTCTATCAGAACCTTGAAAGAAGAAGCATCATCACAGGCTTCGGAGAAGTGGAAGCATTCGTGCTCGGAGACGTTGTTTTCATTCCTCGCCACAGAGCGGAGCACACAGTGCCGCCGCACAAGATCAACTACAAAGCCGAGATCACCGCAATCAAGGAACTCGGGATAACGAGCGCAATAGGAATCTACGCAGTAGGATCCATAACAGGAAAGATCAAGCCCGGCAGATGGGGACTTCTGTCGCAGTTCGTGGATCTCTCTGGACGAGGGATCACCATGTTCGACAACAAGGCAGTGCATACCGACATGACACACCCCTTCTCGCTGGAACTGAACGAGAAGATCATTGCAAGCGCAAAGGAAACCGGAACGATCTACGGACCGGCATGCAGCGACGCAGTCTATGTCCAGACTAACGGCCCTAGGCTTGAGACAGCCGCGGAGGTCGAAGTGTTCTCCCGCCTGGGATTCGATGTCGTGGGGATGACATGCGCATCCGAAGCAGTCCTGGCAAGAGAAATGGACATAGAATTCGCCGCTGCCGCCTACAGCATCAATCTTGCCGCAGGCGTGCAGGGAACTGAAGAGACGCAGTTCCTGGACGACGCATCATGCAGCGCCGTTACAGCGGAAATGGCGAAAGTATTCATAAACCTGGCAGGCAAGAGCTGAATCTCAGCGCCTTGAGCCTTCCTTTTCAAACCGGTCGATCAGATTCTGATAGCGTTCGACCACCATCTTCATAACCTCTGTCCAGGCAAGAGGAATTGTTCTGCGGGCTTCTTCCCCTACCTTGTCAGCCAGCGGAAGAGCAGCCTCGATCCTTGAAGCCATCTCGACAGGGTCGTTCTCGCAAAGGAACCCGTTCACATCATCAGTGACGCCTTCAGCAGAGCAGCTTCCACGCATCAATATGCTGGGAGTGCCTGCTGCAGCAGCCTCGCGGACAACCATCGGAGCATTGTCATAAAGAGACGGGAACAGGAAAAGATCGGCCCTGCTGTAGATCTGCTTCATCAGGTTACGATCGGAAATATGACCTGCAAAGACAACCTTATCATGAAGCCCCGCTTCATCGATCATCTGATGCATCTCATTCTCATCAGGCCCCTGGCCTACGAAAAGCATCTTGAAATCCGAATGAGTCTTGCTGTAGACAGCAAGCGATTCGATGATAAGCTTTATGTTCTTCTTGAAAGAATGCTGGCCTACGAACAGGAACACAGTCCCATCTCCGAGATGATACAGATCCTGAGCAGCCTTTCGGTCCTCTGGAGTCGGATACCACAGATTCGTGCCATTGGGCATTATTACTATGCCGCCATTGTAGCCGTAGCCACGCAGAACATCGGCAGTAGCATTGTTCACCGTCCAGACCTCATCGCATTTCTCATAGAAACGGACAATCAGCTTGACTATGCTGCTTGCGATGAACTTGCTTCCAGTCTTGAGGAGAAAGTCATCGTAGTACTTTGAATGGAATGAAGTAACAAGGGGAATATCTGCTTTCCAGGCCTTCTCGGTGGCCTCCATCCCCGCGCTGAATGGCGAATGGACATGAATCAGCTCGAAGCCTGCCCTCTTGATATCGTAGTTATACTGCATCCCTACATATGGAATGCCCACCGTATAAGGTTCCTTTCCTATCATCGGAATGCTGGGAAACTGAAGAAGCGGGAAGTTGCCAGGATAAGGCTTCTTGCCTCGAGGCGCTACATAGTATGCAGTATTCCCCATGCTGTTCAGATTCTCAACATAGCTCTTGACCACCATTCCTACACCGTCGACATCAGGCGGATAGCAGTCCACATATTCTCCAACTATCATAAAAATCAAACTCCTGAAGCCTTTCCACCCACAGAAAGACAACAAGAGGATACCCTGAGAATAGCAAAAGTTCAATAGGACTAGAAGCTCAGCTTCGCCGACAGCTGGATTCCGGCAGAATGATCTTCGGAGATGAAAGGCACGAACGCAACATCAAGATCAAGAGCCTGCCTGATTGCTGCGTTGTAGCGGTTGCCCCAGGTGATGGATCTAATGCTGCCGATGATCCTCATAACAGCAGAAAGCCCAAGGCATCCAAGTCCTGTCCACATGCAGAGCCTGCCGAATTCGGTATCGAAAAGCGTGCCGCTTTCTGGCACATTCTGGTACCACGGCGCAGTGAAAAGATATGAGAACAGATAGAAGCACCCTACAGTGACTGCGCCTGACATTCCGATGATGTCCAGAGGTCTGATCCAGGCAGATCCGGTCCTGTCTCCCATCGCATCCTGTGCAATTCCGAAGCCAAGGAAAAGACTGCTGAAGACTGCGCCAGTGACATTTACCTTGTTGTCCTTGTAATACTCATCCCTCTGCACGGCATCGAGTGCGAGAGCGGCCTCATGCGCCTTTGATGCTGCGTTGTCAATCGGGTCGCCCGATGGAGAGCTTGCATCGACGATAGTATCCACGAGATTGATTCCGAGGCCGATCCAGTCGGAAACAGCACTGGAAAAAGCAAGCGAACCTGCTATGATAATGATTGCAACTGAAAAAAGACGTTTCATGGCTCCCCCTGATCGTTCTATTATCGCATGACTTCGCTTCTCAGGTCAAACCTTGATTCTCCGCCCTGCAGAATGTGCAAAGTATTCGAACAGTAGCTTCATTCTCTCATCAGTGCGGATCAGAGCTTCTGGATGCCACTGAACGGCAAGGATGCTTCCATCAGCGTTCTCCAGTGCCTCAATCGTCTTGTCATCGGCAACCGCACTGACCAGAAGGCCATCAGCAACTGCATCAACAGCCTGATGATGCAGACTGTTGACCATGAGCTCGGATTCGCCAAGAATCCTTGAGAGAACAGTCCCAGAAACAATTGAAACACTGTGGACTCCGATGTATGGAGTGCCGTAATTGCTATGCTTGTGAGCTACGGCTTCAAGGCTCACGTCCTGGTAAAGAGTTCCGCCAAGCGCGACGTTGATCAGCTGGATTCCACGGCAGATGCCGAAAACAGGCTTATCCATGCTGCGAGCATAAAGAACAGCATCGATCATCGTGCGGTCCATCTCGCTTCTGATCCCTTTGGAAAGAGGATTGAGGGATTGGCCATACAAAGCAGGATCGACGTCAGCACCGCCTTGGATCAGAATTGCATCGCAGCAATCAATGGCTGCAGGTGAAAAGCGCGGCACCACAAGAGCTGAGGCCCCGCCCTTCTCCAGACCATCGACATAGCCCATGTTGGTCGTCACCCAATCGAAGTCGAAAGCGCTCTTGTCCGGCGTGCACCAGTCCCCCATTATTCCAATCAAAGGACGCTTCATATTGAGTTCTCCTTGTAGTACAGCTCACGGGCATAGAAGAACAGATACTGCTGAGCAAGCCCGGCAAGCGGACCGAACAGATCACGCCCGTCCATTCCATCAAAAAGATCTGCCATGACCCTCTTCATCCAGACATCCATAGGGAAGCATTCCAGACGGTGGAACCCGTACAGAAGCGCGCAGGAAGCGACCTTGTCGCCGACCCCGCGGATGGTCTTCAGAGCTTCAGTGGCCTCAGGAACATCGAGAGTCTTGATCTGATCCAGGTCGATCAGACCTGAATGGACACGGAATGCAGCATCATAGACATAGCTGTCCCTGAACCCCAGTCCGATTGCCCGCAGCCCAGGAACGCCGATCTCGATGATCTGCTCCGGAGTCGGGAAGCAGCCGCCGCAGCAAAGCCTGCTTATTATGCCTTTTATCCGCTTTATATTGTTGTTCTGAGAAATGATGAAGCTGCAAAGAGCTTCCCATGGATCCTGATTGAGGATCTGGATCCCGCTTGAAAAGGCAGCAGCCTTCGCCATGACAGGCGAAGAGGCAGCAAGAGCCTCGCGTGCACCTTCATAATCGAAATCCATGTCGAAGTAATTGCGCCAGAAAGCATCTTCCATCACAGGAGAAAGGTCATGCTGCGAAACTCCAAGAGTCTTGCCACCGGCAGTCCCCTGCCAGAGTCCGTCTTCGCTTTGCGTCCATCTGAAAGCCTGCCCGCAGTCAAGCGTCCGGGCAAGGTCAAGTCTGTATTCCATCATATCACCAGCTGAGACGGTGAAGGTTGCCGTTCATCGTCAGATCCTTGAACCCATTCTGACGCAAAGCCTCGTACACTGCAATAGCAACGCTGTTGGAAAGATTCAGAGAACGAGTATCGCTTATCATCGGGATCCTCAGGCAGCGGTCAGGATGTCGGACCAGGATCTCCTCAGGTATGCCAGCGCTCTCCTTGCCGAAAACAAGCCAGATGTCAGGCGCATGGTAAACATCATCGCTGTAGCAGTGATGGGCTTTGGTAGTGTAGAAGAACAGGTTCTCATTTCCATGCTCTTCCATGAACTGCTGTATATCCTTGTACTGGAATATATTCACAGCATCCCAGTAATCGAGTCCTGCTCGACGTACATGCTTCTCGTCGATGCAGAAGCCCAGCGGACCTACAAGATGAAGGTCTGCGCCGGCAGCTGCGCATGTGCGTGCGATGTTGCCGGTGTTCTGAGGAATCTCAGGCTCGAAAAGAACAACGTTTATTTTCATTATCACACCCCCGGAAACCAGATTGGAATAAGCAGCGGAACGAAGAAAGCCATGATGCAGCCATGGATTATCGCCTTTGGAACGGCAGCAAGGCCGTAGTTCTGACGCAGAAGCGGAAGAAGGAAATCCATGCTGCTCGTCCCAGATAGGCAGATTGCAGGATTCATCTTCCCTGGAAGCAGCCTGCCGGCAAGAGGAACAAGGAAGAAGCTTGATAACTCCCTCATGAGATTAGCAAGGAAGCTGATCGTCCCCAGAACCGGGAATCCCGCATTGGTTATAAGGACTCCAGACAATGAGTACCATCCGAAGCCGCTTACCATCCCAAGACACTGCTTCATTGAATATGGCATCAATAAAGACAGAATCATCGTTCCTAGATAGGAACCTAAGATTGTAATCAAAGGCAATACAATCAAGTCAGGAGACCTGAACAAAGCCTTGTAGTTCACATCATTCTGGGCCATCTGCATGCCTACAAGTCCCATCATGAGATACAGCATTGCATCCACAAGCGACCCTGAATACCAGTTAAGGGCTTCAGGGGCAAGCGTCTGGGCGGCCATTCCGGCAGCGACGCTGAGGACCATCACAAGCGGCTCGCGAAGAGCAGACAGGGAAAAACCTGATCCCCGGCTTCGTTCAGATCCCGAGGCCTCGTTCCGGCTGTTCAGAACAAGGTCATAGGCAAGAGCAAGAAGGAAGCTTCCTGCCATTGCAGAGGCGGCCAGAAGAAGCGCATGAAGCCCCATGCTTGACAGCTTCTGATAGATTCCATCAATCCTCCCGGCATTGACACCCATGCAGAACAGAAGGACAAGAAGCGAAGCCTGAAGGCACACGCCAGTGGTCTTCCGAAGCCTCTGGCGGCCTATGATCAGGGCAATGATCATCCCTAGGAAAAACACCCCGAAGAGCTTTGCAAGATAGATCAAAGTGGAAGACACAACCCAACCTCAGAAAAAAGCCCGCTCGAAAGCGGGCATCAAGCAGCTGTCAAGACAGCCTCTATTTGACAATGATGCGGAAGAACCTCTTCTTGCCCGCCTTGAGAATCATGTCACCGTCCTTTACGAACGATGAATCCACAACCAAGTCGATTCCAGGAACCTTCTCACCATTGATCGAAGCCCCGCCGTCCTGGATCAGCCTTCTGGCATCGCTCTTGGTCTTGCACAGGTCGGTTGATGAGAACAGATCGATTACCCCGATTCCTTTCTCGAGATCGGAAGCAGCAAGCTCTATGCTTGGCATGCCGGAGACGTCACCGCCGGTGGAGAACACGGCCTTCGCCGCATCACGTGCCTTCTCGGCCTCTTCCTCTCCGTGGGTAATCTTCGTCTGCTCGAAAGCAAGCTTCTGCTTTGCCTCGTTGATGTTCTTCACCTTCGCCCAGTCGGCGATCTCGTCCATGCTCATGAAAGTGAAAAGCTTCATGAACTTTATCACATCCTCATCTGGGACGTTGCGCCAGTACTGGTAGAAGTTGTAAGGACTGAGAAGCTCAGGATCGATGAATATTGCACCCTGCTCGCTCTTTCCCATCTTCTTGCCGTCTGCTCTGGTGATCAGGTGGAACGTAAGGCCGTAGCATTCGTCGCCATCCATCCTCCTGATGAGATCAGTTCCGGCAACGATGTTGCCCCACTGGTCGTCTCCTCCAATCTGAAGCCTTGCGCCGTTCTCGCGGTGCAGAATCAGGAAATCATACGACTGAAGGAGCTGGTAGTTGAACTCGATGAAGCTCAGCCCCCTCTCGAGGCGCTGCTTGTAGCTCTCGAACGTGAGCATCTTGTTCACTGAGAACTGGGATCCGATCTCACGAAGGAAGGAGATGTAATTCAGATCCAGCAGCCAGTCGCCGTTGAACCTCATTATCGCCTTTCCCATCCCCGGCTTCGGATTCTCTGAGAAATCCATCACATGGGACAGCTGCTCCTTGATATGGCGGCTGTTGTCCATCACCTGCTCCTGGGTGAGCATCTTGCGAAGCTCGGTCTTGCCCGAGGGGTCGCCGATCATCGCCGTGCCGTTTCCAACCAGGGCAATCGGATTGTGTCCGAACTCCTGAAGATGGTGGGCGGCGAAGAACGGAACCATATGCCCAATATGAAGGCTGCGTCCCGTCGGGTCGGTTCCGATGTAGAACGTAACCGGCTCTCTGTCCATAAGGTCCGAAAGAGCATCCGTGTCTGTACAGGCTTTCGTAAAGCCCCTGTCCATAAGCACCTGCAATGCCTTATTCATCACACTCTCCTGTATTTCTTGTTTTCTTCGTGAATAGTCGCAACTATCTGGTCGACTGGAATCCTAACCTGCTTCATCGAATCGCGGAACCTAAGGGTCACGCTATGATCCTTGAGGGTATCGTAGTCGACTGTGACGCAGTACGGAGTCCCGATCTCGTCCTGGCGGCGGTAACGGCGCCCGATTGCACCGCTCTGGTCGTAGTAGGTCACGAAATCCTGCCTGAGGTCATGCTCAAGCTTGTCCGCATACTCACCAAGTCCGTCTTTCTTCACAAGCGGAAGAACAGCAACCATCACCGGAGCGATGAGCGGATGGAAATGAAGCACCGTGCGGGTGTCGCCTTCAGGAGTCGCCTCTTCGTCATAAGCATCGGACAGAGCCATCAGGACATTCCTTGTAAGGCCGGCCGAAGTCTCGACTACATACGGAATGTAGCGCTCGTTAGTATCCGGATCGAGGTATGTCAGATCCTTTCCCGAGAACTTCTGATGCTGGGTCAGGTCATAGTCCGTGCGGTCATGCACGCCCTCAAGCTCCTGCCATCCCATCGGGAACAGATACTGGATGTCGTAGGCATCCTTCGCATAGAAGGCAAGCTCTTCCGGCCCGTGCTGGTGCCATCTGAGATGCTCTGGGATGATTCCCATCTTCTTGTAGAACTCCATCCGCTGCTCTCTCCAGTACGGGAACCACTTGTCGTCGCTTCCCGGCTGGCAGAAGAACTGCATCTCCATCTGCTCGAATTCGCATGAGCGGAAGATGAAGTTCTTGGTAGTGATCTCGTTGCGGAATGACTTGCCGACCTGGGCTATGCCGAACGGAAGCTTCATGCGGCTCGACTGCACAACGTTCTTGAACTCGGTATAGATCCCCTGAGCCGTCTCAGGCCTGAGGTAGATCGTGCTTGCGCTGTCCGAATCCGGCCCGATATGGGTTGCGAACATCAGGTTGAAGTTTCTCGGAGCCGTGAAGCTGTCACGGGTTCCGCACACAGGGCAGGCACCCTTCAGATCGATCTGGTCGGCTCTGAAGCGGCTCTTGCAGTGCTTGCAGTCAACCATCGGATCGGTGAAGTTGGAAACATGCCCGGAAGCCTCCCAGACCTTGGAAGCCATCAGGATGGAGCAGTCCACTCCAACGATGCTGTCATGAATCTGAGTCATTTCCTTCCACCAGAAATCCCTGATGTTGTTCTTGAGCTCAACGCCCATCGGACCGTAATCGTAGGCCCCGTTGAGACCCCCGTATATCTCGCTCGACTGGAAAATGAATCCGCGCCTTCTGCATAGCGAAACAATCTTGTCCATCGTAACTTCAGTCATATTTCCTCCTAGCAGGCCTTGAGAACCTCAAGCGCCCGTTCAATTCTTCTGAATGATTCATCATAGCCAACCGCTCTTATGCTGTCAAACAGCGGCGGGCTCACCTGGCTTCCGGTAACGCTCGCACGGATGGGCATGAATACCCCGTTCACCTTGATCCCGAGCTCAGGTGCTATTGCGCAGAGCTCCTGCTCGATCTCGCTGTCCGGCTTCCAGCTTTCGAGCCCTGATCTGAGGATCGGGTAGGCTTTGGCCAATCCCTGATACTCCTGCGCTGCCGTATGCCCCTTTGCGCAGAGCGTCTTGGCATCAGGCATGCCTGGATCGCGGAACACGAACCGGGTCATGTCATTGACATCGGAAAGCACCACAAGGCGCTCCTTGACAAGCGGAACTATAGCAGTGACTCTGTCAAGCTTTGCCTGCTCATCCATCCCATCCAGGAGGCTTTCCTTGTCAAGATATGGGACAAGCAGGGCTGCCAGCTCGCTGTCGCTCTTCGCCCTTATGTACTGGCCGTTGAACCAGTCAAGCTTCTTGTAGTCGAACACTCCAGGTGCCTTGTTGATCTTCTCTATTGAGAAATCCTTCTCAAGTTCAGCCTTGGAGAAGAACTGCTTCTCACCGTCGAATGACCAGCCCACCAGAGTCACGTAATTGATGATAGCCTCAGGCAGATATCCCTTATCGCGGAAATCCCTGACGCTTGTCGAGCCATGGCGCTTGGAAAGCTTGTGACCGTCGCTGCCCATGACCATCGGAAGATGGCAGTACACCGGCGGCTCCCATCCGAATGCCTTGTACAGGATCACATGCAGCGGTCCGGAAGGAATCCACTCCTGTGCCCTGAGGATGTGGGTGATGTGCATAAGATGGTCATCGATGACATTGGCAAGATGGTAAGTCGGGAACCCATCGCTCTTGAGCAGGATCGGATCAGGGCTTATGTCCTTGTTCTCTCTGGTGATGTCTCCCATGATGACATCATGGAAGGTAGTCGAGCCCTCTTCGGGCACCTTGAGCCTGATCACAGGCTTGAGCCCCTGATCCAGAAGCGCCTGGACCTCATCCTTGGAAAGGTTGCGGCAATGCCTGTCGTAGCCCTGCTCCGGACTGTGGCTGGCTTCCTGCTCCGCGCGTAGCGCCTCCAGCCGCTCAGGAGTGCAGAAGCAGTAATAGGCCATGCCGCTGTCAACCAGCTGCTGGGCATACTTCCTGTATATGTCATAGCGCTCGCTCTGGATGTAAGGACCATAGGGGCCGCCCGCAATCGGGCCTTCGTCCCATTTGATTCCAAGCCAGTCAAGTGTGGAGTAGAGATCCTCAAGAGCTTCGTCGCTGTATCGGGTCCTGTCGGTATCTTCAACCCGGAGGATGAACTTCCCCCCGGAAGACTTCGCAAAGAAATAGTTGAACAGAGCGGTCCTGACGCCGCCAATATGCTGCAATCCTGTCGGAGACGGGGCATAGCGCACCCTTGTTTCCATAAAAGATCCTCCCTGGCGGAAAAACCGCCTTGCCTGTAGTTTTATATGAAAAAGGCTGTTTGTACAACAGCCCGTCAAATTCAGCTGCAAGTGAAAATTATGCCTTGGTGAAATGCCTTACGATTTCGCTAATCGTCTTATCCTGTGCCTGCTCGTCGCAGTCGTAAGGCAGAAGATGCGAGCCTCCCGGGATCACGACGCTTTCGGTTCGCCCGCAATTGCCGCGTCCGATGATCTCGGCGCTTCGCGTCTGGTTCACGCTCAGGTCATTGTCCCCGAACAGGACCAAGGCATCGGAATTGAGCTTCGAGATGCCATTGCGAGCCTGCTTTGCCAGATGCAGAAGGCAGCAGATTTCCTTCGGATATAGGTACATCCAGTACTGCTGGGCCATCGGGATGTCATCGCATGGAGAGTTCTTGTAGTAAGGCTTGTATCTGAGATCCTGCTTCCATGCTGCCTTGACCCTGGATGCGAACGGCCTGAGAACATACGCTCTCCATGGCCGGTTCTTCATCACAAGAGCCGGGGCTATCAGGGCGATGCGGGCGATGCTGTGGCGTTCGGCCAGAAGAACAGCATTGGCCCCACCCATGGAATGACCCACGAGGTATACTTCAGAGTACGACTTGCAGAGGTCATTGTAGGCATCCTCGGCAGCAGCGACCCACATGCTGTCATTAGTCTCCAGGAAGTCATCCCCTGAGGTTCCGTGGCCTGGATATCTTATTGCAAGCACATCGAAGCCTGCCTCGTACAGATCCACGCCCGGACGGATCAGCTCCCCCGGATAGCCCGTGAAGCCATGCAGAAGCAGAACAGCCTTGTCCGCCTTTGTTTCATGAAAAAGCCCGAACGGATGGGCACAGCTCTTGACCGGAGCGTATTCGACATGATACTTGGAACCGTAATCAGCAACATCATAATCAAACAGACTGTAATCAATCGATTTCATTTATTAACTTCCTTGAGAAGATTCAGCAGGTCAATCCTGCTTCGGACGCCGGTCTTCGAGAACACATTGGCCACATGGTTGTTCACCGTATTGACCGAAATGCTCAGCTCAGAGGCGATTTCCTTGTTCGTCATGCCCTTCGCGACAAGCTTGATCACCGAGAACTCCCTCTCGGAGATCCGGTAGCACTTGAGGTCTGAAAGAGCCAGCTCCTTCGGCTGCCTGGAATCTTCCATGAATTCCTTGGTGAAGCTGCCGTAGAAGTACACTATCATTACAATGGAGAATGCCATGCAATACAGGGCATAGCTTGAGATCTGGAAATCAGGGAATATCAGCGACAGGCAGAACACCGGGATGAGCGAAAGGCTCACGATGTTCGCTGCCACAATGATCCGCCGGGTGTTCCGGTCACGTATCTTTGAAACGTTGATCCAGAGCATCGTCATCGAGAAGAAATACACCCCGAGGAAGATCAGCGAAGAGACCAGCTCCATCCACGGGCGTGCAAAGATCTGGTTCAGCACTCCGGCTGCGAGATAGCAGCCAGCCAAAGTAGAAAGCAGGATCCAGAACAGCTTCTCATGGCGCATCGTGCCTAGTACCATTGTAACGAAGAACGGTATGAACAGCACCAGGAAGCAGGCGCAGAGCGAGACTATGGATTCCAGAACGATGCTCACGACCTTCGCCGTGTCTTGCATTCCGAAGACGGAAAGCGAGAAGTTCGTATAGTGCTCTACGGCCAGAAGAGTCATGGCGCCTACAAGCACCGACAGGAAGGCCACGAGCAGCTTGGACCACGAGACTCCAGTCCTGATACTAAACAGGATGCAGAGCCCCAGGGCCAGGCTGCTGAGCGCTATAGCGAGCATTGTCGCGAGCATTGTGATTATATCCATGCTTATGCTCTCTTGGTGAGCATCTTCTGGTTATGCGTTATATCCGCATTTCCGCAGAACTTCAGGATATCGGCATAGATGTCAGGGATGTTCGTGGCAGGAAGCCCGAACGAGGATTCGCAGATCCTGTTGTATGTTCCCGCATTGGCAATCGCCCTTGAGAAGTTGGTGAACAGAGCAAGATGAAGGTTCTGTCCCTTACCTCCCATATACTCGCCGGTCTCGGCATAGTCCGGGATGGACTTTGCAAGAGCCTCGGTTATCATGTCCGGATCGGTTATGACCATCGAAGGAGCCTTGAAGTGCAGATACACCCAGAGCGAAAGCGATGGATTCGACCATCCGATCTTCACTCGCTTCTTCTCGGCGAGCTCCTGGGCGGCCTTGATGTCGGCAGGCTTGAGATTGAAGTCAGAGAATCCGACAAGCACCCATGCGCAGTCGAACTTGCCCCTGAGCCTTGCATGCGAAGCCTCGACGATGAGCTTCTCAAGCGAATCGGCACCTTCCGACTGCATGACAGTCAGGTTGGTGTACCGGCAGTCCTTGCGGACCTGTCCGAAATACTGAGCTTCGAACTCGGAAGCTGCATAGATGAGCATCGACTGCTTTGCTGTCTTTGTGTTTCTTGTGCGTTTCATTACTTTGCCTCCTTCGTGAAGGTGAATTCTGAGATGAGCGGCAGTGCGCCGAAAGCTCCGTTCTCATACATTATCCTTGCCTTGTCCTTGACGTTGGACACCTTGAAGTCCGCCAGGCTGTAGAACTCGGTCGAACCGGCTGAATCCTTCTGGGCGAACCAGATTCCATCCTTTCGGATCACTCCGTCGGAAAGAAGAGCAGGATTGCAGTCCACTGCTATGAGCTGAGATCCAGGGAAGCTGCACTTCTCGAACACTCCCAGCACGTGCTTGATCACAGCAGGATGCAGGAACATCCCGAAATCATCCACGACAAGGGTCTTCTCGGATGAGAAGCTCTCGAAGAATGCGATGCCCATGACGCAGAGCCTTCTGAGGCTCAGGCTTTCGGAAAGGAAGCTTGAGGAATAGTGCATCGTCACATTGGTATGGATGAAGATGAGCTTGTCGTCCTTGATCCTGATTCCTCTGATATCGGTGATATCAAGGCTCCAGAGGTAGTCAACAAGCTGCTTCGCCCAGTCCGGATGAGCGTTGAGCTCTGAGACCATGTAGGCTTCGGAGGAAGTGGCTGCTCCCATCGGAACGATGTGAAGCGAATTCGAAATCCAGCCGTACAGCTCGCTGCAGGTCTCGCCGCCCTTGAGGGCCGCTTCTGCAAGATAGGTGCGCTGCGGAGAAAGCTTCTTCTCCATCCTTCTCTTCTCGCCTCTGTACATCTTTCCCCAGCGGTACTTGTATGCCACGACTTCATCGTCGAGGGTCGGAAGGATCTTGCGCTCGAACATGAGCTTCTTCGAATTGCCGAAGCTGTAAACCAGCGACTCCTCATGGATCTTGTTCATGTCAGCCACCAGACGATAGATTGCGCAGAGCGGCTTGCCGTCTTCCGTCGTCCTAGGAAGAAGGACCTTGACCTCGATTTCCGAAGGCAGCCCCTTGACTTCCGAATAAGCGAAAGCAGTGCCGGCGAAGCCCTTGAGAAGCGGATTCTCGACGCTGTCATCGCTTGTGATGATGTTCTTCAGAGCTTCGAGGGCTCTGACGAATGTGCTCTTTCCTGCTCCGTTTGGGCCAATGATCGCAGTAGTCTTAAGAACGTTCAAACCGCCTGGCGCCTGCATTGTCTTTGCCTCGGGCAGATGCGAATCCTTCATGGCCACAAACGAAATGGTCTGTGCATCCTTGACTGAGCGAAAATTCGCAACCTTCATCTCAATAAGCATAAATGCCTCCTGTTTCAATAACTCTGATTCCGATCCATCCGTCACCGGATGCCGTCCTCTATTTCCTTCATCTTCGCGGCAATCCGCGGAAACTTCTCATAAGCGCGCACCAGCACCTGTGCCGATCCGCTTGTGCGGCCGTGGTTGTCCGATGCAATCAGGTCAACCATGCCGCTGTCAAGCCACTTCCTGGCCCTGGATGAAACATCATCCGCCACGGACTCGGCATTGACCTGGAACAGATAGCCCCGGCTCTTCATCTCCTGGGCACGCTGCCCGCCAGGTTCAAGCCAGGTGTATCTCTCGACATGGGCAATGACGATCTCATTGCCCATGCCCTGCATGAGGGTCCGGTCGATCAGGTCGCAGAACCCAAGCGGCTCGCTGTAGACATCGAACTCGCACAGGGCATAGCGCCCCAGGACCGGAATAGTCTTCAGCTCCTGATGCCTTACAAACAACTCAGCGCCCAGATATGTTTCAACCCCAAGCTCAAGCACCGCCTGATGCAGGTCCGCAAAGTGGGCTCTGATGTCCTTGACCGCAGTTGTGACGTAGGGATTGTACAGATGCGGCGTGAATACGACATGGTCAATCCCCGCAGCCTTGTACTCTGCAAGGATCTCAAGGCTCTGTGCCCTGTCCTTCACCCCGTCGTCTATTCCATACAGCAGGTGCGAATGGAAATCAAGCATCCTACCCTCCAGCTATCGATCATTAATCTTACCGATGATTATAGAGCATTCCGACGTTCTTGTGAAGAATCTGATGCAAAAAACATGAATGAGGCCATTGAACTGCTCTGAAATCAGACAACAATGAGGTTTTCTCCGATTTTGATGGCTCAAATTGCAATCAAATCCATTTTTTCACTATCATATATTCAGAAGAGGACATCATTGGCCAATCCCTCATTCCTCTTTCTGCCTTGAATTCAAGCAGAAGGCAATCAGAATTCTATGAAGGGACAGGCTTTTCTCTGCTCGCTGCTGTAGTGGTGCTTGATGTTCTTCATCTCGGTTACGGTGTCGGCAGCATTGATCAGCGCCTCAGAAGCGCCTCTCCCGGTCAGAATCAGGCAAGGCCCGTTCTCCTGAGCCTTGAACAGCTCCAGCCATTTGAGGAATTCCGCTTCATCGAGCAGCCCGTATGAGAAAGCATATGTGATCTCGTCCAGTGCTATCAGGTCATACTGCCCGCCTGAGGCCAGCTCCCTGACTCTTTTGAAGCCCTTGAGCACTTGTTCACGTGTAGGCGCAAGGCTCTCCTGGTTCCACAGGAATCCCTTTCCGTAGTTTTCCCACAGAAGGCCGCACTTGCAGGCCATCATCTTCTCTCCTGATTCCTGCGACTCAGGCTTGATGAACTGGATCACGGCGCAGCGGCCATTGCGGCCGAGGGCTCTGAAAACGCAGCCAAGTGCGGCGGTGGTCTTGCCCTTTCCGTCGCCTGTGAACACCATTACCAATGGCTTCATTCTATCTCCCGAAGAAGTTCTTTATCTCGAACTCCTCTACTGTGGCATCGCTTGCCGTTCCGTTGACCTGCTGCTCTGCTATCTCAGCCAGCCGCAGCTTCTGCTTAAGTGCGGCGGCCTTGCTGTACGCTTCGCCTGAACCCGTGATGCTTGCAACATTGTTCATGTAAGTCACTGCATCGGAGAGTTTCCCGCGGGCATAGAGCAGAATCGCTGCATTGTACCCTGAACTGAGGTCATTGGAAGATTTCCATTCTGAATCGAAGATATCGAAGGCCTGTGTGTAGTTGCCGTCGCCAGCATACTCGTAGGCTATCTTGAGCGACTCGATCTTGGCGGAATTGCTCATAAGGGTCTCAGTGGAATACTCCCACCTCGGAGCCAGGGCAACGGCAACGTTGGCGACCATGCTGTCAAGAGCCTTGCGGTACTCTGGATATAGATTAGGACCTGATGAGATGGCGTATGAGAAATAACCGTCCGTCACTCCGCCGCTTGCTCCATACATGAACGTCGCTGCAAGCGTCTTGTCATAAACCGTCTTGGTATAGCTGTCGCTTGACACCAGCGTGTTCTGCTCTACGCCAATGACGTTATACTCGAATCCAAGAATAAGCTCGGTCTCAAGGTAGTAATCAATTCCAACGGTCTTGTTTGCACTTGTTGCAGTATCGTACACCTGCCTGAGCTCAGATGTTATGTACTCATCAAAGCTTATTATAGTCATCCTGGAAGACAGAATCGCATCGATTCCTGCATTCATGAACCGGGATCTGGTCTGTCCAAGCATCTTCCCTTCCGAGAAAAGCGCATCCGTCTTGCTCGGCTCGCTAAGTGCGAAATAGTCGGAAGCATGGAGCTTGTTCAGCATCTGGGCTTGCGCGTAGTTGCCGAGCTTCTTCGGAAGGTCGCTGCTCCAGCTTGAGAAGATCCTCACATGAGAATTGTTCCCTGAACCTACAGTGACGGTGCTCACCACCGAGCTATGGCTTGATGCAGTGGTGG
>JAQUYU010000137.1 GCA_028691695.1 Sphaerochaetaceae bacterium | reverse complement strand
AGTAGCCTTGCGCAATCCCCTGGAGGCAGCCGTTGAGCCATGAGTTCACTTCTGATGCATTCTTCTTATGGCAGCCAGCGAAGTCTATATGGATCACGGGATGGACCTTCCAGTCATATGGGAGGCTGTCGATCGCAAGGCCTGCAAAGAGTTCCCTCCTGCCTCTGAACAGCGCATCAAGGGTGCTCACCGTCAAAGACTTGCCGAACCTTCTGGGACGTGAGAATAACACCATCCTCGGGCCAGTGACCAATTTGTAGATATAGGCTGTCTTGTCCACATACAGCCTGTTGCCGGCAATCAGAGACTCGAAGCTGGATATCGTTGGGTCAATCACTTTCATGACTTGAACATACCATGAAACAGAGGATTGGCAAAGAGCAGGACTAGAAACCGCCGAAACGGGATGGACCAGAAAATAAATTTATTACCTGATTAGTTGCATAGTTTATCAGTGTAAAATCAGGTTCAATTCAAACTTGATTATCTGAGCCATTCCAAGCATGGAGAAACCCAGCAAGATGGGATGCCCTGCTTCTGGGTAATAAAAAAGGAAGAACTCAAACAAATGAATTCTTCCTTATTTAGCAGGGACAGGACTCGGACCTGTGACCTCTGGGTTATGAGCCCAACGAGCTGCCAACTGCTCTACCCTGCGTCGTACCTTACAAACATAAAGGAAATAGCCACCCTTGTCAATAAGGTTTGAGGAAAATAGCATCAGACCTCAAGCATCTTCTTGCGTGACTGAGCTTTGGAGATTTCATCTATTGAAGAAACTGCATCCTTGCATATCTTCTGCATCTTGGCAAGAGCACTGATTGCAGCTTTGTTCTTATTGTCCTGAACAGCTGATGCGAAAGTTTCGCAGAGCTTCATGCATCCGGCAAGCGAAGACCTCATTGTGATCAGATCCATGATGTCGCTGTGGTCGTACTGATAGATTGAAAGCATCTTGTCAGATTTGCACAGCATCTTCTTGACCTGTCGCATGCTTGAAACAGCATCATCTACAAGAGGAAGGCTGTTGTCAGTGCACTTTGCCGAAAGCGAATCGAAAATAGAACCTGTGCGTCTGAGCATCTCGGAAGCTCTTTCAAGAGAGTTCTTCTTCACAAGGAAGAAGCGGCTGATTATCCAGATCAGAAGATATGCAATTGCCCAGCTGAGGAAAGTGGAGAGAAGCTGATGAAACCCTGAGTTTGTTAAAAGACTGTTCATTTTTTCTCCTCCCTGCTGACCGCAGACATGGCAGCGGCAGCCTTCTTGATCACTGGATCATCCCCCCTGAAACCGACAGTAAGCTGCGGATAAGGCGCATTGATTCCAGCCTTGACAAGAGCAGAGATGACCTGTTCCTTCAGATCGAAGAACAGATCCCAGTAATTCTCTGCCTTAACCCAAACACGCAAGGTGATCACCAGGGCATTGTCGGCATCATCGCTTAGCCGGACAAATGGAGCCGGATTCTTGAGAGCTAGAGAATGGTCTTCCACGACCTTGCGGATAATCTTCCGTGCTTCATCCAGATCAGCGCTGTAGTCAATATCGAAATTCATATCCAGCCGCCTGTTGGTGAATGCGCTGTAGTTCGTTATCTCCGAATTGTAGACCGACTTGTTGGTGAGGATGATCTTCTTGTTGTCCACCGTGACCAATGTCGTATGAAGCATCGAAATCTCTCTCACAGTGCCGCTCTGACTGCCGATGGTGACATAGTCATCGACCTTGAAAGGCTTGGTGTTTATGATTACAAGACCATTTGCAACACCTCCGATCAGATCCTGAAGGGCAAGGCCTATGGACAATCCCAAGGCTGAAACCATTGTAACAATGCCTGTCACGTTGACGCTCATCCGGTTGAGGCAGTACAGAACAAGCATAAGAGCCAGAACGAATTCAATCACAGCATCAATGAAGGCGACCAGGGAACGGTCTATGCTGCTGGCAAGCAGAGCCTGCTTTATCAGCTTCATCAGAAGCTTGATAATCAGAATGCCGAAAACTGCAATGATGATTATTTCCAGAACACCATATGACGAGGTCTTGAAGAACTCCATCACCTGCTTGATGAATGTGGTGTTCGCTTCAGTTGCCTGAGTTGTATCCATGCAAATTCTCCTTGAATGCATCGTACTATTCCCATTCGAATCAGTCAATGACGAATCCGTCCCATCATGACCCGCTTGATCCGTCAACTCGCACTCTCTGTGTCAAAATGACCCGGTGGTTTTGTGCATTCCGGGTCTTTTCGGCCAATCCCTGACTCTTCCCCCTCGCCCGCACCGGAAAAACCGTCTTTCAAAGCCCCTCTGGCGAGGTATTGATAGTTGGCACGGCTATTGCATACGAATTGATGTAGCAGAAAGCTGCACGACAAGAAACGAAGACTTTGGAGGTCCGATATGAAATACATGATACAGAAGAGCAATGACCAGCTTGCAGATGACATGCTTTGTGCATTTCTTGGAAAGTGGGACAGCATGCCAAGCATAGATGTGATGGAGAACGACGGCGATTACACTCTTGAAGCCGAAATGCCGGGAGTATCCGACAGCGAAGTGAACGTCAACATAGAGAACCACGTCCTGACAATCAAATCGAATACTGAGAAGAACGATGACAAGCACTACCTTTACAAGGAACGCACCACGGCTCAGTACGAACGCCAGTTCCATCTTCCAGAAGATGTAGATGAGACTTCCATAACTGCTTCAATGAAGAACGGCCTGCTTACCATAAGCATGCCCAAGAAACCTGAGACCCAGATGCGCGAAGTTTCCATCGGATCGAACTGAAATGAAATCCAGCAGGTGACAGGGAATAGATTGTTCAGCCATTTGAAACTCTGCCATCTGTTTGTTATATATAGCTATGACCGGTCTTGTTGACCGGTTTTTCTATTTCTTCCAGAATGACTTTGTGAACATCACCAGAACGGTGTACAGCTCAAGCCTTCCAAGAAGCATCAAAAATGAGAACAGCCAGAGTGCCCACGAAGGGAATATCGTGAAGTTTCCAGTAGGACCGACCTGCCCGAATCCGATTCCTATGTTGCCAAGCGTGAGGATCGTGCTTGCAAGAGCCGTTGGGATATCGACTCCGGTAATGAGGATCGCAATGGAGGAAACAATCCATACAAGAAGGTATGTTGCACAGAATCCCGCCATCGATTGGATCAGCTTCCGATCTATCACTCCACTTCCGATCCTCACCGGGAATACACCGTTCGGATGGACTTTCCGCTTGAGCTCTGTAGGTGTAAGGCGCAGCACAGTGGTAAGACGTATGACCTTCATCCCGCCTGCAGTCGAGCCCGCACAGCCTCCGATGAACATCATCAGGATGACGAAGAACAGCGAGAACGCCGGCCACAGGCAGTAATCAGCAGTTGCAAAACCAGTTGTTGTCAGAATCGAAGCCAAGGCAAAAGCAGCATACCTCAGGCAGGCACCGAAGCTCTCGTAGTATCCTGCAAGCTTCAGTCCCAGCGAACAGAATAACAGCGCTCCAAAGAAAATCCCAAGATATGAGCGAAGCTCTCCATCATGCAATACGAGCTTTCCTTTTCCAGTAATCAGCTTGAAGTACAAGGCAAAGTTCGTTCCGCCGATGAGCATGAACACAGTCACCACTACATCGACATAAGCGCTTCCGAATGCACCGATCGAAGCACCCTTTACACAGAAGCCTGCGCAGCTCATCGTAGAGAACGTCACAGTCACGGCATCATAAAGGCTAAGCCCGCCGAATAGCAGCATTACAGTCTCCAGAACGGAGAATGCAATGT
>JAQUYU010000136.1:1803-3827 GCA_028691695.1 Sphaerochaetaceae bacterium | reverse complement strand
TCACGCTGCCGCCCATTGCCAGCATCTCCAGTGCCCGTGAGGCATTCTCAACGCCTTCAATGAACAGCTTCATCTTCTGTTCGTCCGCTGGACGCGACAGGACATGATCAGGAACGCTACCCTTCTGCAGGTCGTCCTATTCCGACGAAGACAGCCAGAATCCTGACATCAGGCATATTCTCCTGCAGTGACCTGAGCCCCTTGTGCGTGCTCCGGCTCTGCACCCATCGAACCCTGACCATTCCAGGCTCCAGATCCATGTTGTCGCAAACGGCAACAACGGTATTCCCTTCGTCCTTCAGGTCAAACCAATGAGCAATGACTCCGCTGCTGTTCATGAACGTCAGCGGCTGGACAATCAAAACATCCTGGACAATCCCTGCTGTTCCTTCCTGTGCAGAAAAGGCCTTATAACGACGAAGGCAGCGCTTTCTGGTTTTTCCACCCAAAAACGCTGCCAGCCTGTCGGTAGCCTCAAAACCTGCGTTATGAAGCGTCAGCTCGTATTTCTTACCTGGATTGCCAAGTCCGAATACTGTGAGCTGCATTATACCTCTTGGAAATCGACGTGCTTGATCTGTCCCTTGACCAGGTCTTCCTGAATCTCGCGGATCACGCATTCGTGCACTGCTCCATCAAGTGTCACCTGGACCTTGCTTCCTTTGTCAGCCTTTCTGAGAACGAAGCTGAATGCATGTGCACAAAAGCTTATGTGCTTCACATCGCCCTTTCCGTACATGACTCCTGGAATCCTTCCAGTCTTGAGAAGGCGTCTTGTTCCAGCGCTGCCGAAATCTTCAGTTCTCTCAGTTGCTTCAATGATCTGTTCTGCCATAATTGAATCTCCTACTCTCATTGGCATCAATCTGCCAATTACCATTAAATCTGCGGCCGAAAAGCCACTTGTCCACTATAAATTTTTCCATGGTTCATGTCAATTCTCCATCTACGACCGAATTCAGATACATCCCATGAAATCGGCATGACCTTCGGCATGACCTTTTCGTAGGTTCGAAGACCTTTCGAGACCTTCAGGCTAGATTTTTTGGACAATTATCAGGTCAAGACATGATGCCACCGGAAATCGTTTTGGCAAATTTCAACAATAATCAAGAAACGCCGCTATATAGGTTAGAAACAAAAATGAAAAGGAGTTTTATGGGTTTTCTAACAGTCGATGGAAAGAAAGAGACAAACACCAGATTCAATGGAGCGGACCAGCACCTGATAAGAGGATCATCGGGCTTTTCCAACGGAGAAGTATCAGGACTGTACAAGGACTGCGTCGATCGGGCATCTGACCTGACAGAAGTCATTGTCATCTATGACATTGTGATGCCAAATCACATGCATCAGATGCTCTCATGCGAATGCTGCGAAGCAATGACAGAGTTCTACATGAGGACAAACACCAGGTTCGCAAAGAACGCAATCAAGATCACAGATCGGACAACAGGAAAGCTATTGTTTCCGGAGAAGAAAGTATTCATGAGCGGACCGATGATAACCCCTCAGATGGGACTGGAACAATTCCTCTGCACAATCTCGTACTATTATCACAACGTGGATCGGCTGAAGGAAATAGAATTCGGCGGCGGAGAATACCGCAAATCAGCCGCATGGGAATACGAAAAGGGAATACGGACGATAGACAACGACCCACTGTTGATGATGCTCAAGATGACCTGGCCCGAGCTGTCGAAGATGATGAACCTCCCTCTGCGTGAAAGAATGAAAGCCATCCATGAATTCGCCGCCAGGCAGGATAAGAAAACAATAAACAGGCTCTTCAAGATAGACCCAGGCAAGCCTTTCACTTCGAGTCCGGGACGCCAGGCGAAAGATGCAATGAACAGCTTTCTCAAGCTGATTGAAGACAACAAGCTCAGATGAATGAAAAAGACCCTCGCAGGAAATTCCGGAGAGGGGCAAATCTTATTCAGGGCGGGCAGGACTCGAACCTGCGATGCCGGCACCAAAAACCAGAGCCTTAACCACTTGGCTACCGCCCTAAAATCAACAGA
>JAQUYU010000136.1:0-1703 GCA_028691695.1 Sphaerochaetaceae bacterium | reverse complement strand
GGAATGCCGAAGCGGCTGCACCAGAAATTCACAGCGCGGGTCATCGTATCCTTGCCATTCTCTGCGATTCCTTCGAGACCGGCGACCTTCACAGAAGGCTCCTGAATCGAGGGATCGTCATAGCAGACCTTGAGCATGAGCTCGTCGGCAAGACTTGTCTTCTGGAAAATGGAAATCAGCTCATGATAGCCGTCTGCCCGCTTTCTGAAGACATTGAGGTGAAGATTCACTTTTGCAGGAGCCCTGCCTAACTCGGTAACGCATTTCATACTGATGAATATAACGATTAATCAGCAAAGAGCAAAGCCTTCAATCCCAAACACCAAGCTCTGCAAGGGAAGCAGAGGCAGCCTCCGCCCATCCCCGGTTTGCAGCAGGAGAGGCCGGACTCGGATGGATTATGGATGAGACGATGCAGCCCTCCGGGGCAACGGATTCTAGCTTACGGCGGGCGAACTGCCCAATTCCGATGAGGACAGTACATCCAATCTCCAGGATTGCCTTTCGAAGATACTCATCGCAGAGGTCAGACAAGGCACGCTGCTCAGAAGCAGCAAGCTTGTCAGGAGTAATGTTGCGAGCTGTCCTGCCCTTGTCCAGAAAAGCAAGCGGACAGTAGTTCATCACGCAGAAATCCTTGAAGAAATCCATGCAGTCAGGAAAGCGCGACTGAACGAGCCCCCAGAACCGAAGACCGCTGACCTCAGTGCGCGGGCAGTCGAATCCCAGAATCTGACGAGCCGGATGCTCAATGGCCGGATGATCAACGGGGTTGCAGATATGAAGATAATCCCGGACCATAGGCACGGCGCCGAAAGGGACACCCGTCTGAACCATACCGAAAGGACCTGGATTCATGCCTAGGAACATAGTGCGCGCACCATGACGGACGCAGCGAGAAAGGTACTCGCTGTGATTCGCACGGGCATAATCGAGAGGATTGTAGATCACGCCGTCGAAGCTGAACGGCAGCCGGTCAAGATCTGAAGCAAGCTGCCATGTCAGTTGCTCTAGCATCGATGATACTCCTTGACAGCAAAGGCCTTGCGGATAATCTCCTTACCTTCGGCAAGAGAGGAAATCTGACCGAGGGCAAGCTCCTGAACAAGGATGTTTCCAAGAGCGGTGGCCTCGACGGGACCTGCGTACACGGCAAGCCCTGTCTCGTCGGCTGCCCACTGATCGAGAATCTGATTCTTGCATCCTCCTCCGATGATCGAAAGCGAATCGAACTTCTTGCCAAGAAGCTTCTCAAGCTGGACAATGGCAGTCTTGTATGTAACGGCAAGGCCGCGGTAGATTGCAACCATGAACTCCGGCTTCGAAGAAGGAAGCGCCTGAGAAGTCTCCTTCAGATAGGCCCTGATCCTGTCTTCCATGAGATTGCCAGGAGCATTCGGCTTCAGGAACCTAGGATCAGTGCAGTTGATCGCGCCATGATAGTGCTTAGAAGCCTCCAGCGTGAGATCATCGAGCTCCTTCCATGAAGGAAGCGGCCCCTCTGTCTCCCAGTGGCGCAGGCACTCCTGCTGAATCCACATGCCCATGATGTTCTCAAGAAGACGCACCTGACCGTCGGAAGCGATTTCATTGGTGAACCCGCTGTCGCAGAACTGCTTTGACAGCCTGGGAGCCTTCTCGACAGACCCAAGCAGCGACCATGTGCCGCTTGAGAGGAACAGATTGTTCTCACCCGGCTTTGC
>JAQUYU010000135.1 GCA_028691695.1 Sphaerochaetaceae bacterium | reverse complement strand
AATCAGTCACCCCATAGTCTGCAAGACGGTCGCTCATCTTCAGAATTGATTCCTTCTTGCAGTCCTCGGTTCCTGCTCCTCCGATTCCATGGATATGCGAATCGAAAAGACCTGGGGTAATGGTGCAGCCTTTCACGTCGATGACCATTGTGTCATCAGGGAAGCTCTTCTGTGGCATTCTGGACATGTAGAAAATGTCTCCGATCTTACCATCGCCGTCGATGAATAAGCCGCAGTCCTTAATGGTTGCAAAACCTGTAATGACTGTTGCATTGGTAAAAATGATTCTGTCGCTCATGGCTTAACAATAATGCCATGCGATACAAAAATCAAGGCGAATCCATTGTCAGGCAGTAAGGTCGTTGACCCATTTTCTGCTGATGATTCTAGGAATGATGATCAGGCATTTGGCAAGCTCCTCAAGGCTGACGATGAGGCAGACGTAATAGATCGGGAGCTTGAGGACAAGTCCTGAGATAATAGCCGCAGGAAGACCTATGAGCCAGACACAGCACATTTCAGATATCAGCGAGAAACGGGTGTCTCCGCCGCTTCTCAGGACTCCGACTATCAACGTCGTCGAAAGCGATTTAAGAATCAAGACTGGGGATAAGTACAGCAATGTCCTGCGAGTCATGTCGTAGATTGAAGGCGGAACGTTGAACAGACCGGGAAGAACAGGGCTTGCTGCTGCCATGCAGATTCCGAATGCAGTACCGCATATGATCGAAGAGAAGATCAGAGCCCAGGCGTATCGAATCGCACCTTCCTTGTTTCCGTGTCCTATCTGGTTTCCTATCATGATTCCGGCGGCGTTTCCGATTCCCAGTGAGAATACCAGAAACAGATCCTGCACTGAGTTCGTCATGTTCACTGATGCCAGCACATCGGTTCCCATATGTGAGTAGACCATCTTGTAGGCTGTCATTCCCATTGCCCAGAGGAATTCATTGAGCATCACCGGCAGGCAGGTCTTGAAGAACGGCTTCAGGAAAGCCCTGTCAAAAGTCCTGATTGCTTCCTTAAGATGGAAACAGGCAGGGCTTCTGCGCCTTTTTGCCACAATGATCAGCAAGGCAAGTTCAAGCGCTCTTGAAATCACTGTAGCAATAGCTGCCCCGTAGACTTCAAGCCTTGGAAACGGGCCAACGCCGAATATGAGCAGCCAGTTGAGCAGTGCATCGGTTCCAAGTGAGATTACAGAGATCACAAGAGGCGTCTTTGCATCTTCAGTTGCTCTCATGGTGAATGATATCACCATCGAGCAGGCCGACAGAATATAGCTTCCTCCGACTGTGACAAGATACTGCTTTCCAACTTCAATCACATCTTTGTCTGGAGTGAAAAGCTTAAGCAGGAACTCGGGGCAGAATACTGAAGGCAATGCAAAGACAAGCGCTCCGGCTATAGCTACGGCGAAAGAAATGAGCATCACATGCTGGATTGATCCATTCTTCCGTGCTCCATAGAACTGGCTGGTGAATGCGCTTGCGCCGCTGCATGTTCCGAAGAATATCAGGCTTACAAGGAAGAACATCTGGTTTCCGAGCCCCACGCCTGCAATCTGGTTTACACCCAGTTGCCCGACCATCAGCGTATCCAGAAAAGACAGAGAACTCGAAAGCAGGTTCTGAAGCCCTATTGGAAGAGCCAGAACCATGAGCTTTCTGAGGAAATCTTTTCTTTCGCCTGCTTGTAGTCTGATTTGCATGAAGCCAATCCTAGACAGTAAGCATCATTAAGTCAACCAAGAGTCATCGGATGCTATTTCAAATATTCTCTGACTTCTTCTTCAGAACAACCTGTCATCATGACAATCTCTGAAAAAGACATACCTGCCTTGCTCAGATTGCGGACTATCATAGCCTGTCCCTTCACGATTCCTTTCTCGATTCCTTTCTCGATTCCTTTCTTGATCCCCTTCTCAATTCCGCGGTTGGTGGCATATAGGAGACAGTCCTCTTTCATTCTGCGGTTTTCTTCCTCAAGCAAGTAGGAGTTGACCAGTTCTGGTGTAACGGTCTTCATGCCGTAGCGCTTCTGGAACTCCTTGATTCCATCACTCATTGAAAGGTATTCCTCTGCTGTAATCATTGTGTCCTCCTTCAGCCCTGCCTCAAGCATGTAAAGCCAGCTCAATAGTACCCCGGACTTCTCCCTGTGTAAAGACTTGCGTTCGAATGCTTTCTTTGCCTTAGGAAGGTCAACGAGCACAATGAGAAGATTTTCACGAAGCTTCTGATGATCCTTTCCTCCGTCCTCTGCATTGCGAAGAGTGAACCCAGCCATATACTGGTCTTCATCAAGATCAAGCCCAGGATTGAATCGGCACAGTGCGATAATCCGTGAACGTGGAATGTCAGCGTACTTCATTCCCATGCGCATGGAGTTCAGCTGTGACCTTCCGGAGTAGGCAAGCAGCCGCTTAGCAAAGTGCTCTTCGGCAATCAGCTGCACTTCAATGTCAAAAACAGCCTTGTCTGACTTAGCCATCACATCAAGGCAGAACCATCTGCCATCAGGGATCTCACCAGGAATCAGCTTCTGTGTGGTCACCGAGCTTATTTCAGCTTTCTCAGGATCAAAACGCTCCACAACAGCATTCACCAAATCTCCTATCATCATGTTGGTGCTTTCTTCAGGTCCCTCAAGAATTGTCATGAACGCACGATCCCAAAGCGGATCGATTCTCGCTTCCTTAAGTGTAGGATTGTGCTTTCTTCCCTTTTCTTCCATTTACATTTTTCCTCCAGGATAGTACAGATAACAGAGCTCAAGCCCTGTGACCTATATAGCGGCGAAAAATCAGTTTTGCTGAGAAGTTTTTATATGATAGCTTAAAAATACAAAATTAGATCATATTCTGATGTATAATCAGAAAACAGGCTATTTCAATGAAGAAGGACTCTGATTAAATCCGGCCTTCCTGCTTTGCGAAGCGCTTCTGTTACCAGACTTCGGTTTTCAGGCTTGTTGAACTGGAGAAGGGCACGCTGCAGGTGGCGCTCCCTGCCTTTTGGAACAAAAACCTTTGCAAACTCCTGGCCGGGGCGAGGATCGATTCCAGTATAGTACATGCATGTGGATACAGTAGAGGGAGTGGGATAGAACTCTTGAACCTGGTCAGGAACAAAACCCTGCTGCTTCAGATACAGAGCCAGCTTAATCGCATCAGAAAGTGTCGATCCTGGATGAGCAGCTATGAGATATGGGATGAGATACTGACGCTTTCCCTCAACTCGGTTTGCCTCTTCATAAGCAGCCTTGAAGCTGTCATAGACCTTTACAGGGCATTTACCCATCATGTACAGGACATCAGGGCAGATGTGCTCAGGTGCAACCTTGAGCTGTCCGCTTACGTGATTGCGGACCAAAGTTCGCAGAAAGCGTTCTCTTGTCTCAGGCGGTGCAACAAGCATCAGATAGTCAAACCTGATGCCGCTTCTGATGAACACCTTCTTCACTCCAGGAACTGCCGAAATTGCTGCAAGGACATTCATGTAACGCTCATGGCTGTCCTGAACATTAGGGCATGGAGATGGGAACATGCACTGGCGCTGCGGGCAAGGACCGCTTTTCAACTGCTTGGAGCAGGCAGGAGCTTGGAAATTGGCAGTCGGTCCGCCTACATCATGGATATATCCTTTGAAATCAGGATGAAGGGTCATCGAACGGGTTTCCCTGACCATTGACTCAATGCTTCGAGTCTGGATTATCCGTCCCTGATGGCTGGTGATGGCGCAGAAAGAACAGCCGCCGTAGCAGCCTCGATTGCTTGTTATGCTGAACTGGACCTCGCTCAGGCCTGGAACCCCGCCTGCCTTGTTGTATGATGGATGGGCAAGAC
>JAQUYU010000027.1 GCA_028691695.1 Sphaerochaetaceae bacterium | reverse complement strand
TAGATTTGTTTGAATAAATAAAGCATGCATAGTCCGGATATGATTATTTCCCCTGAAAGCGTAAATGATTTTTTCATTCTTCGTGATATGCGCATCCTGCACGACCTGCCAATCCTGCCAATCCTGCCAATCCTGAATATTTCAGGAAGTTTTTGTGTCTCAGGTGTGATTATTTCCCTTTTTCAGGGAATATAAGCTGATTCACAGATAAAACAATCGAAAAGACATGATGTCTGAGGACAAATCAGCCGAAGAAGACCTTGGCTGCAGGAACAGACAGATTTTTTTCACTATTGCATTATGGCTGGATTTCAGTGTTCGGTGTGGGGCAAAGATGCTTTGGCGAAGAATGAAGGATTGGCCGGAATGCAGTTCAGATGGACAATTTCATTTCCGGGATACAAGATTTGTTTGAATAAATTAAGCATGTAATCCGGCGGGCAGATGTTCTTCCCTTCTGTCGAGGGATTGATGGGCATCAAGCAGAATATTCTGAGAAAAGCCTGAAGCTCAGCTTATGGAAGAATACCTATCTTGAAACGAACTGGAATATATGTTACATTCCTTCTATATGGTGCTGTACCCAAGTGGTAAGGGACAGGTCTGCAAAACCTCCATGCGTTGGTTCGAATCCAATCAGCACCTCTGCAAGCGGCGTTTCACTTCTGTGGGATGCCGCTTCTTCGTTATTGCGGGGTTTCCTTTGCTTCGGAAATAGCGTATATTCTATCAGGATTGTCGGATGGAAAAGAAAAGAGCACCATTGTCACGCGAGAAGAAGATGGCAATTGCTGGAATAGCAATTGCATTGGCAGCCGTAGCTGTACTGGTCTGGCTTGTGGGAGTTCCTCTTGTGAAGTTCGCATCGGAACCCGAGAAGTTCCGGGCATGGGTGGATTCTCATGGCATAAAAGCCGATTTTGCATATGTAGGGATGGTGATCCTTCAGGTCATCGTTGCTGTTATTCCGGGAGAGCCATTTGAAATCGCCGGTGGATATGCCTTCGGAGCGGTGAAGGGAACTCTTTTATGCATAGCTGCATGCACGGCAGGGAGCATGATAGTATTTGCGCTGGTACGCAAGTACGGGATGAAATTGGTTGAGGTTTTCTTTTCAAGAGAAAAGCTTGAATCAGTGAAGTTCCTCAAATCATCTCCAAAGAGAGATTCGCTGTTTCTTCTGATCTTCATGCTTCCTGGCACTCCTAAGGATCTGCTGAGCTACTTTGCTGGACTGACTGATATCGGAGTTCCTGCATGGCTGATGATCTGTTCTCTTGGACGCATACCATCAATCATTACTTCGACTGTTGGAGGCAGTGCCATAGGCGAGAAGAAATACTTGTTTGCTGTTGCAGTTTTTGTTGGGACACTGCTTGTCAGCGGCCTTGGAGTGCTGCTTTACAACCGCATCAGGAAGAAGCATGAAAATGACAGAAAGGACTGACTGTAGCTATTCTCCGATTATCATCACCTGAATTGTTCTCTGGCGGGCTCTGGTCTGATCCCAGTCGATGAAATGGATCCTTCCATAATCGCCGAGGTCGAGCTTGCCATCAATCATCACTATTGTGACATTCCTTCCAATGATTGACGAGCGCAGATGCGCATCGGTGTTGTGGCAGCCGAAGTTGTCTTCACCATGGTCAAGTGCAAAATCCAATGCCTTCTGCCCCGGATGAAGGTACATGCCTTCGGTTCTGCAGGTTGGAATGTACTTCTCAAAGACGTTCACAAGATCCTGCTGAAGCGTCTCGAGCCCGGTCATGGACATATCGAAGGCGCATTCCTGCGTGATGACGGAGCAGGTAGTGTGATGAGAATAGACAACGACTATGCCGTCTCTTATCTTCGATTTCTCTGCAATGGCTTTAACTCTGTCAGTGACATCATGAAACGATACTGCCCGGTCACGTGATTGAACTTTGATTTCCTCTCTGAATACCATTATGCTACTTCCTCTTCTTAAGGTCATCTGCAGCCTGTCTGGTGGCAGCTGCCATTTCGTCAATCATTGCAATCGGATCCTTTGCCTTGACTATCCCTGAAGCGGCTCCTGCTGCTTCAGAACCCGCCATTATGAAGTCATAGACCTGCTTTCCGCTTGTGATGCCGGCAGCCTGCTCGACCATGATGTCAGGGTAAATCCCCTTGATTGCATTAATGGTTTCCATCACGTATGACATTGGACTGACTCCATTTCCGCCGCCTATGATGTCGGATGGTTCAGGATTGATGATGTCTGGATGAAGCTGTGCTACTGCTTTTGCTTCTGAGAGCGTGTCAGCGCATGCGAACACCAGGAAGTCCAGTTCCCTCGCCCGTTGTATCGTAGCCTTCATCTGCGGCAGGCTCATCGGCTTCTCGCAATGGTTTATCACTACTCCTTTTGCTCCTGCGGCCTTGAGTGCTTCAGGAAGAATATCAGCCATTCCGCGGCCAGGTCTGAGTGTATCCATGTAAGGTGCAAGGATTATCAGATGCTTTGTCTTCTCTGCGACTCTGCGGATTTCAACGGCAGGGATAGTGATCAGTATGTCGATGTCGTATTTCTCTGCTGCTTTGTCCGCAGCAATTGCGTATTCCAAGACCGTGTCTCCATAGACATAGTTCTTTGTGCCGATTTCAAAAAAAGGTGTTCTGATTACAGGTTTCATCTCTTCATATCCCCTTGTTATCTGTTTTAATCATTGGCTGCACCAGTGATGTAAAGCTTGGTTCTTGCTCTTTTCAATGATTCCAGAAGAGCGCCTTCTGGAGCTTGATTCGTAACTATTGCGTCGACATCAGATATCCCTGCGTACGAAACAAGCGACATCCTGTTGTACTTGCTGCTGTCCAGAAGGACGAAGGTGCAGTCGCTGCGATGCATCACGCTTTCATTCAGGCTGGATATCTCCAGCTGGTTTGATGAAAAGCCCATGTCCGAATTCACTCCGTCCGCACCCATGAAGCACTTTGTAAAATGGAATGGTGCAACGTATTTCTCTGTCAAAGGGCCGAAGAAGTCCTGTCTCTGACAGTTGTATTCCCCGCCTACCAGGATCACCCTGCAGGCGACGCTCTGAGGAATTGCCTGGACGTTCTTCAATGAATTCGTGATGATATTCAGCGAGTGGAACTCTTCATGGCTTATTCTTGCACCTAAGGCAAGGGTCATCTGATAGATTGTAGTCCCGCAGTCAAGATATATGGTATCGTTGTCCTCGATGAATGAAGCTGCAAGCTTTCCTATCTTCAGCTTCTCGGTCTGATGCTCTTTTTCGTGCAAGTCGAAAGAATAAGTATTAGCAGAATGTCCAGCAAGCTGGATTCCACCATAATTGCGGACAACTTTTCCTTCTTTCTGAAGATTGGAGAACATTCTGCGTGCGGTTGCTTCGGAGATATTCAGTAATTCTACTGCTTCTTCTGTTGTGACCCGGCCTTTGGCTTCAAGCATGCTTAAAAGGTAGTTTTCACGAGATTGCTTTTTGTCCATAATCTCCTCTCCCCTCATTTTTATGTTATTTGTATTTTATCGCCAAAATTGCTTGAAGTCAATCACATAATTGATTGTTTCAATCATAAAAAAAATATTTGATTAAAATGCTCATTTTTTCGTTGACAGGTGGAAAAAACTGCCTTAGACTTAAGAAAAAGAAAATGAGAGGAGGATCTCAAAATGAAAAAAATGATTGCATTTTTGCTCGTAGTTCTCGTGTCGATGTCCCTTTTTGCCAATGGAAGTCAGGAGGCGGCTTCCAGCGCGAGCGGAAAGACACCGGTTACACTTCAGGTCAGTATCGTGGAAACTGACTGGCTTGATGCTTGGGAAGATGGGATGAAGCCGGCTTTCGAAGCTGAATACCCGTGGATAACGCTTGAAGCGGTCTCCTTGGGCGAAGAGAAAAGAGATTATCATGCTACACATGCAGCATCCAACGATCTTCCCCCAGTGATGCAGACAGATGTAGGCGGATTGTACTATGACTTGGTGGATGAGGGAATCCTCCTTGATGTTTCAGGATATGATGCCGCTGCAAACATTCCACAGTCTTACAAGGATGCTTATACATACAAAGGCGTTCTTTATGGACTTACACAGGGTGCAGCATTCGATGCTCTTTTCCTCAATATGGCTATCCTGAAGAAAGCCGGATGGGACAAGGCTCCTTCTAACTGGGATGAATTCATCCAGTGCTGCGATGATGTCGTGAAGAAGACCGGAAAGGCTGCTTTGACAGTTGCTGGTGCAAAAAACACCACGATGTGGATGCCGTTTGAAACAATCATCGTCAATGTGCTTGGTGACAAGCTCGGTGCTGGTGTCTATGAGACTCAGATCCGTTCTGGAAAGCTCGACATTGTAAGCGAACCTGAAATTGCAAAGCGTCTTGGTCAGCTGGCTCCTTATTTGATGACTGGCTCTTCTCAGAACTCCGAGGATGATGTCACTGCTATCATGGCCGAAGGGTCCTGTGCAATGGCTATTGCTGGAAACTGGACTGCTTCAAACATCTGCTCTGCAATCGGAACCGCTTCTGGTGCAGAATCCAATGCTTTGATGATTGTTCCGCCATTCAACAATGCTGGAAAGAAAGTTTGGCTTTCCGCCACACCTGAAAGTGCTTTCGGGCTCTCAAAAGTTGAAGACAAGAACGTCGCAGAAGCTCGTGACCTTTTCTACAACTGGCTCTTCAAGCCAGAAAACTTCAAATGGATTCAGAATGCACGTGGCACTTTGCCAGTACTTACTGACATGACAGCAGCCCAGGTCAAGCTTCCTGATGCTGTAAAGGTGTTCTCAACTGCAACACAGTCGGCCAATACATTCTCTATGAGCTTCAACAACGTCACAGAAACAGTGAACAATGATGTTCAAAGAGCACTTGGCGACCTGTTCTCAGGCAACAAGGGTGCACAAGAGACTGTTGCAGAGATCCAGAAGCTTTACTCTGCAGATCCGTGGAACAAATAGTATTTTAATTGACTAACTGGGAGCGAAACGCTGCGTTTCGCTTCCAGATTAATTAAGAATGGAGGATGAGGGATGAAAGATGTTAAGGCAATGGCTTTGAACCACGAAAAGGTCAAGAAGAACACTCCATTCGAACGTCAGCGAACTATTACAGGAGTCTGCTTTCTTCTTCCCACAATCATTCTGGTGGCTGTATTCATTATCTGGCCGCTTTTTCAGGTTTTCAACCTGAGTTTTTTTGAATGGAATGGTGTTTCTTCTACAAAGAGGTTCGTTGGTCTTAGCAACTACACCACGCTTTCGGATCTTCCGGGATTCTGGGAGATGTCATGGGGAACAATAGTTTATGCAGTTGGTGTAACTGTTTTCACAATAGCTATATCATTCTTGGTTGCACTATTTCTTGACAAACAGGGCAAAGCTCGAATAAACCGTTCATTCATGCGGGTTCTTTGGTTTTTCCCCTGTCTGCTCAGCATGGCGGTTGTTGGAATCCTTTGGAGGATAATGTACAACTACAACAACGGCGTCATTAACACTGTTCTGAAGTCGCTGGGTCTTTCTCCTGTTAATTGGCTTGAGACATATGGAGTGACGCGATGGGCAATAATCATCGCCAGTGTCTGGACCCAGGTTGGAATGTGCGTGGTCATATTCCTTGCCGGACTTCAGGCCGTGCCTATCGAGCTTTTCGAAGCGGCTGAAATAGATGGGGCGAATTCGCGCCAGAAATTGCTGCGGATCACTATTCCCATGATGGCTCCTTCTATAACTATTAATATGCTTACAACTACAATAGCTGCATTCAAGATGTATGAACTGCCTATGATTGTTTCAAATGGGCTGCCTGGATACAATACTCTTCTGCTTACCAAGAAGATATACGATCTTGGTTTCACATCACATGACTTCGGGCGAGGGAGTGCTCTTTCCGTTGTGCTTATTCTCGTCATTACCATCATTTCTTTGATTCAGCTGTTCTTTCTTAGAAAGAGGGAGGAAGTATGATTTCCAGAAAAAGAATGGCAAGGACAATTGCCGGAGAATTGCTCTTCCTCCTGCTGACGCTTTTTGTATTGATTCCAGTCTACTACTTCATTATTGGTGCGTTCAAAGGCAGGCTTGATATAGTAAAGTTTCCATTGTCGATCAATCTGTCGATGATCAAGGATGTTGGATTCAGCAACTTCTCATATGTTTTCAAGAGAATGAAGATGTTCCAGGCGCTTCTGAATACTGGAGCCATAACAATTTTCTCGCTGGTTATTGTGGTGATCTGCGGATCTTTGGCTGGGTTCGTTATTTCCAGAGTGAACCGCAAGTTCTTCAGTGCGGTATACACAACTCTGGTGGCTTTGATGGTGGTTCCTTTCATAGGCTGCTTGATTCCGCTTGTAATTCAATCCACACAGCTTAAGACATACAATTCGCTGATAGGCTGTATCCTGATTCAGTCTGCCTGGAATTTGCCGTTCGCAGTGTTCCTGTTCACCGGATTCATGAGAGCACTTCCCAAGGAGCTTGAGGAATCGGCCTACATTGACGGCTGTACGATGATAGGAACATACTTCAAGATCTTTCTTCCGTTGCTGGCTCCTGTAACTGCTACATGCTGCATCAGAGGCGGTGTTGGAATCTGGAATGATTACCTGGTCTCGAATTCACTGCTTAATTCTGTGCAGACTCCAACTTTGATGGTAGGAATCAACATGTTCTTCGGAGCACGCAAGACCGAATACGGCTATGCGTTTGCTGGAATCATCCTTGCATCGCTTCCTATTGTCATTCTGTTCCTGTTCCTGCAGAAGTACTTCATCAAGGGAATAGTTGCCGGTGCTGTGAAAGGCTGATTGCTCAGTCAGAGAGGATGATCCTGCATCCTTCTTTTTCAATCTTTGATTGTGTTTCCTTTGTTATGCCATGGTCGGTGACTATGGCATAAAGGCTTTTCACCGGAGCGAATGAAACATGGGAGAATACTGAGAACTTCGAAGAATCGACGAGCATTATCGTGCTTTCCGAATTTTTCATTGCAATCTCATCCAGACGGGCAGTTTCGAAATCAGTAGTAGTGAAGCATTGTGCATCGACGCATCCATCAGCCCCGATGAATGTCTTGTCGAAGTACAGCCCGCCCAGGGCCTGCTCTCCGATGTACCCGAAGAAGTCCTTTCGGTTTGTCCTGTATTCTCCGCCGATAAGCGTAACCTTCATGTGCGGAGAGAGGAGTTCGAGGTTGGCCAATGAATTGGTATAGACCTTGATGTTGATCTTCTTGTCCCTGATATAAAAAATCATCTCGTTGCAGAAGCATTGGATCGTGGTTCCCGAATCGCAGAAAATCACATCCCCGTCTCTGAGAAGAGAACAGGCTTTTCTTCCGATGGCTGCCTTCTTGGCGATATTGGTCTTTGTTCCCTGCTCGAATGAGTAGAGCATCATTGTCTGATTCACGCATTGGATCCCGCCATGGGTACGGACGGCATAGCCGTTTTCTTCCAATCGCGCGAACATGCGCCTGGCAGTGGATTCTGACACGCCAAGGAGCTTCATAGTGTCGGAAAGCGACAGCTTCTGCTCTCTGGATAGACTTGTCATCAGCTTGTGTTCTTGTTCAATCTTCATAATTCTGTTTCAGTTGAGCTGCTTGAGAAAGCCGTTGATTTCATGAAGTCCATCAAGGATTCCTAGTTCAAGGTCGTTTTCAATGCTTGAGTAGGCAGGAATCACAGCCAGCTTGTCCTGTGCTGCTGCATCGGCTCTGTGGATTCCGAATGTGTTGCATGGCTCGAGAGCAAGAACATAGTCATGGGACTTCATGTTCTTCCATTGAACCAGATTTGGAAGATTCGCAGTGTCGAATGATACATAAGCTCCAAGTTCAAGTCTCTTGTTGTATATCATGCCGAATGCCCTGTCTCCAAATCCTGTTCGGAAGTACAGCTCTTCACCTCTGCCATCAACTGGAGCCATCATGTGATTCGAGTCAGTGGAAATGCCATTCATCGGGGTTGCGACTTCCGAATGGGAAGCTTCTACCAAGCTGTCCGCCTGAAGAAGCGGGAAGCCGAAATTGAAGTGATAAAGCAGCATGTACGGCTCATCCGCTGCTTCGAAATTGGTGATGGTGTCGTGGATTCTTATTGATTTGCTTTCAAGCGTTGTTTCAATTCTGCGCCTGATGGACAAATGGCGCCCGTACATCTTTGTATGATGAGTCTCTCCCTCTGCTTTGAGGATGTAATGATCCCCATCCCAGTATTGTGCTGTTCCGAAATTCTGAGCCGGAACCCATCCGATTCTTCCATGGGTAGGATAATTGCCGTCGATATGGCATTGATCGCCTACATTGTCCAGTCCGCAGGTCACCATCATGCCGCCAGACCACTGTTCGCAGAATTCTTCGTCGGAAGGGGAGAACCCGAAAGGAGAAACCATCCCGTTCTTGCTCTGGAATGAGAAATTGACGCCCTTGAAGGACAGGTCGAATAGATCCATGCATCTGTCAGGAACTACGGTGAATCGCAGTCCCGCTGCATTGTGGAATTCAGCAATCTTCGTTCCTTCTCCACGTCCGTGGAGAAGCTGTGACTCCCTTATTCCAGCAATCTGATCTATGTTTCCCAATTTCTTCAAGAGCTCAATATTCATAGAAAGACTTCCTGTTGTGTTTATTTTATCTCAACGATATCGAATCCAAGCATCTTTCCGAAGGCTTTGATCTCTTCGGCATTGCCATTGTATACCATTGCCGAGTGATGTGTCCCGCCTGCCTCCGAGTATTCCTTCAGGAATTCTCTTATTGGCTTGCAAGGCTTGAGCCATCCCTGGGTGGCTTTGCCGTATACTCCATTTCTAAGGCCTGCATCGACAATCTTGGCTTCGGTGACAATCATCGAGAACCTGTCGCCCATCGGAGCAAGGTTCACATAGACAACGTTGCCGGGCCTGTAACAGTTGTACATCGCAGTCGTGTCACCGCATGAATTGTAATTGAATGGAGTATCAGTTACCAGCGGCTTCCACTGAGCAAGGTTCGGATTGCTTTCTCCCATATGGCTGAGCAGGATCAGATCTTCTTCCCAGTCAGGGCAGAACATTTCAGTGAATGATGTTTCAGGATTGACAGACATCAAAGCTCCGACAAGCCCAGCTGTAAGGACATCGCCTTCTCCTGCATAGCCATGGCCTTTGCCAAGTATTTTGCAGCATTCGACAAACGGCATCTTAGGAAGCCCGCATTTGTCAAGAGTAAGGAAGTTGACGGTGCAGCTGTCAATCTTCTCTGATTCCATCCATTTCCGTATTGCAAGGCCCGACTTGGTAGATGCTCTGTAGCTCTTTTCATCCTTTACCTGAACATCATACTTTTCACGGTCTGATGCAATCTCTGCATCGATTTCCTTTTCGGAAACCTGAGCGATGTACTTCTTCACCACTTCTGGAGTCATGTATTTAACTTCAGGCCCGATTGCTTCCCTGTAATGGTCTTCGGAGACAAGGAAATCCCCCATTCCTGTGAAAGAACCGCCGACTGATCCGACTGTTTCAGTCTTGAAGAACTTCGCTGCCGCGGCAGCACGGCACATTGAGACGACTTCTGAGACCACATTGCTGTGAAGCGCATGCCCGACGCAGAGGTAATAGGGCTTGCCGTTCTGCTTGAGCATGTTGGTCAGGTCCTGAACTCCATGGATTCCATGGTTCGGGCTTATTCCGTCGTAATACTGCTGAACCTTTGAAAGACGGTAATCCGGTGTGGTATCGAATACGACTATCGGCGCATTTAGCGAGAGAATTGCTTTGATTGATTCAAGCGATGGAGAGTAGGCTAGATTCTGAGTGATCACAGCCGCTACATCCGCATTGTTGAACTTCTCTGCAGCTTTGTCGAACTCAGGCTTGATTCGGCAGATTTCATCAGTTCTGACGATTTCCAAGCCCTGGCTTTCGAGCATTCTGATGAGCATTTCCATGTAGGCGACCATTGAATCTCTTTCATGAGGATTGCTGTCGTCATAGAGCTTGATGTAGAGGGGCAGATACCCGACTTTGATTTTCTTATCCATTATTGACTCCTTTTCAGCCGTAGATTGATTTTCTTGCGCCATCAATCAGGTTCTTTGCGTTGTTGTACATGATGTCTTCTACATCTTTCTTTCCAAGTCCGAGCTTAGTGCAAGCTCTCTTGAGCGCAAGCAGCTCTTCATATGCAAAGAATGTAAGATGCTTTGCTTCTCCGGTCGATACTTCTCTCATATGCGGGTCGCCGGATATGTCTCCGTACAGTCCTGGAGGAACCAGGTTCACGTATGTGTCTCCTTCTTCGATCCTATGGGTTCTCATCCGAAGAATCGGCATGTCCGTGCCGAACATTGCATGAGTCGGCCCTGCATTCCTAAGAAGCTCGGTTATTGCATACTCGCAGCAGTTTGCGCAGAAGTCATACATCAGATCAGGCGCTTTGTTCAGGTAGTCAGTGAATGCATTGCCTACATTCGCCTTCGTGTAAGCTCTGCCGATATGCGCAATTATGAGCCTTACATTCGGGAAATCTCTCTTGATTTCAAGAATCTGCTCAAGATTCACTGGATCCTTTAGCCTTCCGCTTCGTGGAATATGGAGCATAACGATTGCACCTAGCTTGTTCATTCTTTCAAGCTGGTATCTTGGGAAGAAATCGAACACCCTGATCTCATCGTCAGGTATGTACTTCGGTGCCAGGGAAAGATATGACTTCAGTCCAAGGAATCCGCCCTTTCGGATCTTATCCTCGAGTTCGTCGGCGGTCTCTTCGGGGTGGCTGAAATACAAAGCAGCAAACCCTGTTTTCTTGGCTGATTCAGAGACGTACTGATTGTTGGCCGCCCATCCGCCGGCGCTTGTGAACATCAATGCGCTGACGTCCTTTCCTGGGAACATCAGATGGTATGTTTCCTGAAGATCCTCGATGCTGTTGTCAAGAGCGACCTTGGAAGGCCAGGAAACGGTGAAATGCTCTTTCCCCTTCTTAGGTGCATCTTGCTGCACGAACTTGTCCAGCCAGACGTGGCAATGTATGTCAATCATCTTTTGCGGAAGGAAATCCTTCAGCTCGTCATTCCAGATGTGCTTGTCGTAATCTGTCAATTCAAATAAAGCCATTTTTTACTCCTTTTTTCTATCTGCTATCCCCGAGTTTGCCAGCCAGAGCTTTGTACTGCTCCAGAATGGCATGGAAAATCTGTGTTTTTGTCCTGTCAGGCTTTATTGACGTTGCATTCACAGCAATGGAATCGGAGTCGATTCCAAAGCCTTTCATTGCAAGCTTGGCCGCACCTACGCAGGAAAGATCTGCAATCCCTGGTATTCGTACCGGAATTCCGGAGATGTCAGAGAGCATTTGGCTCCATGGTCTGCTCTTCGAAGCACCTCCTGCAAGGATTATTCCTTCCGAAGAAGGACGAGTACTGAATGATTCCATCATCCAGACAGTCTGAAATACAATGCCTTCCATTATTGAACGCATTATGTCGAACCTGTCATGTGAAAGGTCAAGTCCTGAAAAAGATGCTTTTGTAAAGCTGCAGCCTCTCTTGTACTGGCCGGAGAAGGGAAAGAAGAAAAGTCCGTTCTCAGCTGCCTTGCGCCTGCCGACTTCGTTGTCAATCGTGCTGTATGGAATGTTTCCTGCTATGGAGTTTCTAAACCAGTCAAGGCATATTCCACCTGATGAAAGCGAAAGCATCGATCCCCATTTGCCTTCAGTCGCAGAGACTGACTGGGAGAGACCATGGGAGAAATCAGGAGAATCGCTGATGGCAGTCACGACCCAGCATGTTCCGGAACCGATGACCATATCGCCGCTGTTCACTGCCCCTGCTCCGAGAGCTACAGCATACTGGTCATGCGCACCTGCTACCAGGATCGTGCTCTGGGAAAGACCCAGTTCTTCGGCCGCCTGCGAAGTCAGATGGCCGATGACATCTCCAGAATGGACAAGCCTTGGAAGCTGCTTCTCTGTGATTCCTGCAAACTTCAGGATTCTGCTGTCATAGATTCCTTTCTGAATGTCGGCAGTCTGATTGATTCCAGCATCGGATAGGTCGATGGCGGCAATGCCGGTCATCTTCATTGAGATGTAATCAGGAACCGAAAGGAACATGGCAGTCTTTGAAAACAGCGTTGGTTCGTTATCCTTCATCCATCTTATGTCCAGCGGAAGGAGACAGGTGCCTAAGTCCCATCCGGTCTTCTCATACATGTACTGCTCAGAACCGATTTCAGCAACGAATTCCTCATGCTGCTTGGTTCCTCTGAGATCATTCCATACTATCGCTGGCCGGACAGGCTTGAAATCCTTGTCCACAGGAACCATCGTGCCGCCTTGAAGAGACAGCGATATTGCAGCAACATTTGAACTTATCTGATGGGAAGAGCAGGTTTTCCTGACTGTGCTGCATACAGCATTCCACCAGTCTTCGGCATTCTGCTCGCTGCATCCGATGCTGGGAGAAGACGTTTCGTAACCTTGGTAGGCATGAGAGAGGACTTCCCCTTCGCTGGAGAAAAGAAGGGTCTTCGTTCCGGTGGTTCCAACATCGATTCCGAGAAAGTATTTCTTTTCCATTTTCAACCTCAGCTCTTGTGTTTCAAGAGTAATGCTAATTTCACTGTATGTCAAACATATTCAGTCATTAAAAATGACCGTTTTGACTGTATGTACCTGAAAAACAGTTAAAAAATCTCCTTTTAACAAGGCCACAGTGGGGTAACTGGGATCATGTCATCCAATAATGACTACAAAGGTCAAAAATAATGACCGATTTGACAGTTTAGTGTTGCCAATTCTCAAAACGTGTTCTAGAATGAAGGGAAAGGAGTTGATATCTTATGGAATTCCAAGTTTATCAGAAAGAGCTCGAGCTTCAGTCACGCGGATGGATCCCGACATTCCACGATGTTACCAAGGAAATAAATGCAATCGTCACCGCTTCCGGAGTGAAGAACGGTACAGTCGCCATCGCAAGCCATCATACCACATGCTCGGTGATGGTCCAGGAAACCTCGCACGATTTCGACAAATGGGACCTCGAGTATCTTCAGCATGACTTGCTGGACATAATGCAGAAGCTCGTCCCATCGTATGACAACGAGCATCAGTACCGCCATCCGGGGCCGATCCATTCGCAGTACGGACGCTACGTCAACGAGCCTGGCGACTTCACATCGCTTAACACCGACGGACATCTGAGATCGGTGTTCTTCGGACGCAGCGAGACGATGACCATCAAGGACGGGGTGCTTGACGGCGGAGAGTTCGCCCACATCTACTTCGTGGACTGGGACTGCGTCAGGGCACGCAGGAGACAGCTCAACGTGACGGTCATGGGAACATCAGAAGACGTAGGCGACCGCAAGTGGAACGGAGGCAAGGTCATAAATACCCTGCGCAAGTTCACTGACGAAGAGAAAGCATATGACGTTCACTTCGACATCCAGCTCAAGGACAGGGTGAAAGAAAGCAAGTAATCTTTGTTGCTTTATGTTTTTCTAAGGCCTTGGCACAAGCCAAGGCCTTTTGATAGGAGAGTTTGATGATGGATAAAGAAAAGGTGCTTTCATATGCGAGAGACGCTTTTGAAATCGAAGCCGAGAGCATTGTTGCCACAGGCAAGATGATCGATGACCAAGTGATGCTCAAAGCAGTAGAGATGCTGGCTTCGGCACCAAGGATTGCATCAAGCGGATGCGGCCATTCTGGAATCGCTTGCATGCATTTTGCGCATCTGATGTGCTGCATCGAGCGGCCGGCAAGATTCATATCGCCTGCAGAGGCTGTTCATGGAGCTACAGGGTTCATACAGAAGGGCGATGTGATGGTTCTTGCTTCCCGCGGCGGGAAGACTGCCGAGCTTATTCCGATCATGGAGATATGCAGGAAGAAAGGCGCCTCCATCATTACAGTCACTGAAAACGCTTCTTCCGCACTTGCAGCGGGTGCGGATCTTGTCATTCCGATGAAGATCCTCAAGGAGACCGACAAGTACAATTCTCAGGGGACGACCAGCTTTGCAGTCCTTGGAGCGATCTTCGATGCAATCCAGGCGGCTCTTGTTGAATATACAGGCTACCGCAATGAACAGTTTGCAGTGATTCATCCGGGTGGAGCCGTAGGCGAAAGACTGAATCACAGATAGATCTGCATTTTGCCCATTATTTCTCTGGTGAGGGATTGATCTCTGTGCTATTGTGAATCCATGAGATTCAGATTCACAAGCAACGGGTTCGAACTGGAAGAAAGCCCTTGGCAGGAAGAATGCAATTCAGACCGATGGGGTCTGGTCTACAGATTGGCTCTTGAAGAGAAAGCTGTTGAAGATCCTGGAATGAACTACACTGTGAAAGTCGCCTCGTCGGTGGTCAAGGCACTGAGCCAGATGCCTGAGATCGAGTTCGTCCGCGAGCAGGTCGAATATGCTCCGGATCAGGATCAGATTGACAAGCTGGTGCAGGCAAGACCCTTTGCACCGGGTGATCACTTTGTTGATGCTATCTGGATTCAGAATGCAATTGATTCTGTCATCGGTGAATTCAGGACTCAGATTGCTGCTTTCCAAGGCACTGTGGAGAGTTACTTCGCCACGAGGACAGCTCAGTTCAAGACTGCAAACAGGGTTTTCTTCCATCTTGTTGAGAACAAGGGCGACGAAAGCCGGCCGTTTGCTTTTCTTGCAACATATGCAACGGCAAAATCCAGGCATGTTCCGCTTGGAAACAGCCTGTCAGAGTACCGCAACGACCAGCAGACTCTCCTTGGACTTCTGTCACCGCTTTCCAAGATCGCAGAAAGGAGCAGCTTCGTGAAGAAGCTGATTGATACCGGTGAGCTTTTCAAGCCTATCCGTCTTACAGCCAATGAAGCTTATGACTTTCTCACCGAGATCCCGATTTATGAAGAATCCGGGGTGTATTGCCGCATTCCTAACTTCTGGAAGCAGAAGAAGAGCCACAAGTTCACCTCAGGGGTGAGCGTAGGCTCAAGGAGACCCTCGATGTTCGGCGTGGATTCCCTGCTTGATTTCGAACCGTATATAATGCTTGACGGAAGGAAGCTGACACGTGCCGAGCTGCGGGACCTGATGAATGAGGCCGAAGGTCTGCGTCTGATCAAAGGGCAATGGGTTGAAGTCAACCATGAGGAGCTTCAGAACTTGCTTGACATGACCGAAAGCCTGAGCAAGAAGCGGGGATTGACCCTGCTTGAAGCACTTCAGAGCCAGATGGGACTTCAGACGGACCTTCCTTCTGGCGTGGAGGTCGAGAACGGACAATGGCTTGCACATCTGAGAGATATCCTGATGGACAAGGCCAAGCCGGACATGGACTTTCCGCTTCCGGGTAAGCTGACAGCGACACTGAGGCCTTATCAGAAGAAGGGATATGATTATCTAATGCTTATGAGAAGTCTCGGGCTTGGCGCCTGTCTTGCCGATGACATGGGACTTGGAAAGACCGTTCAGGTGATTTCCCAGATCGGCAGGATTCTTGAAGAAGAGCCTGATTCTTCGATTCTTCTCGTCCTTCCGACGTCTCTTGTAGGAAACTGGGAGAGCGAGCTCGACAAGTTCCTGCCCGGTGTTCCGCGAACGCTACTAACAGGTCCTTCGAAGGTCAGTTCTGCAGTACGGATCGGGTCAGGAATACATATCACGACCTATGGCCTTCTGAAGAAGCTTGAGAACGTCACGGAGCACAGCTGGAGCTTTGCAGTTCTTGATGAAGCTCAGGCTATCAAGAACAGCACTTCGTCCCAGTCCAAGGCTGTGAGGATGCTCAAAGCCAGGACCCGTCTTGTATTGACCGGAACTCCAGTTGAGAACAATGCCGGAGACTTATGGAGCATATTCGATTTCCTCGATCCTGGACTCCTGGGCAGCAAGAAAGAGTTCTCTTCTTATCTGAAGACGCTTGAAGCCGATGAATCAGGCTATGCACCGCTTCGAAAGGCGCTTGCTCCGTTCATCCTGAGAAGGATGAAGACTGACCGCAGCATCATTAGCGACCTGCCGGACAAGATTGAGCTGAAGGATTATCCTCAGCTTACAAAGATTCAGGCACGTCTTTACCAGAAGACTGTCGATGCACTTGAGGAACAGCTTGATTCTGCCGAAGGGATTGCCAGGAAGGGGCTTGTGCTTGCCACTATCATGAAGCTCAAGCAGATCTGCAACCATCCTGATCAGTACAGCGGGCAGCCTTCGCTTTCTTATGAAGAATCAGAGAGCGGCAAGTTCGAGCTGCTTGACAGCATATGCGAGAACATCAGGTCATCCGGAGAGAGGGTGCTTGTGTTCACTCAGTTCCGTGAGATCATTCCAGCTTTGGACCAGCTGCTTGCCAGAGTCTTCGGTCAGAGCGGCCTGACTTTGGATGGCAGCACTCCGGCCAAGCAGCGCACTGCCCTTGTGAAGCAGTTCAATGCTGATGATTACTGTCCTTACATGATTCTGTCACTCAAGGCCGGCGGAGTGGGGCTGAACCTCACTGCAGCAAGCCATGTGGTTCACTTCGACCGCTGGTGGAATCCGGCTGTTGAGAATCAAGCAACCGACCGCGCCTTCAGAATTGGACAGAAGAAGAACGTCGTGGTTCATTCCTTCGTCACAAAGGGCACGATTGAGGAGAAGATCGACCATCTTCTGGATGACAAGCGGGCTTTGAGTGACAAGCTACTTTCCTCGACTGGAGAAGCCTGGATCACTGAGCTTGATAACAAACAGCTTCTGGATCTCTGCAGGCTGGACAAGAGCGGAGGTGAAATATGAGCTTCTATGGCGGTTATTACTCATATACTTCTGTTGCCGACAAGCAGCGCAAAGCGCAGAAGTACATTCAGAAAATGAAGAAGAGCGGAATCGTGCTGCATCCGATTGAAGAGAACTCCAAGCCTGGAAGCACCTGGTGGGGCAAAGCCTGGAACCAGAACATGACCCGCTATGCCGATTTGGAGAATCGTGTCTCGCGGGGACATAGCTATGTGCGAAACGGCTTTGTTTTGGATATGACCATCGAGAAAGGAGTGGTGAAGGCTTTGGTCGCCGGAAGCAGCTCGACTCCGTACTCGGTCAAGGTTCTGTTCGATGTGCTTACCGAATCAGAGCTTCGCAAAGTCAATGAAATCTGCGGGCAGAGAATCGATAGCCTCGAGGATCTGATCTTTGGTCGTTTCCCGAAAGACCTGGGAGAGTCATTCCTTGACTTGCTGTTTCCAAGTCCGAGCGCAATTCATTTCAGCTGTTCCTGCCCTGATTCAGCCTATATGTGCAAGCATATAGCAGCAGTGATCTATGGCATAGGAGTACGTCTTGATGAAGATCCGCTGCTTCTTTTCAGTCTGCGGGGCATTGATTCGGCCACACTGATCCGCAGCAGCCTTGAAAGCCGCACCAAGACCTTGCTTGCAAATGCCAGCAAGCCAAGTGACCGCATTCTGGATCAATCCGAGGTGAGCAAGCTGTTCGGTCTCTGATTCTGGCCAAACCTTCATTCTTCGCCTTCATTGCCAGCCAGCTCAAGTAAACGGTTGTATTTCTGCTGAATTTATCAGTCTATGTGCTTTGCCGCTTCTCTTTCGATGGGCAAGGCTTTCTTGTACATCTCGAAGAACCTGTCAAAGCCTTCAATGTCTTCTTTTTCGGGCACAAGAGTTGAAGCTTTGCTGTTTCTGAATACTTCTTCATTCAGAAAATCATCCAGCTTGCGGCCGTCGCCATCTGCTGCAAAACAAGATAGCAAGGCGATGCCCCAGGCTCCGCCTTCGCCAGCAGTAGTCAGAACCGAAATCGGGGTGTGCATTGCAGCGGCCATCATTGTCTGACCGGCAATAGGAGTCTTGAAGAATCCTCCGTGACCGTTGAGCGCATCGACTTGTACGTGCTCGTCCTCAAACAGTATGTCCATGCCTGCACGCAGGGCACTGAGAGCTGTGAAAAGCTGGGCTCGCATGAAGTTTGCCAAAGTGAAACTGCAATGTGAACGGCGGACGAACAGCGGCCGCCCTTCGCTTACATCAGTCATCGATTCGCCTGATATGTAGTTGAACGGAAGAAGCCCGCCGCAGTCCTTATCGCCTTCAAGAGCTTTTGAAAGCAAGGTATCATACAGCTTTCCCTTCTTTACGTCGCAGCCCATGGATTCAAGAACTTCAGAGAATACCTTCATCCAATGGTCGTATTCGCCTGTGCAGTTGTTCCCATGTGACATTGCCACGAGCTTGCCATCCGGGGTAGTTACCAGATCTATCTTGTTCGGATAGCTTTTCTTCAGACTGTGTTCAAGCACCACCATGGCAAATACGGATGTGCCTGCCGAGACGTTTCCTGTACGCAGCGCAACGCTGTTTGTTGCCACCATTCCTGTTCCTGCATCACCCTCGGGCGGGCAGAA
>JAQUYU010000134.1 GCA_028691695.1 Sphaerochaetaceae bacterium | reverse complement strand
CCATAAAACGGATCGATGTCCTTGCCCATGACAGCAGCATTGAGACTGGAAAGCTCATCCCGGTCTGCTTTGTTCTGTATTGCGACAAAGCGCGGAGACTGTGCTCCCTTTCCGCTGGCGGCCCACTTGCCGGCTTCAAGAACCGTTTCAAGTTCTTCCGGCTTGATCTGATTGCCTTTGAAAGAGCGTACGCTCCTTCTTCTAAGCATTTCATCGATTACAGCATTGTGTATCATTCTGCACCTCCCTCTCAGAACAGAAGTCTCTGTTCGAAGTTAACAAGTCTTCCATTGTCGGACAGTATCTTTGAAAGGTATTCGGTGTTGAGCTTCAGGTCCGATGCAAGCTTCACCACCATATCCTCAGAAAGAAGATTCTGCTCGCACATCAGGTAGCTAAGCGCTTTCTCGGCAATGAAATCAGGAAGAATCGAGTTCAGGTATACTTCCCTGTCATCAGAATCTCCATAGCGCTCAAGTATGCTCCGATACAGCTGCGAGTTCTCCTTGTCGCCATGGAGCCTTTCAAGCTCGGTGCGAAGCGGCTTTGCATTTCCTCTGGTAGCTTCCTCAGCAAGAGGCTTGAGGGTGAAGAACGTATATTCCTTGCCTGGAAGGAAGTGATGCATGTCGCATCTTGAGCAGTAGTTCGGCGACCAGGAACCGGATTTGGTCTTGTCACCTCCAACGACAATCAGAGGATCGAAGAAAAGCGCAGGGCATTCACGGCCCTCAACTCTGTAGTACCTGTAAGTATAGAATGCATTGGCAAGGCAGTCAGGATGGTCGCAGTATGCAGTGAGCGGGATCACATCTGTTGCCATATCAAGCATAAGTCTTGCCGTGGAGTTGAATATTGCCTTGCGGAAATTAAGGATAAGAGTCGGGAATATGAACATGACTCCGCGTGAAAGGCTGTGCTTGCGAACTACATAGGCTATCCGCTCATCGAAGAACGAGGCTTCGTCAATAATGAAAGTCCCTACTGTGGGATTATCGTTGAGGACCTGTTCAAGCCCGAAGCTGTCTTTGATTCTTGCAATGTTCTCTCCGCAGCGGATGTATCCGCCTCTGTATGGAAGAGCATCAGAAGGATAATCTTCGAATCTGGCATTGTCCAGGTCGCTGCGGACAAAGAACACGTTGCGCCTATCCACGACTCCTGTTGCAGTGAACTCCTTCACTGCATCGCTTTTCTTCATTGCGATGGCCGCATCACGCCAGATCCTTGCAGCGAATTCTGTCTTTCCAGAACCCATGGGTCCTATGAGCAGGACGCGCCTGCCTGGTTTAGAGAAATCAAAATGAGTGAAAGCCGAGTGGATCTCGATTGAAGGAAACCCAAGGCTCTTTAGAAAATCATCTGTACTGCTTGAATCTTTATTTGCCATAGCAATGCTAGATTACCCCAAAAACGGCATGGAAGCAATCAACATCTTCAAAGAAATTGTCCTTGCCTCTTCATTATGCTATTATCAAGCAAAGGAGACAATCCAATGTCATTCCATTCCATTCTTGAGAAAATCGCAGAGAACTACCTCTGGTTCCTGCTTATTATCCTGCTGGTGAACCTTCAGCAGAAGCGTTACCTTCCCAGAAGCCTCAATAAGCGGATGGCAACATTGCTTCTCGCAGTTCTGGCACTGGTTCTTGAAATCGCTCTTGCCCTTATTCTTGCAAAAGGCTGGCCGGACTGGCTCGTGTTCGTCGCATTGGCAATTGTAATCTCAGTGGCCGTTATCATGCACGACCGTTTCTGGCCTTTCAGGCTTCATTGCCCTAAGTGCGGAGCAAGCCTCAAATGGAAGGAAATAATCGGATCTGATGGCAACATCTGCGATGAATGCTATCAGAAGGAGCATCCTGAGGAGTTCGTGGAACCTGAAATTGAAAAGCCTGAAATACCCTCATCGGTGGATGAAATCGACTGGAACAACTGGGAAGCAGAACAGAACTGCGTGATCACCTATCTTTTCCGAACCACGGAGTCAGGAGAGAGGCAAGTGCTGCTGATTGACAAGAAGACAGGGCTTGGCAAAGGCCTTGTGAATGTCCCTGGCGGCCATATCGAACCAGAAGAAACCGCCGTGGAAGCTGCTGTGCGCGAATACAAGGAAGAAACAGGACTTGATATCAAAAACCCAGTACACATCGGGAAGCTTCATTTCCAGTTCAAGGACGGAACCACTCTGGCCGGGCATGTATACTTCTGCGAAGATTTCTCAGGAGATATCCATGAAACAGATGAAGCACGCGGATTCTGGTGCCCTATCTCGGTTATTCCATTCGACAGGATGTGGGAAGACGACCGCTACTGGTTGCCAGAAGCTCTTTCTGGAATGCATTTCTCTGTCGTATCGGTTTTCGATGGAGAGAAGATGCTTTCGCTGAAGTTCAGCAAGAAAGAAGAAAAAGAAGGAAATGATTGATGGAAATCGGACTGGGCTGCTGGCAATTCGGACCTTCGTTCGGATTCTGGGATTCCCAGAACGGCATTGACAGCAAGCGTACCATACGGGCTGCCCTTAGGTCTTCCATATCTCATCTTGATACAGCTCAAGGTTACGGCAATGGGCTTTCTGAGCAGATCATTGGATCGGCAATCAGTTCAGAAGCCAGAGAGAACATCTTCCTGGCGACGAAGATCATGCCGTGCGAATCTGCTTCACTTGCCGTAGAGAAAAGCATTTCGAGACTGAAGTGCCAGTACCTGGATCTTGTATATCTTCACTATCCTGACAGCCGCTTCGATATCAGAAGAAACCTTCAAGAGCTTGAAAAGCTCATGGACAATGGAATAATCCGAAGCATAGGACTGTCAAACTTTGATCCAGAGCAGATTGGAATTCTTTCTAGATTGTTTCCGATTTCGTGGGTCGAACGTCCTGTCTCGCTTCTGTGGACAAGGGGTCTTGATGATGAGATTCAGCTGTGCCGAAGCCTCAATATTCGCATATCCGGCTACAGCCCTCTCGGGCTTGGTCTCTTGCTGGGCAAGAAGCCAATGCCAAATGATGCCCGGAGTAATATGTTCTGCTTCAAATCTTGTTCAAATCCGGCCTTTAAAGACCTTGTTGATCTGATTGCTTCTTTCGGAGATCCAAAGGAAGTCTGCTACAGCTGGGCCCGGTCAAAGAATCCTGATGTCCTTCTTCTTGGGGCACGGAACACGAACCAGCTGGAACAGGATGTCAAAGCAGTCTTCAAGCTGAACCTTTCTTCTGTTCAGATTGCAGCTCTTGATCTGGCTGCTTCAAAGCTGGATGCAACCGTCGATGCAGCAGCATCGAATCCATTCCTCCATTCAGTCTGAGTCTTCCTCCATTCCAAAGCAATGTGCTATGATAGCTTCATGCGTATACCTACAGGGTCTTTTACAGCTGAAACAGAAGTCAGGAAATCACGGTTCATTGCAACTGCGTTCCCGTGCAGCAGCTTCGATGACCTCAAAGCTGTCATTGCACAGACAAGAAAGGATAATCCTGGTGCAAATCATGTAGTACACGCCGCAGTGGTTGGAACCCAGTTCTCTCAAAGCGATGACCATGAGCCGAAGAATACTGCCGGCCGCCCCGCCCTCGAGGTACTCAAGGGCAGCGGACTATTCAATGTCGGTCTTACTATAACCCGTTATTTCGGCGGCACCCTGCTAGGCACCGGAGGGCTTGTCAAAGCCTATTGCGAAGCGGCAAAGGCTGCCGTTGCGGGATTGCCTTCAGAGGAATACACTGAAAGGACAGGGTTCTGCGTCACAGTAGGCTATGAACTCCATGAAAGCCTCATCCGTGTGCTGAATCAGCTGAATGCAGTAGATTTGAAAGAAACATTTTCGGACAAAGTGGAGGTCTCAGGACGCATTGCCAATGCATCAATGGAGGCGATGAATCAAGGTTTGTCCAATATTTCAAATGGGCAGATACACATCATC
>JAQUYU010000133.1 GCA_028691695.1 Sphaerochaetaceae bacterium | reverse complement strand
CGGTGCAGCGGTCAGATACTGCCATGATCTCGGCAAGCTTGTGGGATATGAAGAGAATCGACTTGCCTTCGTGGGCAAGGTTCTTCATTATTTCCATCAATTCCTCGATTTCCTGCGGCGTGAGAACAGCAGTAGGCTCATCGAAGATCAGAATCTCATTCTCACGGTACAGCATCTTCAGGATTTCTGTCCGCTGCTGCATTCCGACCGTAATGTCTTCGATCCTTGCATCCGGATCGACATGAAGACCGTACTTCTCCGAAAGAGCTACGACCTTATCGCGGGCATTCTTCTTCTGAAGAAACCCTATCTTGTTCACAGGCTCGACGCCCATGATTATGTTGTCAAGGACAGTGAAGCATTCAACAAGCTTGAAATGCTGATGGACCATTCCGATACCGAGACGGTTCGCATCATTCGGGTCTTTGATCTCTACGACCTCTCCATCTTTCTTGATCGTCCCTTCTTCAGGCTGATACAGCCCGAACAGAACGCTCATGAGAGTGGACTTTCCTGCTCCATTCTCTCCTAGAAGAGCATGGATCTCTCCGTGCCTGAGCTGGAGGGAAATATCATCATTTGCAATGATGCCCGGGAAACGCTTTGTGATATCAAGCATTTCAATAGCATATTCTGAACTCAATTGTTAAATCCTTTTCTATTCCTGATGGGATTCCATATGAACAAAAGGGCCGCTGCAAGGCAACGGCCCTCAACCTTTATTCGGTTACTGTTTTATTTGATGTTTCCAAGATACTGGACGTTGGTGTTGGTAAGAACAGGAGCATTGGCAATGTCGTTGGACACTGTGATCTTTCCTGCGAACATATCAGCAACGAGAGCCTTGTAGTTGGCAAGAGTGAACTTGTCAGACCACTGAGTTCCATTTCCAGTCGGGATTCCTACGAAGTTTGCATCAGGATCGGTGCCAGAGACGAGTCCGAGGTTAGCGACCTTTCCGACAATGGTATCCCACTTGCCGTCTTCGATGATTGTCTTCAGAGTGGACTTAGTGGAGGCAGCAAGTCCCTTGATAGCAGAAGTGACTGTCATGCCGGCACCGTAAGCGCCATCAATGATCGGAGCCTGATCAACGTCAACTCCAAGAACCTTTCCGCCGACCTTGGCAGCTGCTTCTGCAGCAGATGTCCAGATGCCGCCGCCGCATGCAAACACGCATTTGGTTCCGCTCTTGTACCAGGTATCCATGTAAGCTGTGATATCAGCATCGCCATAGAACTGGTTGCCATAGACGTAGTTGACATCGATGGTGATTCCAAGTTCCTTAGCTGCGTCATCGGCTCCCTGAAGGAATCCGTATCCGTAGCGTACAACTGCCGGAACAGCCATTCCGCCGAGGTATCCGAGCTTGGTGTAGCCGAGCTTGACTGTAGCATAGCCAGCCATGTAGCCAGCGAGCTCTTCCTGGTAGACCATCGAGTAGACATTGCTCATGTCAGCTCCGGTGAGGTCATATTCAGAAACGTCAAGAGCAACGAACTTGACTTCAGGATTCTGCGGTGCAGCTTCCTTGATTGCGCCTGCGAATGCAAAGCCCGGCATGACGATGATGTTGTATCCTTCGTCCACGGCCTTCTCGATCATTGCAACACGCTCAGCAGTGGAATCTCCAGCTGGCTTGTAATAAGCGAACTTGATGCCATTTGCCTCGCAATACTGCTTGCAGGCTTCATAGGTGGTCTGGTTGAATGACTGGTCGGTGATATCACCGTAGTCAGTGATCATTGCAACAGAGTAAGCGGCCTTCTTGGCAACGGCTGTTTCAGCTGTTCCCTGTGCGAAAGCAGAGAAAGCAACGGCCAGTACTAGAAGAACTGTGAAAAACTTTTTCATTTCATATCCTCCAAAAATTAATTCGTCACATCGGACGACAATTGCATTTTAACATTGTTTGTTGATGTTTACAACACAAAACAACAAATCATTCAAGCCCGACAGAGAAAAACACACACAGAGAATCAGGAGGCTCCCCCGCTGTACGGCTTCCCGCTGGCCTGAGGAGCATAATCTTTTCCGCTGAAAGCTATAAGCGCAATGAGCGTCACAGCATAAGGGAGCATGTTGAACCATTCAGCAGGAATCACCTTCAGCGCAGGGAAGTTCGTGGCAATAACGCTGAACGCCTGAGCAGCTCCGAATAGGAGCGCAGCCCCTGTGACCCCGAGCGGAGTCCAGCGTCCGAATGCGACTGCTGCGATGGCAATGAACCCTCGTCCGTTGATCGTGTTCGATGTGTACTGAATGGTCTGAGTCAGGACAATGCAGCCTCCGGCAAGTCCCGAAAGAACTCCTGAAACAGCAACTCCGATGTAACGGATCTTCTTCACATTGATTCCAACGGAGTCAGCGGCTGCCGGATGCTCACCGCAGGCACGCAGGTGAAGCCCGAATGGTGTCTTGTACATCACGAACCAGGCAATGAGGACAACTGCAACTGCAATGTATGCAGTAGGATACAATCCGATCTTGTCCACCACCATTCCCATTCTGAACTCGCGTGTGCGGTCCGCATGGAAAAGAATCTGAGATGCGAAGATCGTCACTCCATCTGCAAGAAGGTTGATCCCTGTGCCGGAAATCGTCTGATCCGCATTGAAGTTGATTGCCGCCACTGCATGAATAAGCGAGAAAAGCCCGGATATGATCATGCCGACAAGAAGTGCAATCACAAGGCTGTATCTTCCACAGCCGGCGCTCTCCATCAGTACATGCGTGCTTGCCGCTGCGCATGCCCCGATTCCCATAAGCCCTTCAAGGGCAATATTCACAACTCCGGATCGTTCGCAGATCATGCCACCGATTGCCGTTATAAGAATAGGTGCAACTATCATCAGCACTGTAGGCAAGCTTCCAAGTATCATGTTCATTTCGCAAGCACCTCCTTCCTGACTTTCTGCTTTGCGCGGTACTGCTTGACAAGTTCAAGCCCGCTTCTCAGGGCGATGAATACGACTATCAGACCCTGGATTATGAATGTTATTTCCTTAGGAATATCCAGATTCTGCATAAGTGACTGGGATTCCTTGAGGATTCCGAACAGAATACCTGCAAGAAGCGTTCCCAGTGCGGTGTTGTTTCCAACCAAGGCTACTGCGATTCCCATGAATCCGTAGTTGTCCTGACCGGCAAGGATTCTTCCGCTTGTGAATGCTCCACCAAGGAGAACGCAGGCTCCGGCAAGACCAGAGAAAGCACCGGAGATTGCCATTGACAGCCCGATGTTCTTCACCACATTGATTCCGCTGCAGCGAGCCGCATCCTTGTTGAGCCCTGTGGCTCTGAAGCCGAAGCCGAGCTTGGTCTTCTCCATTATGAACCAGTAAAGAAGGCAGGCTGCAAGCATTATGAAGAACGAGATGTTCAGGTTGGATGTCTTGATCAGAACCTTCTCCAGCATTGCGGTATCCGGAAGCGGAGCGGTCTTGTAGGTCGTGGCTCCAGGCAGCTGGAAGCTTATCAGACGCGACCCGTAAAGGGCTATGTAGTTGAGCATTATCGTTGCAACAACCTCGCTTACCTGAAACCTCGCTTTGAGGATTCCAACTACTCCTCCCCATATTGCTCCGCCGACTATTGCAAGAGCAAGGCAGAGGATCCACTGGCCGCGGAAAGCAGGAATCAGCAAGGCTACAGTCTGAGCAATCGTCATTCCGACAATGTACTGGCCTTCGCCTCCAATATTGAACAGCCCGACTCTGCATGCAAATGCCATGGTCAGGCCAGTCAGAACGTAAGGTATTGAATAAGCAAGCGTCTCTCCGACGTATCGGAAATTCCAGACGCCCTTGTTGTTCGCCTGCCCGACGATCGAGATGAAGATCGCCTTGAACATGTTGCTAGGCTTCTTCCCCACCAGTGCCACAAGGATGGTTCCGAAGAGGAATCCAAGAAGGACGACAGCGACCGAAGTTGCCCCGTTGCTGTTTATGAACCAGTCTATGAAGCTCTGCTTCTCTTTGATCTTCCTGTTCATTC
>JAQUYU010000026.1:11162-19306 GCA_028691695.1 Sphaerochaetaceae bacterium | reverse complement strand
AAGATGTTCAGAGTGCTTGTTTGGGTGAATGGAGAGCTTATGGTGTTTGGCGAAGGCTTTGATGGAAGGGATCAAGCCCGGAGATTCCTGATGGACAGCGAAGAGAAGGGACTGCTTCCGAGAAATTACTGCTTCTGCCTTAAAAGAATTGAGAAAACTGTATCCTGATGGTATCATTTCCGATGTCATCTGGAGGGCAGCATGAAAGCAGATAGCTTTGTTCTTATTCCTGATTCGTTCAAAGGGACGATGAGCTCTTCGGAAATCTGCGGGATCTTTCGGAAAGTGATTTCCAAGTATTACCCAGAAGCTTCAATAACTTCGATTCCAGTTGCCGATGGCGGCGAAGGAAGCGTTGATGCATTTCTGCAGGCTATCGGAGGACAAAGGATTGCTGTTTCTGTCTCAGGGCCGTTTTCCGAGAAGGTGGACTGCTGCTATGGCCTGGTCAATGGCGATACTGCTGTGATTGAGATGGCGTCCTGTGCTGGACTGCCTCTTGCCGATGGGAAGCTGAACCCGCTTGTCACATCAACGTACGGAGTCGGAGAGCAGATGCTTGACGCTGCCAGAAGAGGATGCAGGAAGATAATCGTCGGACTTGGAGGCAGCTGCACCACCGATGGCGGCTGCCCAGCTGCTGCAGCCTGCGGAGTGAAGTTCCTCGATCATGAAGGGAAGAGCTTCGTGCCAGCAGGAGGCACGCTCAGCCGGATTGCTAGGATTGACGCATCCGGTCTTGATCCTGCCTTCTCTGGTGTGCGGATCACTGCGATGTGCGATGTCGACAATCCTCTTTATGGAGAGAATGGAGCTGCATGCGTGTTCGGTCCGCAGAAGGGAGCAGATCCTGAGATGGTCAGGACTCTTGACTGCGGTCTTGAGGTGCTTGGAGATAGAATCCTTGATGGTCTTGGAGTGGACGTAAGGACTCTTCCAGGCGGAGGGGCTGCAGGGGGAATGGGCGCCGGAATGGTGGCCTTCTTCGGCGCTGAGCTGAGGATGGGAATCGAGACTGTGCTTGATGCTGTGGACTTTGATGAAAAAGCACGCAATGCGGATTTCGTCTTCACAGGAGAGGGGAAGATTGATTCGCAGAGCCTCAGGGGCAAAGTAGTCATCGGCGTTGCTAGAAGGGTGAGGGCTTCTCATTCGAAGGCCCGTGTCATTGCTTTCGTTGGCGATATAGGCGACGGCATCGAAGCTGTATACAGTCAAGGGGTAGATGCAATTTTCTCCACGAACCGTTTGGCAATCCCTTTCAGAGAGTCCAGAATCAGGGCAAAAAGCGATCTTGAGCTTACCGCCGATAATTATCTCCGGCTCCTTTCAATTTTATGAAACTGATGATGAAGAATGAAGGATTGGCCAGAAAAAACAGATTAAATTGTTTTAAGTGCATTATTTGCTTTTTTGCCTTGGTTTGACGGAAAAAAGTTGCAAACCGGTTTGCATAATGTTGCCAGATGATAAGTTTGATGTTATTGTGAATGCAGCGAGGATTTATGACCAAGACAAGCAATAGTTCCGTTCAGAATACAAGATTCACTCCGTCGGCGGAGGCTATCGAGAAGGATTTCGCAGAGCAGCTGAAGTACACGATGGATGCTGATATCTACCATGCGACCGAGGAGAACCGCTTCACAGCCCTGGCTCTGGCCATCAGGGACAGGATCATCCATCAATGGGACGAAAGCCGCAAGACCCAACGCAGCAGCAGTGCAAAGAGGGTGTATTATCTTTCGCTTGAGTTCCTGATGGGACGGGCGATGAACAACAATATCGTCAATCTTCAGCTTGAGGCTCCGGTGCGCGAGGCGATGTCGAAGCTGGGCTACAGCTATGAAGAGCTTGAGGAGATGGAGAAGGATGCAGGGCTTGGAAACGGAGGCTTGGGGCGTCTGGCTGCATGCTTCATGGATTCAATGGCTACGCTTCAGATTCCTGCCTACGGCTATGGAATACGGTACAACTACGGCATCTTCAATCAGAAGATCCAGAATGGATACCAGATCGAGCAGCCTGATCCATGGCTTTCAGGCTATGGCAATCCATGGGAGATCTGCAGGCCGGATCTTGTGCTTCCTGTTCAGTTCGGAGGAACGGTGCAGGTGATCCGTGAAGGCGGAAGAGACTGCTACAAGTGGGTCGGGTCCGAAGTGGTTCAGGGGCTGGCCTACGACATGCCGATCATCGGATACGGAGCAAAGACGGTCAATACGCTGAGGCTTTTCTCGGCACGTGCTGCCAATGAGTTCGACTTCAAGGAGTTCAACGAGGGTGATTACACCGAGAGCGTTCGTGAACGCAACCAGGCTGAGAACATAAGCCAGGTGCTCTATCCGAACGATACCGGCTACATGGGCAAGATCCTGAGGCTCAAGCAGCAGTATTTCTTCGTCGCCTGCGCCCTGAGCGACATCGTTCGCCGGTTCAAGCGTGAGAAGCAGGACTGGAGACGCTTCCCCGATTTCGCCGCAATCCAGCTCAACGACACACATCCTTCGATTGCCATTGCCGAGCTTATGAGAATCCTGGTGGATATCGAGAATCTCGACTGGGATACTGCATGGGACATCACAGTGAAGGTCATGGGCTATACCAACCATACTCTGATGCCGGAAGCGCTTGAGAAATGGTCAGTGGATATGATGGGCTCTCTTCTTCCACGGCATCTTCAGATTATATACGAGATCAATAGGAGATTCCTTGAGACTGCCATCACGTTCTTCCCGATGAAGGAGGATGCAATCCGTAAGGTGAGCATAATCGAGGAATCCAATCCGAAGAATGTGCGGATGGCGAACCTTGCAATCATCGGAAGCCATTCGACCAATGGGGTAGCAGAGCTACACAGCAAGCTGCTGCGGACTCAGATGTTCCCGGAGTTCAGCACAATCTATCCGGACAGGTTCACCAATGTCACTAACGGAATCACGCAGAGACGATGGCTTCTTTCGGCCAATCCAGAGCTTTCTGGGCTCATAACCAGCGCAATAGGCGATGGCTGGATCACTGACTTCTCTCAGATTTCAAAGCTTGCGCCGCTTTCTTCGGATCGGCTCTTCTGTGAGAAGTTTGCAAAGACAAAGCGAGACTGCAAGGTACGGGCCTCAAATTACCTCTTGCATGATTGCGGCATTTCCGTCGATCCGGATTCGGTATTCGATGTCCAGGTGAAGAGAATACATGAGTACAAGAGGCAGCTTCTGAATGCGATGGATATACTTCTTGTATACCTGAGGCTGAAGAACGACCGCAAGTACTACGAAAGCTTTCCTAAGACAACGTTCCTGTTCGGCGGCAAGGCGGCTCCCGGATACGTGAATGCCAAGCTGTCGATCAAGCTCATCTGCAACCTGGCGCAGATCGTGAACAACGATGCTGCGGTGAAAGAGAAGCTTGCCGTCTATTTCATGCCTAACTACAGGGTGACTATGGCAGAGAAGATCATACCGGCGTCTGATATCTCGGAGCAGCTTTCCACTGCAGGGATGGAAGCTTCAGGCACTGGAAACATGAAGTTCATGGTCAATGGCGCAATGACTGTGGGAACGATGGATGGAGCCAACGTCGAGATAGCCGAGGCTGTAGGGCGGGACAATATCTTCATCTTCGGTCATACGGCGGATGAGGTGCAGGCCCTTCGGAATCACTATGACCCGTATTCGTTCATCTTCGCGGATGAAGAGATCAAGAACATGGTGAACCTTCTGCTTTCCGGATATTTCAATGTATCAGAACCTCATATCTTCGATCCTCTCAGAAAAGCTGTATTCGAGGAAGGCAAGGATAGGTTCATGCTGCTTGCAGACCTCAGGATGTATGCGGATGTTCATGAAAAGGCACTCAAGCTTTACAGCGATGACCGTGCCAGCTGGAATTCAAAGTCGGTTATGAATATTGCATGCAGCGGCAAGTTCTCGTCCGATCGCAGCATTTCGGAATATGCACAGCGGATCTGGCATGTCGGCAGCTGCCCGGTGGTGCATCGCAACGGGAAGGATACCTCTCTTGAGGATGCTGCAAGGAAGTGAGCGCGGGCGAGGAATAAAGGTTTGGCCAGACCGTTGACTTATTTTATTCAATGGATAATAATTCCGTGTTTGGCTTTGCCCATTATTGACAAAACAGTGGACAATTGCTATTTTGTCATTTGCACGCCCTAATTGTGTGCATTTGCCTTTGTAGCTCAGGTGGTAGAGCACATCCTTGGTAAGGATGGGGTCGGCGGTTCGATTCCGCCCGAAGGCTTTAAGTGTTTGCTTCGGCTTTCCGAGGCAGAGGAGTAGAGTATGGCAGATAAGAAAAAGGGACCGGTTGAGAAAATCGCCCTGCAGTGCACAGAGTGCAAGCGGAAGAATTACACTACGGAGAAGAACCGCCGTAATACTCCGGGCAAGCTTGAGCTTAATAAGTACTGCCCGTTCGAGCGCAAGCACACGCTGCACAGAGAAACAAAAATCAAATAGCATTGCTATTGTGAGAATATTCTAGGTCAGTAGCTCCAACGGTTAGAGCACTGGTCTCCAAAACCGGGTGTTGGGGGTTCGAATCCCTCCTGGCCTGAAGTTCTTGCCCAATAGGAGCCGATCATGAAGAAGATCATTAGGTATTTCAAGGAAAGCGTCGCAGAGATGAAGAAGGTTGTATGGCCATCCCGTCAGTATATCGGGAAGTCAACAGTCGTCGTTATCGTCTCATCGTTCGTTTTCGCTGTGTTTCTCGGGCTGGTGGATTTCCTCCTGCTCAAGGGACTTGAGCTGTTGTTCTAGTAAGAGGTAGAGATGTCAAGAGGCTGGTTCGTAGTACATACTTATTCTGGATATGAGCAGAAGATCGAAAGGATCATCAGGCGGATGATGGAGCTCAGCTCCGACTTCGCCATGTTCTGTTTCGATGTGAAGATTCCATTCGCTACTCATACCGAGAACCAGGATGGAAAGAAAAAGGAGATCCGGGAGAAGATTCTTCCAGGATACATCCTTGTGGATCTTGACCTTACCGATATCAACTGGAAGGATGTCTGCACCCAGATCAAGAGGATCGAAGGTGTTACTGGCTTCCTTACTGGCACATCCAGAACGATGCCGAAGCCTCTTTCAAAAGAGGAATACACCGAGATACTCAGGCAGACTGGAGAGATCCAGGGCGAGAGCACATTCAAGCCCAAGCAGACGTTCAGCATCGGAGACAAGGTGCGGATCGTCGATGGGCCATTCGATCAGTTCGCCGGTGCAGTCGAGGATGTCAATTCGGAGAAGTCCCGCCTTCGGGTATCCGTTGAGATATTCGGAAGGCCTACTCCGGTGGATGTCGACTTCACTCAGGTGGAGAAGGTATAAGACAGCGGGCCTGATGGCGCAGTGGCCTGCATTTCTGATTTTTTGCAGATGCGCCCTTAATTTGATACTCCTCTCCGGGAGACCGGATAGGTGGGAGCCTGATCGTATGACAGGCGTTATTACCAGGCATGGCGCTTGATTGCACCATGTTATATAGGAGAAAATCATGGCAACAAAGAAGGTTATTGCAATTGTCAAATTGCAATGTCCCGCCCAGAAGGCCACTCCAGCCCCTCCAGTAGGACCGGCTCTTGGACCTCATGGCGTAAGTGCCCCTCAGTTCGTCCAGCAGTTCAATGAAAGAACAAAGCAGTTCGATCCAGGACTGGTTGTTCCTGCGGTCATTACAGTTTATGCTGACCGTACTTTCAGTTTTATTCTCAAGACCCCTCCAGCCTCAGTGCTGATCAAGAAAGCTCTTGGTCTTGCTAAGGCAAGCGCTGTTCCGAACAAAGAGAAAGTAGGCAAGATCACTCAGGCTCAGCTTGAGGAGATTGCAAAGGTCAAGCTGCCTGACCTCAATGCCAATGATGTCGAAGCGGCGAAGAAAATCGTTGCCGGCACAGCAAGAAGCATGGGAGTGGAGGTAGAGAAATGAAGCACGGAAAGAAATATCTTGAAGCAGTGAAGAAGTATGACCAGACCAAGTCGTACAGTTTCGCAGAGGCTTCCCAGATCGTCAAGAACACCGCCTATGCGAAGTTCGATGAGACTGTGGAGCTCCATGTGAGTCTTCTGCTGTCTAAGAGCCAGAGTGTCAGAGACACAGTGGTGCTCCCGCATCAGTTCTCGGCCGAGAAGAAGATTCTTGTCTTCGCCAAGGGCGACAAGGCCGAAGAGGCCAAGGCTGCAGGAGCTGCATATGTCGGCGACGATGATCTCGTAGAGAAGATCAAGGGCGGCTGGATGGATTTCGATGTAGCTGTTGCTACACCGGATATGATGAAGTCGGTCGGACGTCTGGGACCGATCCTCGGAAGAAGAGGATTGATGCCGAACCCGAAGACCCATACCGTCACCATGGATCTCAAGGGAGCTCTTGCTGAGCTTCGTCAGGGAAGAGTCGAGTTCCGTTCGGACAAGACAGGTGTAGTTCACCTTTCAATCGGCAAGGTTTCAATGAATCCTGAAGATGTTGCAGAGAACGCAAAAGTGGTCTATGCAGAAATCCTCAAGAGAAGACCGGTCGACCTCAAGGGTGATTATGTCGAATCAGTTGCATTGGCTTCAACGATGGGTCCTGGCGTGTCCGTGGATTTTGCAAATGAAGCTGTTGCTGACAAGAATGCTTAAGGAGGCGCATGATGGCCGTTATTGATCACAAGACCCGGGTTACACCGGAGAAAGAGAAAGCTGTTGACCAACTTAAGAATGAATTCAAGGATTACACTGGATTCTTCTTCGCTGAATACAGAGGAATGACAGTCGGAGAAATTACCGATCTCCGCCGCGAGCTCAGAAAGCACGATGCTGTCTGCAGAGTTGTGAAGAACAGATTTGCAAAGATTGCGCTTAATGAACTCAATCATAAGGGTATGGATGAATGCCTCAAGGGACCGACGGCTATGGTTCTTGCAAAGGGTGACAACGAAGGACCTGCAGCCAAGGCCATGTTTGCAAGCGCAAAAGCTACAAGCAAGCTCGTTGTGAAGGGGAGCTACATTGACGGAAAAGTCTATGATGGCGCTCAGACCGAAGCATTCTCGAAATTGCCGGGCAAGCTCGAGCTCATCAGCATCCTCATGGGTACCATGAATGCTCCTGTCCAGAAGCTGGCCGCGACTCTTCTTGCTTACTCTGAAAAGCTTGAAGCAAAAACAGAAAACTAACAGCATTAGTCTTCGTTCTGTAACCAACTATTGCTGAAAAAAATTATTTAGGAGAAGATAATATGGCTACCAAAGAAGAAATTCTGGAAACAATTGCAAACATGACAGTTCTTGAGGTCTCTGACCTTATCAAGGCTATGGAAGAGAAGTTCGGCGTAACAGCAGCTGCCGCTGCTGCACCTGCCGCTGCTGCTGGCGCCGCACCGGCTGAGGCCGTTGAGGAACAGACAGAGTTTGATGTCATCATCAAGGGCTTCGATCCTGCGAAGAAGATTCCTGCAATCAAGGAAGTCAGGGCCTGCACAGACCTCGGACTTAAGGAAGCAAAGGATCTTGTTGAGCAGGGCGGAAAGGTCAAGGAAGGCATTTCCAAGGCCGAAGCTGCTTCTCTCAAGGAAAAGCTTGAGGCTGCCGGCGTAACTGTCGAAGTAAAATAAATCAAATCAGACCAGGTTTTCTGTTCGGGTTTCCGGGCAGAAAGCCTGTTTTGTCCCCTCCTATTGGAGAGGACAGCAATTTTCGTTAAGCGCAACATCGTGTTTCTACTTATGTCCGTCGCCAATATTGGACGGATAGAGGTGGAAAAGACGGAATAGGTGCAGGTGAGATAGTCCTGCTGCCCGCTTTTAAAAGCGATGTTTTCATCCTCAAACTGAGTTGGAGGGTTCAAAATGGTTGCCACGGGCAAATCCAAAAACCGCATTTACATAGGGAAGAAGTTCGAAGAGACTTGTGAACTTCCCGATCTTATTGGAATTCAGAAGGATTCCTACGAGAATTTCCTGCAGAGCGATAAGCTCAAGGAAGGGCTTGAGCCAGTCAAGGGCCAGGGCCTTGAAGATGTTTTCGAATCAACATTTCCAATCACCAGCCAGAACAGCGACATGACTCTTGATTATGAGTCATACAAGCTGGATTTCGACAATATCAAATTCTCTGAAATCGAATGCAAGAAGAAGGGCAGGACCTA
>JAQUYU010000026.1:0-11062 GCA_028691695.1 Sphaerochaetaceae bacterium | reverse complement strand
GGCTTTGACGAGCCGACCAAGGAAACCGTCCTTACTCAGATCTTCAGCGTTCTGATGAGTGGCGAGATGGTCAGCGTCGAAAGAGCCGAGAAAGAGCTTCCTGAGATGTTCTTCTCAACAAGACGTTACGATCTGGGTTCTGTAGGAAGATACAAGCTCATAAAGAAGTTCTCAAACGACGAGAACGAGATCAATACGAACAAGAGCACCGTTCTCTGCCCTGCGGACATCATCAATACGATGCGCTACCTGATCAAGGTCTACGATGGCGAAGAGAATGTCGATGATATCGACCACCTTGGAAACAGGCGTGTCAGAAGCGTCGGCGAGCTTCTTCAGCAGCAGCTCAAGGTTGCATTCACCCGAATGGAGAGAATTGCAAAGGAAAGGATGAACCAGGAGACTGGATCGTCCGTCAAGCCGCAGGATCTGATCGCCAACAAGCCTATTGTTGCAGTGATCAAGGAATTCTTCGGCAGCAGCCAGTTCTCGCAGTTCATGGATCAGATCAATCCGCTTTCTGAGCTTACCCATAAGAGAAGGCTCACTGCTCTTGGCAGCGGCGGACTCAACAGAGACAGAGCTGGATTCGAAGTACGAGACGTCCATTACACCCATTACGGAAGGATGTGCCCTATTGAGACTCCTGAAGGACCGAACATCGGTCTTATTGTCTCCCTGGCCAACTATACCAGAGTGAACAGCTATGGATTCCTCGAGACTCCGTACAGAAAGGTCGTGAAAGGCAAGGCAACTCACGAAGTAGTCTACCTTGATGCAAACGATGAAGAGAAGTACTACATTGCACAGGCGAACGCAGAGCTCAACTCCGACGGTTCGTTTGTCAACAAGGATGTGCCGTGCCGTCTGAAAGGCGACTACATGACTGTTGCTCCGGAAGAAGTCTCATTCATGGACGTTTCTCCTAAGCAGGTTATTTCAGTCGCTGCATCGCTGATTCCGTTCCTTGAGCATGATGATGCAAACCGTGCTCTGATGGGATCGAACATGCAGCGTCAGGCAGTTCCTCTTGTATTCCCAGAGGCTCCTAGAGTGGGAACCGGAATGGAAGGCAAGACTGCATATGACAGCGGAGTCCTGATCAAGGCAAAGAGACCTGGAGTTGTTTCCTATGTTTCCTCTACCGAAATTCGCGTATCACCGGATGATCCTGAAATCAAGGGTGAAGAGGATAAGTACATCGTTCAGAAATTCCAGAGAACAAACCAGGATACCTGCTTCACACAGAAGCCGATCGTTTCGGTCGGAGAGTATGTGGAGAAGGGCGGCATCCTTGCTGATGGTCCTGCGACTGAAGGCGGAGAGCTTGCACTTGGAAGAAACATTCTTGTCGGATTCGTTCCTTGGAACGGGTACAACTACGAGGATGCTGTTCTGATTTCCGAGCGTGTTGTGAAAGAGGATATCTACACATCAATCCATATCAGAGAACTTTCAACTGATATCCGTGAGACCAAGCTCGGCAACGAGAAGCTCACCCGTGATATTCCAAGCACCTCTGACAAGAAGATCGAGAATCTCGATGCGGACGGAATCGTCAACATCGGAACGATGGTCCGTCCGGGACATATCCTGGTCGGAAAGATCACTCCGAAGAACGAAAGCGACACAACCCCGGAATTCAGGCTGCTCAACTCCATATTCGGAGAGAAGGCAAAAGAAGTCCGTGATACTTCGCTCAAAGTTCCTCATGGAACAGAGGGCGTGGTCATCGATGTTCAGCGTCTCAGACGTGACTCCGGTGATGATCTTCCTCCAGGAGTGGAGGAGACCGTGAAGGTCTTGATTGCCACCAAGAGAAAGCTCAGACAAGGCGATAAGATGGCAGGACGCCATGGAAACAAGGGTGTTGTTTCAAGGATCCTTCCAGAAGAAGATATGCCGTTCATGGAAGACGGGACACCGCTTGATGTCTGTCTCAACCCGCTCGGCGTTCCTTCACGAATGAATATCGGACAGCTTATGGAAACTCAGCTCGGATGGGCTGCAGTGAAGCTTGATGAGTGGTACACCTCACCGGTGTTCCAGAGTGCTTCCCAGGAGCAGATTGAGGACAAGATGGTCGAAGCAGACCTTCCGAAGAACTCCAAGACCGTGCTTTATGACGGACGTACCGGAATCCCGTTCGTGAATCCTGTGTTCTGCGGATATATCTACTACCTGAAGCTGCACCACCTTGTCGATGACAAGATGCATGCACGTTCCACAGGCCCGTATTCGCTGGTGACACAGCAGCCGCTCGGAGGAAAAGCTCAGTTCGGAGGACAGAGACTTGGAGAAATGGAGGTCTGGGCACTTGAGGCCTACGGCGCTGCCAATACTCTTCAGGAGCTTCTGACGATCAAGAGCGATGACATGAACGGAAGAGTCAATGTCTATCAGAGCATTGTCAAGGGAAGCCCGACGACTTCGTTCGGAATTCCTGAGGCATTCAATGTGCTGGTTCAGGAAATCAGAGGGCTTGCTTTGGATATGTCGGTTTACGATTCCAAGGGAAAGCAGGTTCCGCTTACAGAGCGCGATGAAGAGCTTATCAACAAGAAAGCCAACCAAACAAGCAGGAGTTAACGGATAATGAAAGAAATACAGGATTTCGACAGCGTTAGAATAAAACTGGCTTCGCCCGAGCAGATCAAAGCTTGGTCCTACGGGGAAGTGAAGAAGCCGGAGACTATCAATTACCGTACTCTCAGGCCGGAAAGAGATGGTCTCTTCTGCGAGAAGATTTTCGGAACCACAAAGGAATGGGAATGCTTCTGCGGAAAGTTCAAATCAATCCGCTACCGCGGCGTTGTCTGCGACAGATGCGGAGTCGAGGTTACGAATACCAAGGTGAGAAGAGAGAGAATGGGGCACATTACCCTTGCTTCTCCTGTTTCTCATATCTGGTATTATCGTTCGACTCCATCGAAGATGAGCCTTCTTCTTGATATACCGAAGACTGCATTGCAGAGTGTTCTTTACTATGAGAAGTACATCGTGCTCAATCATGGTGAGACAGACCTCAAGGATCGTCAGCTCCTGACCGAAGATGAATACATCCAGGATCGAGAGATGTACGGCGAGGGCTTCTCGGCCATGATGGGCGCCGAAGCAATCAGGATTCTCCTTCAGAACCTCGATCTGGACAAGGTGGCTGAGGAACTCAGGGAAACCATGAGAGCCAAGGGCGACAAGATCGACAAGAGGGTGCTCAAGAGACTTGAAGTCTGCGAGAACTTCAGAAACAGCGGCAATAAGCCGGAGTGGATGATTCTTACAGTGATTCCTGTCATACCGCCAGATCTGAGACCTATGGTCCAGCTCGACGGAGGACGTTTCGCAACAAGCGACCTCAACGATCTTTATAGAAGAGTGATCAACAGAAACAACAGGCTCAACAGGCTCATCAACCTTCATGCCCCTGACATCATCATCCGCAACGAGAAGAGAATGCTCCAGGATGCAGTTGATGCGCTGTTTGATAACTCAAAGCGCAAGAAGAATGCAGTCAAGGGAGCCAACAACAGGCCTCTCAAGTCTCTTTCCGATATGCTCAAGGGCAAGCAGGGAAGATTCAGACAGAACCTTCTTGGAAAGCGTGTTGACTACTCAGGACGTTCAGTAATCGTCGTAGGACCTGAACTCAGGCTTCACCAGTGCGGTCTTCCTTCGAAGATGGCACTCGAGCTTTACAAGCCGTTCATCATGAAGAAGCTTATTCAGAATGGAACTGTTTCCAACATCAAGAAGGCGAAGAGCCTTGTCGAGGATGAGACCAATGAGGTCTGGAGCATCCTTGATGATGTTGTCAGAGAGCATCCTGTGATGCTCAACAGAGCTCCTACTCTGCATAGACTTGGAATTCAGGCTTTCGAGCCGGTTCTTGTCGATGGAAAAGCAATCAAGCTCCATCCGCTTGTATGCCATGCATACAATGCAGACTTCGATGGAGACCAGATGGCAATCCATGTTCCTCTTACCCAGGCCGCTCAGATGGAGTGCTGGACGCTTATGCTCAGCACCACGAACCTTCTGGATCCGGCAAACGGAAAGCCTGTCGTGTTCCCAGGCCAGGATATGATTCTCGGAATCAACTACCTGACCAGAGTGAAGGAAGACGATATCGGGCAGGGCAAGTACTTCGAGAGCTTCTCTGAGGTCCTCATGGCGATTGAAGCCGGTTCTCTGTCTTACAATGCAAAGATCGGCTACAAGTTCGAGGATGGAAAGAGATTCACCTATCCGAAGGATCCTGAGGATTACACGACTGCAGGAAGACTTATATTCTTCGATGTCCTTCCAAAGACAGATGCCATCGGATTCGACATGATCAACAAATGCTTCGGAGACAAAGAGCTCAAGAAGCTTATCGGATATGCTTTGAAGACATGCCCGAACTCGGTTGTCGTCAAGCTTCTGGACAGCATCAAGGATATTGGATTCAAGTACGCAACGGTCTTCGGTGCAACAATCGGACTGTCAGATATGATAGTTCCGGCTTGCAAGAAGGAGATTGTCGATGCTGCAAACAAGGAACAGAATGAGATTCTGGACCAGTTCAAGCAGGGACATATCACCAAGGAAGAGCGCTATAACCGTCTGATTGATATTTGGACAGTTGCAAACTCAAAGCTTTCTGACAAGCTTATGGATGAGCTGAGAAAGAGCCAGCGCGGATTCAACCCGCTGTTCCTCATGGCCGATTCCGGCGCAAGAGGATCTCAGACTCAGATCAGACAGCTAGGCGGAATGCGAGGCTTGATGAGCCGTCCTAACGGTGCAATCATCGAGTTCCCGATCAAGTCCAACTTCAAGGAAGGGCTTTCAATCATGGAGTTCTTCATTTCTACCAACGGTGCCCGTAAGGGTCTTTCCGATACCGCTCTCAAGACAGCAGAAGCAGGATACCTTACCAGAAGACTGGTTGATATTTCGCAGGACGTTGTCGTCAACGAAGAGGATTGCGGAACAATCAATGGAATCTACCGCGGTGCAGTGATGAAGGGCGATGAAGTTCTGGTATCTCTTTCTGATAGAATTGTCGGCTATTATACGCTGGAGCCTGTGTGCCACCCGATCACCGGCGAGGTCATTCTCGGCGTCGATCAGGAGATTTCCGATGAGAAAGCGAAGGAAATCGAGGATGCAGGCGTTCAGCAGGTATTCGTGAGAACAGTTCTCACCTGTGAAGCAAAGCATGGTGTATGCCGCAAATGCTACGGAAGAAACCTTGCAACCAACAAGACGGTCGATATCGGTGAAGCTGTAGGAACCATTGCTGCTGAATCAATCGGACAGCCTGGAACACAGCTCACGATGAGAACGTTCCATGTCGGCGGAACAGCTACAACAGGCGCAGAAGAGAACAAGCTTGTGTTCAAGCACCCGATATTCGTAGAGAACATCTTCGGCAATATCGTCACTCGTGAAGCTGACGGAGTCCGTGTGTTCACTCGAAAGGGCAAGCTGATCTACAGCAACGTTCTTGATTCGATTGATGTTGAGAATGGAGTCGAGGCCAAGGTCGCTGACGGCGATAGAATCCCAGGATTCACTGTTTATGCCACAAAGGACGGACAGGAGATCAAGTGCAACAAGATGGGCGGACGGATCAAGTTCGTCGGCAAGAAGCTTCTTGTTCTTTCATCTGACTTCAGGGCAGACATCCGTAACGGTTCAGAGCTTCAGGTCAACATCGGCGACTATGTCGCTGCCGATGATCCTGTAGTAGTGTTCGATCCGTTCTTCGAGCCGTTCATAAGCGAGTTCGATGGCTTGATTGAGTACCGAGACCTTACAAAGGGACTGACTTATGCCGATGAGGTGAATCAGGAAACTGGAAAGGTCATTCACAAGACCATACGGCACAATACCGAGAACATCGAGCCTTCGCTCTATGTAATCGACAAGGATGGAAACGACCTTGCTGGATATCACCTTCCTGCTGATGCTTACATTCAGGTAGAGGATGGAGAGATGGTCACAAAGGGCGAGGTTCTTGCAAGACTGCCTAAGTCCGGTGCGAAGTCAAACGACATCACCGGAGGCCTGCCGAGAGTAGGAGATCTGTTCGAGGCTAGAAAGCCGAAGAATGTTTCCGTGCTTGCGGTTGTCGATGGAACAGTCAAGTTCGGTCCTATTGTGAAGGGCAAGCGGACGATCATCGTCACTGATGAATTCGGTCGCGAGTTCAAGCATCTTGTGCCGACAAGCAAGAACGTTCTGGTTAGACCGGGCGATGCAGTCGAGGCGGGCGATCCGCTGTGCGACGGCACTCCTGATCCACATGACATTCTTGAGATCTGCGGTGAAAATGCACTTCAGACCTACCTCGTGAAGGAAATCCAGTCTGTTTACCGTGACCAGGGTGTTGATATCAATGACAAGCATATCGGAATCGTAATCAGGCAGATGCTGAGAAAGGTTCAGGTGCTGAGCGTCGGAGATACCAGCTTCATTCTTGGACAGAAAGTGGACAAATACCGCTTCCATGAAGAAAACAGAAGGGTGCTGGCCGATGGCGGACAGCCTGCAATTGCAAGGCCGTACCTGCTTGGAATCACCAACGCCAGTCTGAGCATTGACTCGTTTGTCAGTGCAGCTTCATTCCAGGAAACAACTAAGGTATTGACAAATGCCGCAATTGCTGGTAGTAAAGATGAACTGAGAGGGCTCAAGGAGAATGTCGTTATCGGACACCTTATTCCTGCTGGTACGGGAATGAAGCGCTACCGCAACGTCAAGCTACGCGAGGAAGAGCTTTATGATCAGAATAATCAGAATAATGCCGATGACGTAATGGCCAAGAGGCATCATCATGATGATGATTATGAAGACGATGAAGAGGATAGATTCGGCGATGAACCTGTTGACGAACAGCAGGGTTTCGACGAAGATGAAGAAGACGAATTGCCCGAAGTGGAATCTGATGATAACGTCGATGATGTCGACGACAAAGAGTAAGGAACGTGAAGCCTGAAAGATGTTCATCCGGTTCTATGCTGACTTCGACAATGCATATAGAACAAATGATAAGGGAGTGTATCGCAAGATGCCTACTATTAACCAACTGATCCGCAAGGGTCGCAAAGCCGTCAAGAGCAAGACCAAGAGTCCTGCTCTCGAAGGATGCCCTCAGAAGCGCGGAGTATGCACTAGAGTCATGACAGTGACCCCGAAGAAGCCTAACTCCGCTCTGAGAAAAGTTGCTCGTGTGCGCCTTTCCAATGGAATTGAAGTTACTGCTTATATTCCGGGAATCGGGCATAACCTGCAGGAGCACTCGGTCGTTCTGATGAGGGGCGGCAGAGTAAAGGACCTTCCTGGTGTCCGTTACCATATTATTCGTGGTACAAAGGATACTCAGGGTGTCGAAGACAGAAAGAGAAGCCGCTCCAAATACGGCGCGAAGAAGCCAAAGGCCTAGAGAGGAGGTAGAACATGCCAAGAAAATCAATTTCTACAGCAAGAGAAATTCTGCCGGATCCAATCTATTCCAGCGTTGTTGTGGAGAAATTCATCTGCCGTATGATGTACGATGGCAAGAAGTCAACTTCTGCCAAGATCATCTATGACTCAATCAAAGTTCTCGGAGAGAAGACCGGCGAGCAGCCGCTTGATGTCTTCAACAAGGCTATCGACAATGTCAAGCCGGTTGTTGAAATCAAGTCAAAGCGTGTCGGCGGTGCAACCTATCAGGTTCCAACCGAAATCAGAGAGCCTCGTCGCGAAGCACTTGCCATGAGATGGATCATCACTGCTGCAAGAGCAAGAAGCGGCAAGTCCATGGCTGAAAAGCTTTCAGCCGAACTGCTTGATGCATACGCCAATACTGGTGCTGCATTCAAGAAGAAGGAAGACACCCACAGAATGGCAGAAGCCAACAAGGCATTCTCCCATTTCAGATGGTAGTTTTCCAACAATCAAACCAATTTCAAGAAGAGGAGCCGCATTGCGACTCCTCTTTTGTTACAGGATTTACTTTTCATCAGCTGGCTTTGACAGCCTTTCTATAGGGAATGGCTTGAAGAAGAATGGACTTTCTATGTAGTGGGCACCAGATTCGATGACCATTCTTGCCTCTTCTTCATTCTTTACATCCATAGCCACTGTTTCAAGGCCAAGCTCTCTCAGCAATGCAATCAGCTGAGTGATGATTGTCCTTTCCTTTTCATTTGAGATCATTGAGATGATTGAGCGGTCAAGCTTTGCTGTGTGGAAAGGAAGCTTCGCCACTGTATCAAGATTTGCATAGCCGGTTCCAAAGCCCTCGCATGAGAAACCCACGCCGAATGCAGCGAGCTTTTTCATGTTCTCAGGAAGGAATGATGAAATAGTAGCCATGGTCTCGGTGATCTCGAATACAAGCATCTTAGGATCGACGTTGTAATGGCGTATCACTGCAATTGTTTCTTCTGCAAGATTAGGATTGATGCAGTCTGATACAGAAAGATCAACTGAAATTGCCTCGAACATGGGCTTGTTTCCTTTCGGGATCAAGCTGAGCTGGTTGCATACCTTTGATAGGAGAATAGCATGAAGGAGTTCAATCTGACCGGTCTTCTCGGCTATTGGTATGAATTCCTCAGGCAGGATTGTCCCCAGTTCCGGATCATCGATAGTGCACATTGCTTCTGCAAACACCGGCTTGCGCTGCTTGATGTCATATATTGGCTGAAGCATTACCCTGAGCGTTCTGTTCTCAAGCGTGTAACTGAGGGTCTTCTCAACTTTTTCGCTTCGCCTTGCTTCGTCTATGATGCTTCTGGTAACTATGAGAGGCTCTCCGTTGGTTTCCTTGCATTTGAGAATTGAATACTCCAGGACATTCGCAAGCTCGCTTGGTGAAGCCATCTGCTTGATTTGAGTGAAGCAGAATGATTGAATAGTGATTTCATATGTTACGCCGCTGAGTTCAATAGACTGCTTCTTCAAGGCAGCTAGCTCTTCAACAAGCGATGCGAAGCTCTTGCGGCTTCGAATGATTATCATGAAGCTGTCTCCAGTATATCTGAAGACAAGGTTCTTGCTGTTTATGTGCATCAGTCTGGAGGCTATTGTCTTGATCAGGATGTTGCCGTTTGTTTCCCCGAAAGTCTTGTTGAAGGCAGAGGTATTCTTGATGTCTGCAAAGACAATAGGAAAGCTTCTATGCTTCGAAAGCATTTCTTCGCAGTACTCGGAGAACGCTTTTCTTGTATAGGTCTTGGTAAGAGGATCTTTCTGATCCTGGGGAGTCTGAAGATCAAGATAGAGCATCAATGTTCCAAATGTTATTGAAGTGCCGCTCAGAAGTATGCTTGGGAATTTCATCTGAATGATAAAGAATGCAACCACGAATAAGCTGAACAAGCCCAGCGCCCAGAGGCTGACAGACTGATAAGTCTTCCGTTTCCTGAAAGCTATGAGGAAAGCGAAGATCAGATTGAGACCTGCAAGTGTCAGCAGCACAGCCAGTCCGCCGCCTCTGTAGTATGTCAGATCTGAGGTGAATCCGAAGAACCAATGAGTCAGAGGATTGAGCATGATGCATAGAAGCACAAGACAGGAAACTATGATGTGAGTGTAGAAAACAGCCTTGTGGTTTCCATCAAGATAGCCGCAGAGAAGCATGATGTAATAGACCAGCGACATGGACATGATGAACTGGCTCAGATAGAAGACCTCGCTGACTGCATAATTGAGCCACAGAGGAACCGACTGAGGATATGAGATCATGATTGAACTGATGATATTGGAACTCAGATTGATGACGGCTATCCATAGATAGAACCTGAAATGCCTTGCTTTCTTGCTTGGAAAACTTCGGCTCATTGAAAAGCTGATTATTATGAGAATCAGGAAAAGAAGAGAAGTGAACTCGAACCAGATATTGAAGATCATTGATTATTCCGCTCCTTGTTCTGAATCAGATAGTTGATGAAGACATTGACCGGAAGCGGCTTGGAATAGAAGAATCCCTGCATGTACCTGACTCCTGCCGAAGCGGCGATATCAATCATCTCCTGACTGTCGACGCCTTCGGCTACGGTTTCAAGCCCAAGCTCATTGAATACTCCTACCATTCGTTTCAGGATCTTCATTTGGTTGCGATTGTGGACGATATGAATTACTGACCTATCCAGCTTAGCAAGGGAGAAGGGAAGGCGCAGGGCACTGTCGATGTTCGCGTACTCTGTTCCGAAATCATCCAGTGCAAGAGAGAATCCCTTGTCAGTGAGGATCCTGAGATTTTCAGGAAGAATCTTCTCGATTGTCGCCATGGTCTCTGTGATTTCAAAAGCGATTTTATGCGGCGCGATTCCATAACTCTCGATTATATTGCAGATCTTCTCACCCTGTGCCCTGCTGAGGCAGTCTGATACGGAAAGATTGATTGAGACCCATTTGAGGTTTCTGTAGCATTCAAGCGGAGTGGATTTAAGGAACATGCATACTCTGTTCACAACCTTAAGGCTTAGTGAACTGATCATTCCTGTCTCTTCTGCAATCGGTATGAAATCCGCTGGTCGTATCAAACCCATCTCCGGGTCGTTGATTCTTGCCAAGGCCTCAGCGGCTGCAACTCTTCCCGTAGTGATGTCAATCACGGGCTGCAGGAAGATCTCGATGTTGTTTGAAGCGAGTGCACGTCTAAGCGCACCTTCGATCTCGCTGCTTCTCTGGCTTTCCCTGATTACTTCCTTGCTGAGCGTCACAATCTTGTTTGGATGCGAATTCTTAAGCATCCTTGACGAAAGCTCTATTGTTCTGGAAAGAGACTCGCTTGAGGTCTCCATCTTCATGTCGTTGATGCAGAACATCTTCATCTGGACAACGATGTTCATTGATTCGATATTAATGCTGCGCTTCAGCGCCTCGATTACTTTTTCCTTGTATTCCTCAAGGTGTGCAGAATCAATGACAATGATGATGAAGCTGTCGCCTGTGTATCTGAACACGATATTCTTTGATGAAATACCTGCAAGAAGATCAGAAACCTTCGCAATCATGATGTTACCGTAGGATTCTCCGAAGGTCTTGTTGAAAGTCTTGGTTCCGACTATGTCTCCGTATATAA
>JAQUYU010000025.1 GCA_028691695.1 Sphaerochaetaceae bacterium | reverse complement strand
CGTGAGATTGGAAAGCCCCAGCCTGAAGAACGGCACAAATTTTGGAATCGATAGCTCTACAAGCGAGAACAGGAGACATGAAGCACCCAAGAATGCAAGCTGGGCTACTGTTGCATGGATTCTAGAAGGCGACTTCATCAATCTCTCCTCCTTCAATGCTGCCTGTGATCGAGAGCATGATCCCGTTGGGAAGGCATGCAGCATACTGACCAGAATGCGAGACCTCGGTCTGAAGACACGTCTTGTTCTCGCATGGAGACTCAACGAAGCGGGCCTTTCCTCCTTGTATCATTATGATGGAAATGCCCTCAAGCCCTTCGACTTCGACCGTACGGTCCTGATCCAGCGGATACAGATACTGGGCATCCGGGGTCCTTATCGAGACCATGGGCTGCGAGTCTCCCGAATCGGGAATCACTGCAATGCTGATCAAGACGAACATGACAAGCACCACAGCAAGCGTAATGATATCTCCTGCTCTGTGCATGGCGGCATTGTATCACGATAGGCATCGTGAAGGAAATATGTATTAGTGTGAAGTTTTCAAAGCCCGGGTCTGCCGGTCTTGAAGAAAGCTTCACGCAAAGTTAAATTCATGGTATGAAGCAGATTTACATAATTGAAGACCATAAGGCCATTTCTGATGGCGTTGCCCAGTACCTGAGGATATCGGGGTTCGGATCCCAGACATTCGCAGACCTCGCTTCGGCGCGCAAGGCGCTTGAGGCTCAGACTCCTGATCTGATAATCCAGGACGTGATGCTTCCAGACGGTGACGGATTCGAGTTCATAAAGGAACTGAAGAAGACCCAGGACATTCCTGTGATATTCATGACGGCCAAGATCACCGAAAGCGACCGCATAACTGGGTTTGAGATCGGTGCGGATGACTACATCACCAAGCCGTTCTCACCGCGTGAGCTGGTTCTTCGGGTCCAGGCTCTTTTCAGACGGCTCGATGGCAATGAAAAGGGAGCCAAGAACGTCCCGATGATCGAATACTGGGCCGGTGATGCCTGCATGGTCTATGATGCCCACAAGCATCAGGTCTCGATCGACGGTGAGAGCATCTACTTCACCGCGGCCGAATGGCGGATCCTCGAATGCCTTATCGAAGCCTGTCCTCAGCTTGTCACAAGATCAAGCATACTAGAGAAATGCTTTGACTATTCGTTCGAATCCTACGAAAGAATAGTCGATACCCATATAAAGAACATCCGTGCAAAGCTTGGAATCAAGAATCCATGGATTGAAACAGTCCGCGGGTTCGGTTACCGGTTCATCGGATACACGAAGGATGCTTCGACTCCTCGGTAAGCAATGAAACGCCTGTTCTTCACCACTCTGATTTCCATCGTCTCAATCACGCTCATCACAATCCTGATAGTTGCGTTCGTGCTGATGTATAAATACAACGCAGCCGAGAAGCAGTGGCGCAGCGAGGCCTACGATGACTACATCACCTACATCGCCGACCAGCTCACCCCGGAGAAAATCAACGGCATCGAAAGCTCCCCTTCCAACCTGAAGCTCAGCTTCGAATCGTTCCCTGACGACAGGATCACCGGCCTGTTCTTCCGCAGCAGCCTCACCCAGGCATCATTCGCCATCGGAAAGACGCCGCGCGGGTTTTCCATCACATCGCCTGCAACGCTTCCTCAGCTTGAGGATGATTCAGATTCGGCCAAACCCTTGATCCCCGTCAAGGAAAAGGAACAGACAAGCATCACCGACACATTGTTCGACATCACATATGATGGTTCTGCCCTTGCTGTCCAGCAGACAAAGGACCGCATGCCCCTGGACTTCGAGCTTCCTGACAATGTCTATTCGAACGACATCGTCGGGAGCGTGACATTCAAGATCAACGGATCTGAGTTCGGAACGGTTTACATCATTACCCACACCCCAAGAACATACTCATACTCCGGTGTCGTTCTCAACGGTTCTATAAGAGTGCTGATCTGGAGCATACCGTTTGCACTTATCATATCACTGGTGCTGGCATGGGCAGTCTCGTACAGCAACACAAAGATGGTAGGAAGCATCCGATCATCGCTTCAGCAGCTCACGATTCCTGAGCATGACAAGCTCAAGCTTCCGAAGAACTCCAACCCGTTCATCGAGCAGATCTTCACATCGATCCAGGAACTGGACGAGACGCTTGCCGAGAACCAGCGCAACCGAAGCGAATGGCTGCGCACCATATCCCATGACCTGAACACTCCGGTAGCATCGCTGAAGATCACATTGGAAGGCATTCAGGACAAAGTTTTCTCTGCTGACGATCCTCAGGTTCTCAAGACTCTGAGCGACGAAACATCAACGCTTGAGAAGAGAATCCGCTCGATCACCGACTTCTCGCAGCTTCAGACAATAAGCCATGTCGATACAGAGGAGATCCCAACGGAATTCTTCATCGCAGAAGTGAAGCAGATGCTCAATCCTGAGGCTGCATCCAAAATCAGGATTGATTGCCAGATTCCTAGCATCAAAGGCAACAGGGCACTTCTTGAAAGAGCATGCTACGAACTGCTTTCAAACTGCCTGGCTGCGGATCCGCAATCTTCAGACACTTCCTGGAAAATTTCATCCGACGGCTCCTCATGCCTGATGGAATTCACCAACAAGGGAACTATTCCACCAGACATAGACTTCTTCGAACCGTGGGCGAAAGGCGACTGGTCCAGAACTGAAGGCGGCTGCGGAATGGGTCTTCCTATCACAGCGAGAATCATCAGGCTCCACCGCGGCACAGCCCAGATAGTCCAGAAGACACCAGACTGCGTTCTTGCCGCTATCAGCTGGCCTATGGAATAAATCCATAACCGGTAGTATACTCTCTTCAGTTTAGTTTGGAGGTTTCTTCATGGCAGTAAGCGATAAAGTCAGGAAGCTGATCCTTGTAATGCAGCAGGGAGAAATAACAGAGCACCATATATACAGCCGAATTGCCGCCCGTCTGAAGGATGGCGATAACAAGAAGATCATCGCTGGCATAGCAGATGATGAAAAGCGTCACAGCGAAATCTGGAAGCAGTATACACAGACTGAGGTCAAGCCTCGCATGTTCAAGGTCCGCTGGCTTTCATTCCTTTCAAGGGTACTCGGGTTCTCCTTTGTTCTGAAGAAGATGGAAGGCGGCGAAGAGCTCGCTCAGAAGAACTATTCGATCATAGAGAAAGAAGTGCCTCAGGTGCGCCAGATCATCGATGATGAGAACCGCCACGAGAAAGAGCTCCTTGCAATGCTTGACGAAGAGCGTCTTCAGTACGTCGGATCGATGGTGCTGGGCCTGAGCGATGCGCTTGTCGAGCTTTCCGGAACGCTTGCAGGCCTTACTTTCGCACTTCAGAACACAAGACTCACCGCACTTAGCGGCCTGATCACCGGCATCTCTGCTACGCTTTCGATGGCATCAAGCGAATACCTTTCGGCAAAGAACGAAGGACGCAAGGATGCTGCCAAGAGCTGCGCATATACAGGCGTTGCCTACGTGCTCACAGTCGTATGCATGATCCTTCCTTATCTGCTGCTTCCAAATGACAAGTACATGGTTGCTCTTGCAATCATGCTTGCAGTCGTGATTCTGATCATTCTCGGATTCACCTACTACATCTCAGTTGCAAAGGATGTGCCTTTCGGCAAGCGGTTCGGCGAGATGGCTGGAATTTCCCTCTCCGTCGCAGCGATCAGCTTCGTAATCGGAATTCTTGTCAAGAAATTCCTTGGAATAGATATTTAGCATAGAACAAGAGGATACTGATGGATAATCTAGACGAACTTGTGCAGATTTTTGCGAAAGCCTCGGACCCGCGGACAGTGCGAAAGCTGTTCGAAGAGCTTATGACACGGAGCGAACTCGAAGACATGAGCAAGCGCTGGTACCTGATGAAGGAGCTTTATCAGGGCAAGCCGCAGCGAAAGATTGCAGAGGAGATGGAGATATCCCTCTGCAGAATCACAAGAGGCTCGAAGATTCTCAAGCAGGACAATTCGGAATTCAAGAAGATTCTTTCAAGCATGTTCGACGATCAATACCACATCTAGCATGAAAAAAAGAATAATCCAGATATCAGTAGTTTTTCTTGGTCTATTCGCTCTTGTCTTCTATGTATTCAAGAAGGAAGGTGTAAGACAGCTCTGGAATCAGCTTGCATCGGTCGATTATACCTATGTTGCCATTGCCCTGATGTGCATGATGCTTTCACTTGTCGCTGATGGTGCCTGCATCCAGATAGTCCGCCTTAAGTTCCAGCCGCAGGCACGTCTGCTTTCTTCGGTGAGATGCGGCTTCATAAGCACGATGTTCGGCTTCATCACACCGTTTCAGTCCGGATACATCGCAGGAGCAATCACCTACCTGTCATCAAACCAGGGAATGAAGCCTTCGGAAGCAAGCGTGGTCACTCTTGTGAAGCTCATCTACTACACAATTGCAGCAATCGTCACCCATATCCTCCTGATAATCTTCAATGCTTCCAAATTCGAGATGCAGCCCCTCCTCTGGGTATTCACCGCTGTAGGAATCGGTTTTTCTGTCATCTACATGGTATTCCTGATGGTTGTCTCAAAATTTGAAAAGCCTATCGCCTCCATAGCCTGCTATTTCATCAGGCTCGGAGCAAGGCTTCATATCATCAAGCATCAGGACAAGGCAAGCTGGAAAGCAAAAGTAGAGATCCATAAGCTCAAGTACAAGCTCTCCCGTATTCATCTCGGATGGAAATCATCAGTGCTTCTGATGATCTGCTGCATCATCTCATTCATGGCCGTCTACTTCGTATCGTGGTTCATCTATCTTTCATTCCACCCAAGTCCGACTCTCGGACTGGGATATGTCCTCACAGGGAATGCCATCTGCCAGATATTCCAGCAGATCTCGCCGATTCCTGGAGGGATCGGGATCGTGGACACAGCATTCACCCAGATAATGAGCGGAATCTACGGGGACAACCTCAATGCAGCAATGCTGCTGTGGAGGCTTGCAAGCCTGTACTCGGTGATTCTGGTCGGGTTTGTGATGCTTACATTCACAAAGAGGCATCAGCTGCGAAAAAGCGTCTAGCAGAATCCTCGTTTTCGGTGTATATTCATTCTATTGGTAAGGAGAGGCCTTATGCAGGAAACAGTATTCAGCAAAATAATCAAAGGTGAGCTTCCATCCGTCAGATTATATGAGGATGAGATCTGCATTGTCATTCTTGATATCAACCCCGTTGCAAAGGGACACAGCCTTGTTATCTGCAAGCAGGTTATCCCGACTGTGGAGGATACTCCAGACAGCATCCTGTCACACATGATCCTCGTAACGAAGAAAGTGGATTCAAAGCTACGTGAAGTCCTTCACTGCGATGCAACCAACATTCTGATCAACAACGGCCCGGCTGCCGGCCAGGATGTGCCTCAGCTTCATATCCATGTGATTCCACGCTATCATGGGGACAGGACCAAGATGCCGATTCCTCATGAAAAATACGCCGACGGCGAGATGGCAGATCTTGGAAAGAAGCTTGCACTATGAAATCCTGTCCTTACTGCAATGCTCCGATAGACGGGGCCATCGGCAGGCAGACCGTCTGTCCGAAATGCGGAAAGAGCCTTCATACATGCAAGGCGTGCAGGTTCTACCATCCCGGTGACCACTATGACTGCCTTGAGGATATCGACGAGCAGGTCGATAACAAGAGTGCCCAGAACTTCTGCGACAGCTTCATGATATCCGAGAATCACCTTTTTCCAGATGACGGAGACTATGCCTTGAGACACGACAAGGACAAGGCTGCCTTCGACGCCCTGTTCAAGATCTGATTGCTGTACTATTTGAGGAAAATACTGTAGATTCTAAGAATGACGGAGGTCAGGCTTTGACTCAGAATACAAAAAACAAGCTATTTCTTTACATCGTTCTTGCCGCAATCGTTGCGGTTCTATTCATTCCGGTTTCAATCTGGATCAAGCTGGCAATTGAAGTAGTCATAGTCGCCCTATTCGTATTCCTCAGAAGATCGTACATGTTCTTCGCCATGGGAGCAAAGAAGCTTGAGAAGAAAGACCAGAAATGCTGGGACCTGTTCAAGAAATCAATCAACGCAGGTCTTCCCGCATCTCAGGCAGTGTACATCGGAACTGCATTCATAAAACAGGGCGATGCAGACTATGGAATAAAGATCTGCCGCGACATAATTGCCAAGAATCCTTCTTCGAAGGAAGCCAATACAGCTACAGTTACCCTCTCGATGGGACTCTGGGTGAAAGGCGAGCTTGATGAGGCGATCATGCTTCTTGAAAAGCTCAGGGCAACAGGCTATTCAGACAAGACTCTGGACATAAACCTCTCAACTTACCTTCTCGAGAAAGGCAGGGTGGACAGCGCCCTGAAGATCATCAGCGAAGCCCAGGAAGCCGGCACTCTCACCAACGGAATGCTTGACAACAAGCTCTGGGCGCTTCTTCTCAAGGGACGCTTCGATGAATGCAATGATACAGTCACAGAGCTGATGGATGAACGCAAGCCTCGCTTTCCAGAAGCATACCTTCACAGTGCTCAGGTGATGATTCACCAAGGCCGTGTCATGAAGGCTATCGAATACATTGATTCTGCTATCCAGCAGAAGTTCTCTCTCAATGGTGCAATGGGACAGCAGTATCTTGAAAAGCTGTCATCCGGCCTTTCCGACCTTAAGACACGCAATGCATATGCATGGGCAATTGATCAGAGCGTCGCACTTGTCGCTCGTGGAAAGGACTTCCCTATTGACCTTTCAAAAGGCAGCGAATACAAGCAGGTTTCCGAATCTGAAGTCAAGCGCGAGCTCAGAGCTGAGCAGCATGAGAAGAACCGCAAGGAGAACGTGCAAGACGACCTTGATGACGACAGAGAGCCCAACACCGATCTGGATGATGATGACTTCATCTTCCAGGATGAGGAAACAACTGAAGAAGATGAATCCGATACCTGCATCACAAAGAAGGACGAAGGCGATATAAGCACCGATGTCTCGAAAGATGATGACAGGGAGCCGAATACGGACTTGGATTGATCGGCCAAGGAGGCAGATCTTGCTGAAGAAGCTTTTCCGTTTTCTTACTAGCAGACTATTCATTTCAATCGTCCTGATTCTCATTCAGCTCTTTGTAGTATTCTACTTCGTGCTCGACTGGGGCTACAGATACTTCATTGTCAGCGCAGTAGTCGGAGTGCTTATCGCAGTCTGGGTCTACAGCTCTGATTCAAACCCTTCTTACAAGAATGCATGGATCCTTCTGATCCTTGCCCTTCCTGTATTCGGGTCAATGATGTACGTTCTCTTCGGAAACAAGAAGCTTGGATACTGGGGCAGGCGCAAGATCCATTCCTATGCGGAGATATGCAGCTGCACCCGAACCTCCGAGCTTCCAAAGACCATAAGGCCGGGGATGCTCACCGACGATGATGCCCGCCGCCAATCCTCATACATAAGCCGCACAGCCCAGTATGAGGCTTTCGCAGGCTCAAGAACAACATTCTATTCTCTTGGTGACAAAGCCTGGCCTGCAATGCGAGACAGCATGAAGGAAGCAAAGCATTTCATAATGCTTGAGTTCTTCATCTTCGCCCCGGGGCAGATGTGGGATGAATGCCTTGAGATTCTCAAGTCCAAAGTCTCGGAAGGCGTCGATGTCTATCTGATGTATGACGACATGGGCAGCATCAATACCGTTTCGTCGACTTTCGACCGGATGCTCAGGAACTATGGCATACATGCAATCAAGTTCAATCCTATCCATCCAAGGCTCTCTGCACGACTCAACTACAGGGATCACCGCAAGATCTGCATCATCGATGGCAATACCGCATTCAACGGAGGAATCAACTTCTCCGATGAATACATCAACCGCACTATCCGGTTCGGGCACTGGAAGGACACAATGATCCGTGTCGAAGGAACTGCAGTCTGGAACTACACTCTGATGTTCATTCAGCTCTGGTCGTTCAGCTCAAGGAATGAGAAGCCCCTCCGAGACATCAGCCGCTTCTTTCCAACAATGCTCTGTCCTGACGATGGCATGGTCCAGCCCTATGGCGACAGCCCGCTTGATGATGTCAATGTAAGCGAGAATGTCTATCTTCAGATGATAAACAGCGCTGACCGCTATGTTTGGATCACCACTCCTTATCTTATCCTGGACAATGAAATGATCACCGCCCTGACAGTGGCCTCGCAAAGCGGTGTCGATGTCAGGATCATCACCCCTCATTATCCGGACAAGAAGATTGTATTCTCGCTCACCCGGGCCAATTACCGCCGTCTCGTCCAGCATGGAGTGAAGATCTACGAATACACTCCAGGATTCATCCATTCAAAGGTGTTCATTTCTGATGACAAGCTCGCTATCGTCGGAACCGCAAACATGGACTATCGTTCCTTCTACCTGAACTTCGAATGCGGAACTCTTCTTAACGGATGCAGCTGCATCAAGGATATCAAGGCGGACTTCGATCAGACCATAGAGCTTTCTCAGCTTGTCACTATGAAGGATATCAGAAGCGTCAGCCTGATCCGCCGCATCGGACGGAATCTAGTGAACCTTGCAGCTCCTCTGCTCTAGTCAAGAACGCCAGTTTCCCATAGACTGGAGCTATCATGAGAAAGAGAAAGATCATTTCATCTCTGCCGGATTTTTCCTGCATAGCAATGGGAACTGACCATATGGGTCAGTCAAAATACATCACACGCGCCCTTGCATTCGAGGAGCTTGAAACCTATGTCAAGCATGGTGGAAACGTTCTTGACACTGCACGTTCCTACAGTCTTGAAGATGGAGTTTCCAAGAGCGAAGACATCGTCGGTGCATTCGTCCGCTCAAGCTGCATCCGAAGCAGCATTATAGTCATGACCAAGGGAGGACGGGAGAATACTCCTCGCAGCACATTCCTTCAGCGCATAAAAGAGGATTTCGAACGCTCGGCCGACCAGCTCGGATTCATCCCTGACATCTGGTTCCTCCATCGCGACTGCCCATGGCTTCCGGTAGAAGAAATCATCGGGTTCTGCGGCACTTTCCTTCAGGGTGCGCTCCTTGGTCTTTCAAACTGGAGGCCAAGGCGCTTCTCCGAGGCATTGGCCTGCACGCCTGCTCCGGTCATTTCAGAGATTCAGTTCAGCCTTGCTCCATCCACTCCTGCAATGCAGGGAGACCGAAGCCTGGTCTGCATGAACCCCGAGAACCGCAGGTTCTACTCAGATACACAGATTCCGGTACTGGCCTTCTCGTCTCAGGCAAAAGGCTACTATTCAAAGCTTATTTCAGGGCAGCCACTCACGAAGAAGGCACGTGACCGATACGATAGCGCCCTTGCCCGTTCAATTGGCGACCGCGTAAAGATTCTCGGAGAGGAACTAGGAGCTTCTCCAGCAGCCCTGTCGGTGGCATACATCGCTTCTCAGCATGCCTTCCCTGCAATCCCGATTGTCGGAAGCTCTCATATGGATCAGCTTGAGGACAGTCTTTCAGGCGCCGACATCGAACTGACATCGGAGCAGCTATGCTTCCTGGACAGGGGGCCTTTGACATTCAGATGAAACTTCTTTTCGCATCCGATCTTCATGGCAGTGCATACTGGACCGACCTTCTGATCAAGAAGTTCCTGGCTGGCAACTATCAGCACCTTGTTCTTCTTGGTGATATTCTGTATCACGGCCCGCGCAACGATCTGCCGCGCGAATACAATCCTAAGGCTGTCGTCAGCCTTCTTTCTGCTGTCGCTGACAGAATAATCTGCGTAAGGGGAAACTGCGATGCAGAAGTTGACCAGATAGTCCTTCCATTTGATATCAGTTCCGACTACGCATTGGTATACGATGATGCCTATGACATTGTGATGCATCTGTACCATGGTCATAACCACGAGCCAAAGGCAGCTCACGGGGAATTCATCATTTCTGGGCACACCCATATTCCTCTTGCCAATGATGAGCAGGGGGTGATGCACCTGAATCCAGGTTCGGTCTCAATTCCTAAGAACGGCAGCCCGAACAGCTATATGGCTTACGAAAACGGTCATTTCACAATCTGTGACTTTGAGAACAACACAATAATGGAGGCTGGAAAATGAATACCAGAACAGAACATGACAGCATGGGCACCATAGAAGTACCCGAAGACAAATACTGGGGAGCTCAGACCCAGCGAAGCAAGGAAAACTTCCCTATCGGCGTCGGACTTGAAACAATGCCCGCCGAAATCATCAGGGCTTTTGCCCATCTTAAGAGCGCAGCTGCCAAGGCAAATCTGAAGCTGAACCCAAAGATGACTTCAGAAAAAGCTGATGCAATCGCAAAAGCCTGCTCGGAAATCATTCAAGGAAAGCTTGATGACAGTTTCCCGCTTGTCGTCTGGCAAACCGGAAGCGGCACTCAGACCAATATGAATGTCAATGAGGTCGTTGCAAACCGCGGCAATGAGATTGCACTCAAGCACCTTCTTCATCCAAACGATGATGTCAACATGAGCCAAAGTTCGAATGACACTTTCCCGACGGCTCTTCACATTGCTGCTGCCCAGGCAATCCTGGAGCACACCATCCCTAGTCTTGATGTTCTCATTGCTTCTCTTCGCAGGCTGGAATCATCCAGCACGGGAATTATCAAATGCGGGCGCACACATCTGATGGATGCAACTCCTATTTCCTTTTCACAGGAAGTCAGCGGCTGGCGCTTCAGCCTTGAGCAGGACCGCCGTCTGATAATGGATGCGATTCCTTCGGTCTGCGAGCTTGCAATCGGCGGAACTGCCGTGGGCACCGGTCTCAATGCCCCTAAGGGCTTTGACAATGAAATCTGCTCTATCCTCTCCAAGGACACAGGCTTGAAATTCATTCCTTCCATGAACAAGTTCCATGCACTGACTTCCCATTGCGAGCTGGTCGATGCCCATGGTGCACTCAAGGCTCTGGCTTGTGATCTTCTAAAGATTGCAAACGATGTGAGATGGCTTGCCAGCGGTCCACGCAACGGTCTCGGTGAAATATCAATCCCTGCCAATGAACCCGGTTCATCGATCATGCCAGGCAAGGTCAATCCCACTCAGTGCGAGTCCGTAACTATGGTCGCTGTCCAGGTAATGGGCAATGATGCTGCCATAGGTTTTGCCGCTTCTCAGGGAAACTTCGAGCTTAATGTATTCCAGCCTGTAATTGCATACGACTTCCTTCAGTCGGCTCGCCTTCTTTCTCAGAGCATGGCTTCTTTTGCCGAACGCTGCACTGATGGAATTTGCCCGAACCGCACAAGAATGAATGATGATCTCAATGCTTCTTTGATGCTGGTAACTGCAATAAGCCCAATCATCGGTTATGAGAATGCAGCAAAGACTGCACAGCTAGCCCTGAAGGACAGCATCACACTCAAGCAGGCCTGCACTTCACTTGGATTCCTCACACCTGAGCAATTCGATGAAGCCTTCCACCCTGAGAAAATGGTCTGATTCTCTTAAAGCACTCCAGAATCGGCAACCAATACGATACTCACTGAAAAAAATAGTAAATCCTCGCACCAGAACTCTTCAACATGTTTCGAAAACAGGATATTGCCGAACTGCCGAACTGCCGAACTGCCGAACTAACCGAACTGGATGCGAACTGCCGAACTGCCGAACTAACCGAACTGGATGCGAACTGCACCCATAAAGGGTAACATTCTTTTTTCCAAACTCAGACCAACGGAGTAGTTGCGATACACCAAAAAAAATAAAGGCATAATTCTTTGGTTAATAAAGAAATATGCCTTATATTAGTACCGGCAAGCGGACTTGAACCGCTACGATATCGCTATCAATAGATTTTGAGTCTATCGTGTCTGCCAATTACACCATGCCGGCAAAACTTGAGAAAGTTTAAAATATTTCCTTGAAAAATGCAACCTTGGCAATGCCTTTTGGTTTCTGATATAGTAAGATAAGTCAAGAGGGTTTTCTGTGAAACGCAAATGCATTGTTTGGATATCTGTCCTGATTGCTCTGCTCCTGTCACCGCTCATAGGTAACGATGACAGGCTTCTGCTTGCCAATACCCCGATAATCTATGGCGAAGAAAGCTTCAAGGCCAGGATAGAAGAACGTACAGGCGGAACACGCGAGCCTGTAGGACTTGTGCTCTCTGGAGGATCGGCAAGAGCCTTCGCCCACATCGGAGTCCTGAAGTATCTTGAAGAACAGGAGATTGTCCCGGACTTCATCATCGGGAACTCGATGGGAAGCATCATTGCACTTCTGTACAGTGCAGGTCTGTCACCAGACCAGATACTTCAGGCATGCTCCAGCATCAACATCACCGAACTGTTCTCTCTTTCGCTGCCGGTGAACAGCGGTGTGCTTGGATGCGAGAAATTCAAGGAATACATACAGGCATTCATTCCAGAAGGCACCAAGATGGAGGACCTGGACATCCCTGTGATGATCGTCTGCGAGGATCTGGTTACCAAACGCCAGATCAGGATTGCGGAAGGCGATTTCACCGACGTCATGACAGCCAGCTTCGCAATACCAGTGTACTTCAGCTCAGTGAAATACAAGGATCACCTTCTGATTGACGGAGGACAGGCTAACCTAGCTCCGCTTGACATAGCATATTCATATGCTCCGTTCAACATAATATCAACCACATTCTACAACAACACAGAGCTCAACCTTCAGAACCCGATTACTGCGCTCAATGTAAGCATAGACATAGGAAAGACCAGGCAGGGGATGAATGACATACAGAACCACCCCGACGATTCAATCTGGATCAGATGCAACGTCGAAGGATTCTCGTACATGCAGTTCTCAGCCATGGGCGCCATCGCCGAAAGAGGATACGAAAGCGCAAAGGACACACTGAGCACACCAGAAGTGAAAGCGCAGCTATCAGAACATGAAACAGGATCAGTAACGGATTCAATGATGAACCACCGTGACGGATTCAATGCAATGATCGATAAGTTCAACAGTCAATATGCCTACTACCAGGAAATCGGGTCGGATGGATTCCATCAGGCTCTGACCCTAGGAGCCAGTAGCTACGCCTATCCCAGCGACCCGTTCTCGCTGCGCGATGACACAGTGATCGGAATACAGTACGGCTTCTCTCTCAACGACTGGTCATTGAACGCCCTTCTCGGATTCTCATGGCAGGCACATAACTTCGGAACCGCTGTGCCAGCACTGAACCTGTCATCTGAACTTTACATGTTCAAGGCTCTGAAGATCCAGACAGACCTGTGCTTCTATATTGATGCCCTCTCCCAGTCCAACCCGTACAGTCCGGTATGCAGTCTATCCCAGTATTTCCTGTACACCTTCCCTATCTTCGGAAACAGCAGATTGGAGCTCAAAGGAATCTACGAGCTTGTGAACAACTTCAATTCAGAAGAGAATGACATAACAGTCTGGAACGGGCTTGCCCACCTCTTCACAGCATCAGGAATATTCAAGTACTCCACCGATCTGACCGACCTTTACATCGAAGGAGGAGCGAACCTTTCGCTATGGGTCAGTTCGATACGTCCATTTGCTTTCGGCACGATCCGCACGTCAAGCCACCTAGGAACAGATTTCCTGACAATATCGGGAAACCTCACAGGAAGGTTTGCATTTGATGGCAATGGGAATGTCCCATTCTTCGTCGGCGATGGATTCCGAACCAGGAATTCAAGGATTCTCCACCAAGGAAGCCCTTCAAGGGAATTCAGCAATCCTCAGAATTCCATAATCATAGCATCGGCAGCTGTAGGAGTGGATCCCAGCCCTGGCAAGACAATTACAATGGGCGAACTGATCCTCTTCGAGAAGCTCAGCATCCAGGCATACTGCGACTTGCTATGGTACCAGAGCTCAGTTTTGATTCCGGAATTCTCACCTGGGATTGAAGTGAAATCAGACATTTCACTGATTGGTCTCAGAACAGTCACAATCCGTGCATACATAGGCTATGATAGCCCAAGTCGTGGAGTGATTGGCGGATTCTGGTTCAATTCCAGTAATTGAGGCCATCATAATGAGAAAAAGCAAATACGAAGACCCCGCAGGAAACGGAAGCAGGATTCTGCTTCATTGCTGCTGCGGCCCATGCTCAACTGAAAGCATAATACGCCTGCTGGATGCCAACTGGAAACCTGTGCTGTTCTTTGGCAACAGCAATATCTTCCCCGAAGAGGAAAACCAGAAGCGCTGGGGCGAGCTGATGAAGGTCGCCAAGCTTCACAATCTTGAAGTGATCAGAGGACAGTATGACCATCAGAGCTGGCTTGATTTCATCAAAGGTCTGGAAAGCTGCCCCGAGCATGGAGAGCGATGCCTGAAGTGCTTCGAGTTCAACCTCAGGCAGGCGCACGATGAGGCCAATGCTCTGGGAATAGAATATTTCACTACTACGCTGACAGTAAGCCGATTCAAAAGCAGCGGAGACATATTCCGCACCGGAGCCCAGTTCGAGGGATTCGTCCCGATCGATTTCAAGAAGAAAGATGGATTCGAGCAGTCGGTCATCCTGAGCCGTCAGATGGATCTGTACCGCCAGCAGTACTGCGGCTGCGAATTCTCCGATTTGACTTTGAAATGATTCTCAGATATTTTCGATTGAGGAGAAACCAATGCAGGAAATATTCAGCCGCAGAAGCATCAGGAATTTCGAAGACCGAAAGGTCGAGCGGGAGAAGGTGAACCGACTGCTTGAAGCAGCCATGCAGGCGCCATCGGCTCAGAACCAGAGAGAATGGACGTTCGTAGTTGTCGATGACAAGCAGGAGCTCATGGTCCTTTCAAGGGTAAGTCCGTATTCAGGAATGGTGGCCAAGTCGCCGGTCACAATTGTTGTTCTTTGCGATACAGCACGTCTTGCAGTGCCTGAAATCTGGCAGCAGGATATGGCTGCATGCACAGAGAACATCCTTCTGGAAGCAGTCCATCTCGGACTTGGAGCATGCTGGATGGGAATTGCACCAAGCCAGGAAAGAATGGATGCTGTGGCAAAGATCGTAGGAGCCCCTCCATCAGTGAAGGTATTCGGAATGGTAAGCGTCGGTTATCCAGCCGAGGGAAAAGAGAACCGCTTCATCGATAGATTCGACAGGAATGCAATCCATCTGAACCGCTGGTAGTTCACAATTAATACCTTTCATGATACGCTTCCCTGGGGAAGCGGACAATGGGCAAAATTCATTCTTCAGGAACGGACCTTACCGAAGGCGTGATCTGGAAACAGGTCCTGATGTTTTTTCTCCCAGTATTCCTTGGCTCGCTTTTCCAGCAGCTTTACACTGCTACAGATGCCGTAATAATCGGCCATTTCGCAGGCAAGGAAGCCCTTGCATCGATAGAATCAACAACCGTTCTATGCAGGATGTTCGTCAATTTCTTCGTCGGAGTCTCATCTGGAGCCACTGTTGTGATTTCACAGTACTTCGGAGCCAAGCGGTCCGAAAGCCTCTCTGATGCCATTCACACCGCCATGGCATTCGCAATAGCTGCAGGGGCTTTCATATCCGTCGTCTGCACTGTTCTCACACCGAATCTTCTTGAAATAATGAACATCCCGCCCGAAATCAAGCAACGATCCATAACCTACGCCCGCGTATTCTTCTCAGGAAGCCTGGTATCGCTGATCTACAACATGGGCACGGGCATCCTCCGAGCCATTGGCGACTCCAGGACGCCTTTCAAGTACCTTGTGGTCAGCTGCATTCTCAATATCATTCTCGACTGCCTTTTCGTCATTGTATTCAAATGGGGTGTGTTCGGGGTGGCAATCGCAACCGTGATAGCTCAAGGCGTCAGTGCAGTTCTTATTCTGGCCAAGCTCCACAGCCTCGCCGGCCCATGCCGCATGGACTTCAGGAAGCTCCGCTTCAACGGCACAGAGCTTGGGAAGATCATCAAGGTAGGACTGCCGATCGGGCTTCAAGGGCTTGCCTACTCTGCAACGAACATCATAATCCAGTCTACGCTCAACGCATTCGGAACCGACACGATAGCAAGCTGGGGCATCTACGGAAAGATCGACAGCCTCGTGTGGATGATCCTCGAAGGATTCGGCATAGCATCGAGCACATTCGTCGCCCAGAACTACGGTGCAGGAAAGACCGACAGAGTACGCAAGAGCATAGGAACATGCCTGAGGCTAAGCGTCGCATTCTCTGCCGGCTACGGAATCCTGCTGGTGTTCTTGTCCCGCTACTTCGCGATGATCTTCATAACCGATGAGAATGTCATCGACCTCTGCTGCTGGATGGTAAGCATCATCGCACCGTTCTACTGGACCTACAGCTTCTCTGAAGTCTTGTCAGGGGCAATCCGCGGGACTGGACAATCCATAGGACCGATGCTGCTGACCATGGTAGGAACATGCCTTTTCCGTATTATATGGATGTTCACAGTAGTTCCCAATCACCCGAATGACCTGCTGCCCGTCGTGGTTCTGTATCCGATAACCTGGATTCTAACGAGCCTGATGTTCATCGCCTATTATTTCCACCGACGGAGAGCCGGACTGATCTAAGTTGACTTGAACCGTTGTTTTGACGATACTCTGAGGTGGAGAATTCAATGGACAAATATGATGTCATCATCGTCGGAAGCGGACCTGCTGGAATGGGTGCCGCATTCACACTGCGCAAGCAATCGGCCAGCCTGAAGATCCTGATCCTGGACAAATCCCAGGTCTCAACCGGCGGAATGCGCAACGACTGCAAGATGAACTTCACCTATCCGATCGGCTTTCCATGCGAATACTGGCAGGAAGACGATGCGAACAAGTACCTTGACCGGATGATTGACTTCCTCAAGCCACATATGCTTCCAAAGGCGAAAATCGAAATCTACCAGAAAAGAGCTGAAAGGCTTGGGTGCAGCCTGCTGGACATCCGTCAGACGCACCTTGGCACCGACGGCGGCCTTATCCTGATCAAGTCACTGCTTGAAAAGCTTGAAGAGCTTCATGTGGATCTGGGACTCGGCGAGGAAATGCTTGACATTGACAAGGACAAGCACACTATAACGACAACAAAGAGAACCATCTCATACAAAGAGATTCTCATAGCTCCAGGCCGCCATGGATTCCTTTTCCTCCAGAATATCATGAACTCAATCGGAGTTGGCTTCGTGGACAACATCGTAGACATCGGATTCAGAATCGAGACCAGGATCGAGCATTATCCAATAGTCCATGATTACTACGACCCTAAGTTCTACTTCCCCGACAAGGTCCGTACCTTCTGCACAAACAGCGGCAACGCCCATGTTGTAAAGGAAAGGTATATCACAAAGAGCGGAGAAAGCTGGTACTCCCTTAACGGGCATGCCTACTCTGCCGAAGCAGGTCATGACAACGGTCTTGTGAACTTCGCAATTCTCAAGACAGTGAAGCTCACTGCCCCTCTTGCAAGCGGCCAGCTCTATGCAGAGAACCTTGGCCTCTCGGCTTCGCTTCTCGGCGGCGGAAAGCCCATAATGCAGCGAGTCGGGGACTTCCGCCTTGGCTCAAGAAGCAAGGAAGAGACATTCAATAACGACCTTTACGACTTCGAGCCTTCGCTTCGGAGCTGCTGTCCTGGCGATATCTCCCTTGCCTGCCCTGCAAAGATCCTTCGGGCAATATGGAAAGCAATGAAGAACCTTGACACCATAGTGCCAGGCATCCTTCATCCATCGACCATCATGTACTACCCCGAAATCAAGCTTTATGCAAACAAGCCTTCATACCTTGATGATAACTTCAAAGTTGCAGACGGCATCCATTTCGCAGGCGACGGGGCAGGAACCAGCCGCGGGATAACCGGAGCATGGGCAAGCGGAATAAGAGCCGCCGAAGGAATGCTGGCAGGACTTTAAGGATTCTCCCTCTGGGATTCCTGATGCTCCTCGTAAGTCAGGCTGTAATGAATCTGGCCGTTGCTGTCATGCCGATAGTACAGATAGTCAGTCTGGTCCGGAAGCACAGCGGCTTTGAGCGATTCTTCCGACGGACAGCATATTCCTGTTGGCGGCAAGCCTGTCTTGCGCCTTGTATTGTAAGGTGTCTTCTTATCCAGAACCTGTGAAGAAAGAGGCTCTGTCCAGTTTCCGGTTTCATAACGCGTAGTGGCATCAATTCCAAGAGGCATTCCAGAGCTTAGCCTGTTGTGGATGATCGAGCTTATCACAGGGTATTCTTCAGGGTTCTTGGTTTCGGCAGACATCATGCTTGCGATTATCGCAAAATCGGCAAGGCTCATCCCGCTTTCCGAGATTGCCGGAAACAGCGGCTTGGCAGCTTCCATGAACTTCTGGGCCATCTGAGTGGCAAGCTCGGATGCAAAGCCATCGCCTTTGGATACTGTGTAGTCTCCGGCAAGGAAGAAGCCCTCAGCAAATGGAAGGCCATTGGCATCGGCGAAAGCCTGAGCTGCCTTGATGAAGCTGCCTTCGCTTGATAGCTTTCTCTGCGAAAGAGCCGAATCGATGTCCGATAGTGTCCATCCGTTGTAGATTCTTATAGTAATGTTCCCATCAGAAGCCACTGAAGCTGTCTGAATCTGAGGTTCCGGCGAAGAAGCCTGCACTCTGAAAAGCACGAACAGCAGCAGGATCAGGACTATTGCCAGCACAGCAATGAGATACCACCTGGAAGGAGAAGCCTTCTTCTCTGAAGCAGTCGCATCGACTACCACATGCGATGGTGCCTTCGAAGAGAATACTTCCATCCTCTTTTCAGGTATGCGCGACCGGATGGCAGCTGAGGGCTTCTCTGTTTTCTTAACCGCGGCGGCCGAAGGACTCACTGCCCTCTTCGATGCTGAAGAGCTGGTCTTCTTTGATGTGGAAGCAATGCCTTTCTTTGGAGAACTGGATGATGCCTTCGTTTTAGAACTGGATGATGTCTTCTTTGAAGCACTGACCTTCTTTGAAGAAGAAGCCCCTGAAGGTTTTATTTGTGAAGAAGGTTCAGACATCCTTGTTCTCCTGTGCCAGCGTCTGGATCGCCTTCTGCTGAAGACGGCAGGATTCGATGTTCTGCTCTTCTGATGCAATTTTTGATTCCATGTCATTTTTCTGAACAGCAAGAGCCGATATCTGAGTGTCAAGGTAGTCTATCCGGTCCTTGTACTGAGCAATCCTTCCTTCGCAGATCTCTATGGCCTTGTCAAACGAAAGCAACCTTGACTGAATTTGACGAAGGTATATGCGCCTCTTCTGTTCACGGATCTCGTCGCAGCACTTCAGAAGCTCGGCAGGACAGTCCGGGCCAATCCAGTCTGGCATCTTTGATACCAGGAAAGTCCCGTATTCCTGATCCTTCTTCTCGGCAGCGTCCTTGAGGCGGTCGCATTCAAGCTCCACCTCGCGCAGCCTGAGGTTGGTAACCGAATCCTTGGCCTGGGAAAGCTTCTCTCTTCGCCGGCTGATCTCGACATTGAGGCTGTCACGGATCCTGTCAATATTTCCAAGCTCGATGAACACAGACTCCGCTCTTGCCCCCGAAAGCAGCCT
>JAQUYU010000132.1 GCA_028691695.1 Sphaerochaetaceae bacterium | reverse complement strand
GAAGGTCGTTGAGATCATAAAGGCTCAGCATCAGAAGGCCATTGGAATCCTGAAGGACAACAGGGCTGAGCTTGATGCGGCTGCTAAGCTTCTGCTTGAAAAGGAAACAATCAGCGGTGAAGAGCTGATGGCGATTCTCAGTCAGAAGGCTCTCGCTGCAAAATAGATTTTGCCTCATTTGATGTTCAAACCGCCATCAGTAATCCTGGTGACGGTTCTTTTCTTTTTTTTCTAGTTGCAAAATTGGGTTTAATCTCATAAAATGAAATGGATATAAAATGAATTCTGTAATTGACAAACATTTAGAGGAGTATTCGCAGGAGCCTTCATTGATTGTGGAAGTGCCCGGCGTCTCTGTGCTTTTCGGAGAATTCGCAGACTATTGCAAGGGCTATTCCATCTGTGCGGCGAACGACCTCAAGCTTTCAATCGGGATTTCAAAGCGTGAAGACAGTCTTGTGAAGATGTGCAATACATTCAGCGGAGATCACAAGCGCTTCTCCCTGTCTGGGATCAAGTACCGCAAGGAAGACCGCTGGGGCAACTTCGTGAAGGGTCTCGTCCTGAGCCTCCAGAATTCCAATGCCCAGCTTTCGGGCATGAACATAACCTTTACAGGAACTCTTCTTGCCAGCGATACCGAGACTGTGGCTTCTGCCATTGGAATCGGGGTGGCAATCGGCCTGAACAAGATGTTCAATCTTGGAATGGACAGCAGCCAGATAGTGCGGCATGTATTCCAGTCCAGCACTGGATTCTGCCAGGAAGGCTGCAAGTACATGACGCTGATCACGATGCTGGAAGCCCAGGAGAACAATCTTCTGCTGTTTGACAACCAGCAGGTTACCAATAGATCGATAGAGTTCGTCAACGGCTCGCCTGACTACAGATTCTGCATGATTGAAAGCCGCATTCCACCTCTTGCCATGCGTGAGGAGCTTACGTTCAAGGCTGGTGCAATGAAGCGGGCCTTCGAGATCCTGAAGCGCAACTATCCTAATGTCAACCTTCGTGACGTTCCGGAAAGCGAGCTTTCCGAGCGGGTGATCCAGATTGATGAGGAATCACGCCAGATCTGTTCTTATATCCTTGATGAGAGCAAGACTGCCCGCGAGGCTTTCAGGTGCTTTGAGAGCGGGGACAGCCAGGCTATAGGCAAGCTTCTGAACAAGGTCCAGAAGGGGCTCAGGGACAAGCTTGACCTGACTTGCCCTGAAGTGGACTGGCTTGTGAAGAGAGCGAACGAGATCACTGGCTGCTTCGGCGCCTGCATGATCCCTACTGGTCTTTCCGGATCGATTCTTGTGATCATGAACAGCAATGCGCTTGATTCATACAAGGAAAGGCTTACCGATTACGAGCACATCTTCGGATTCTCTGCCAGGCTCAAGGATTTCCACTGCCAGGGCTGTGCAGCTGTTGTCCGCTCGTTATAGCTTTTTTATTTCTCATGTGGTTTAATGTCTCACATGAAGATTCTGATGACAAATGATGACGGCTACGATGCCGGCGGCGTGCTGGCTCTTGAGAGTGCATTCTCACAGGCCGGACATGATGTTTATGTATGTGCCCCTGATTCTCAGCGAAGTGCCAACAGCCATTGCATTTCCATGCATACTGGCGTGCAGATCCGAAAGGTGAAGGAGCATCATTACATGTGCTCCGGCACTCCTGCGGACTGCATCCTCTTTTTTCTGGGCAACCATATGATGGAGATTCCGGACCTTGTGATTTCTGGAATCAACCTTGGCTTCAACTGCGGAACTGATATTGTCTATTCGGGCACTGTGGCTGCAGCAAGAGAAGCCGCTCTTCACGGGATTCCGTCGCTTGCCATAAGCCTGGAAGACCCTAGTTACAAGGGCTGCAACCTTGATTTCTCTCCTGCGGTGAAGTTTCTCTGTGACAATTTCGATGCGCTTCTTCCGTTTTGCAGCGGCAAGAGCTTCCTGAACATCAATGTTCCCCGCAATCCAAGACCTGGCTTCAAGGTCGGAAAGGTATGCTTCATGGATTACAAGGATAATTTCGTTCCAGGTGCTGATGCCAGTGAAGCTGAAGACATCCATCTTGATATCTCAGAATGGGGGCATCCTGAGCTGATGGGAGACGGCTGCGGGGACAGTGACTTCGAGCTGGTTCATGAGGGATGGGTTTCGGTCACTCCGCTGATGGTTCTTCCCGATATGGACAGAGGCAAGGCTGGTGTTCTCGAGCAGCTTGGCAGAACTTGACCTTTTCCCATTGTATGGGTAGTTTTGTTGTGAAATGAGGAATCAATGAAAACAAGATCAGTCTATATGGACAACAATGCGACGACCGCAATGGCGCCTGAGGTTATCAAGGCGCTTCATGAGGCCGAGAACATATATGGAAATGCATCGAGCATGCATTCATTCGGAAGGCAGGCTGCTGCTTTGATCAAGAGCTCTCGCATCTCAGTGGCGCAGCTGCTAGGGTGCAATGAGTCCGAAGTGCTGTTCAACAGCGGTGCTACTGAATCGAACAATGCTGTATTCAACATTGCAAGGCGTCTGATTGAATCCGGAAAGGGAAAGAAGATTGTTACAACTTCTATCGAGCATCCGGCGATCATCGAGACGGTGAAGTATCTTAGAAGCGAAGGCATTGCGGTCGACGTGTGTCCTGTGGACAGCGAGGGGCGCGTGAAGATATCCGAGCTTGAGAAGCTTGTCACAGATGATACCGTGCTTGTCTCAGTTATGATGGGAAACAATGAAAGCGGAGCGATTCAGGACATCGATTCGGCTTGCCGCATCGCCCATCGCCACCATGCTTTGTTCCATACTGATGCCACTCAGGCAGTAGGAAAGATGACGATCGATTTCAACCGCGGCGGCTTCGACTACATGAGCCTTTCTGCTCACAAGTTCTACGGTCCTAAGGGCGTAGGTGCCTTGATCGTGCGTACCGGTGCTCCGCTTGATGCTCTTCTGCACGGCGGACATCAGGAGAACGGGATCAGGCCGGGGACTTACAATACTCAGGCCATATACGGGATGGGCGTTGCCGCCTCGCTTGCGGCAGCCGATCTGGATGATGAGATCAGGAGGCTCTGGGAGATGCGCGAGGCGCTTCGAAAGGGTATTCTGGAACGGATAGATGATGTTGTCGTGAACGGAAGCCAGGAGCACTGTCTCCCGGGCACGCTTGATGTTTCATTCCCAAGGGCGGAAGGGGAGTCGATTCTCCTGATGCTTGATATGAAAGGCGTGGCGGTGTCCACGGGTTCGGCCTGCGCAACGGGATCGCTTGAACCTAGCTACGTCCTGATGGCAACCGGAATGAACGTCGAGCTCGCCCATGGATCGATCAGGTTCAGCCTGGGCCGCTACAACAGCATGGATGACGTGAAGTACGTTCTTGATGTGCTTCCGCCGATAATCAAGACACTTAGGGAGATGTCCACAAGATGAGCGATATCAAGGATTTCATGGTCAATTGGGTATATACGGACACTGTCAAGGATCATTTCATGAATCCTCGTAACATCTGGCGCAAGGACGATCAGTTCAAGCCTGATGGATTCGGCGAGGTGGGTTCGCTTGCATGCGGGGACCAGATGAGAGTAGGGATCACAGTCAAGGACAACAGGATCTCTGATATCAGATGGCTTACCTACGGCTGCGCTTCGGCCATTGCCAGCACTTCGATGATGAGCGAGATGGTGAAGGGGATGACGCTTGAAGAGGCCTACAGAATCACACCGAAGATGATCACCGACAAGCTCGGCGGGCTTCCTGAGCACAAGTTCCATTGCTCTGTTCTCGGAGACAAGGCTCTGAGGGCTGCGATTGACAACTATTTCGACGCTTGCGGGCTGCCGAATCCTTTGAAGGGAAAGATCGCGAAAGTCGTCTGCGAATGCCGCGGAGTCGATGACCAGCAGATTGAAGAGCTTGTGAAGACCGGGAAGGTTTCCAATCTTGCAGAGCTGATGGAGCTTACAGGACTTGGAACAGGATGCGGGAAATGCCGTGCCAAAGCGGAAGCTATGATTGCAGAATTCAAGCATATCTACGGAAAGTGAGTCCTTGTCTGCAGCATAGTGTTTGAAAACGCAGGAACTGAAAGTGTTTTTTTT
>JAQUYU010000024.1:7268-19664 GCA_028691695.1 Sphaerochaetaceae bacterium | reverse complement strand
TAGTTATTCCCTTTTTAGGGGAATACGGGATGGGACAAACCCTGATGCCTCAGTATACGGAGGAGGAAGATGATTTTTATTTGCTGCCGTCAGGATGGTGCTTGTTGAACTCCGCCTGAAGCTGATCAGTATCAACATGAGTGTAGATCTGGGTCGTGCGAATGTCACGGTGCCCGAGAAGCTCCTGGACCACGCGCAGATCCGCACCGCCCTGAAGAAGATGGGTAGCAAAACTGTGGCGAAGAGTATGAACCTTGGCATCCATGCCGCAGGAAGCACAGTACTCCTTGAACCGCTTCCAGACCAGGGCACGGGTGAGCTGATCGCCACGCCGGCCGGCAAAGATGAAACGGCACTTGGGATTGCTTCGGACTAAAACAGGACGGCTGGTGGCGAAATACTGGGACAGAAGCTCGGAAAGGACATGACCGACTAGGACAATCCGCTGCTTGTCACCCTTTCCAATCACACGGAAGACGCCCTGCTCTCGGTCATAGTCGGACATCTTCAGGCCAACAGCCTCAGAAACCCGCAGACCGCAGGAATAAATCGCCTCGAACATTGTACGGTCGCGAAGGCCAAGGACTGTGGAGCCATCAATGCTGGAAAGAAGTTCATCAACCTCATCTGTCTTCAGAACCTTTGGAAGATTCTTGTGCACCTTCACCTGCCCGATGAGCTCCAAGGGATTGTCCGAACGGATATGAGAGGAAATGAGGAAATCGTTGAAAACACGGAGAACCGTGATTATCCTCGAAGAAGTGCGGGATGAAACGTCGCGCAGACCGAGGAACTCAGTGATATCGTCAGCCGAAGCATCTTCTACAGCGGCCTTCCGGGAATAAAGAAAATCAAGATAGCGGGAAACCTCGGAACAGTAGCATGAAACAGTAGCCGAGGAAAGGCGGCGTTCTACAAAGAGGAATTGCCTGAATGAATCAAGAAGATCGGAAGAAACAGAATCAGCGCTTTGATGAATCGTCATCGTATTCGCCATTCTGCTTATAGCGGAGAACCGCCGGCGTCGAGAAATCAGAATCAGGATTGCCACGCTTGGTTATCTGACTCTGCAGATCCTGCCAGCGGTTGATCTTAATGTAGTTATCAGGCTTGTTCTGAGGCTGAGGCTGAGCCTGAGGCTGTGCAGCACCCGGATGAACAGAAGACTGATCGGCGAACTTCTTCGGCTCTTCCTGCTTCTCGGCACCAGTGACCTCGGCATTCTGATTTGAATCGAAGCCTGTTGCCACAACAGTCACCTTGATCCGGTCGCCAAGATCCGCATTGAAAGCCTGACCGGCAATGATAAGAGCCTCAGGATCGCAGTTTGCAGTGATAAGCTCAACCACATCCTGATACTCCTGGAGAGTAAGCCCCTCTCCGCCGCAGAGATTCACCAGAACGCTCTTTGCGCCCTTGATGCTCGTATTCTCCAGAAGCGGATTGCTTATTGCCTGGCGCGCCGCATCAACTGCACGATTCTCGCCTTCGCCCATTCCGATGCCCATGAGAGCATCTCCTTTGCCCTTCATAACAGTGCGGACATCAGCAAAGTCGATATTGATCTCGCCGGGCTCAGTGATGAGCTCGCTTATGCCCTGGACACCCTGTCGCAGAACATCGTCCGCCATAAGGAAAGCCTGCTTGATCGGAGTATTGTTTTCGGCAACCTTGAGAAGATACTGGTTCGGAATGAGAATCAGTGTATCCACATTCTCACGAAGCTTTGCAATGCCATCCTGAGCAAGCTGAAGCTTCTTGCGTCCCTCGAATGCAAAAGGAGTTGTCACGACAGCAACGGTGAGGACATTCTCGGACTTGGCGATCTCTGCAACAACAGGAGCAGCTCCAGTGCCGGTTCCGCCGCCCATTCCAGCAGTTATGAACACCATGTCGGTGCCCTTGAGAAGCTCTTTGATCTCATCCTTGGATTCAACGGCCGCCTTCTCTCCTACCTCTGGAATGCCGCCTGCGCCAAGGCCGCCGGTAAGCTCCTTGCCTATGGGCATGCGGATCTGAGCATTGGACTTCTGCAAAGCCTGAACATCGGTGTTGAGAGAAACGAAAGTCACCTTCTTGAGGCCGCTGGCAATCATCCTGTTAACAGCATTGCCACCGGCGCCGCCTACTCCGACAACCTTTATATCGGTTGGAGCAGTCTGATCGTCCTTAAGCAAATCCTCAATCATTCCAAAATCCATACATGAACCTCTTATCTATTTAGCAACCGTTCGGAAGAAGCGTGAAATCTTCTTGAATAAACCATCGGAGGACTGCTGCTTCCATTCGCCGCCGGAGCTCTTGGAGCTCTTCTTGCCCAAAGCAGAACTCAGATACCGCGCCGATTCATTCTGGAGAAGACCAAGCACAGTAGTGTACTTAGGATCTATGAAGCTGCGGTCCAGCCCATGAAGAGCCTCAGGAAACCCGATCCTAGGCTGAAGCCTGAAGATCTCGCTTGCAAGCTCCGAAACGCCGGAAAGCAGAGCACCGCCGCCGACAAGGACAACGCCGCTTGAGAACTGCGCCTGCGGACAGCACTTGTCCAGGTCATTCTTGAGAAATGAGAAGATCTCGGCCATGCGCGGCTCGATGATCTTGCACAGCTCACGCTTGGGCATGCTTATCGAGCGAAGCCCCTGAACCTGCGGGATGACCACCATGTCTGACTGGTTCACCTGTGGTATATAGCAGCAGCCGCTCTCGCACTTGACGCTTTCGGCAACAGCATGGGACTTGCCCAGGATATAGGCGATATCGTTGGTAACATCATTAGAGCCTAGGTCTATCCCGCCTGCATAGCAAGGGGAGCCATTGGAATAAGCAATCATGTTGGTTACCTGGCTGCCGATATTGACAAGCACAGTTCCGATTTCCTTTTCCTCAGCCGAAAGGACAACCTCGGCATCTGCAAGGGACTGGAGGATAACACGCTGCGAATCAAAGCCTGCACGGATAAGCGTCTTGCGCTCATTCTGAATTACATCAGAATGACCAGTGACAATAAGAACCTTGGTTTCAAGGCGATGACCGAGCATATCGACGGGATCCTTGATTCCATCCTTTCCATCGACGCAGAAATCCTGCACAAGAGTGTGGAGAATCTCTCTGTCAGCGGGAAGATTGAAAGCCTTTGCAACCTCGAGGCTGCGATAGATGTCATCACGGGTTATTTCAAGATCCTTGCCGGTGATTCCGACAACGCCTTCTGAATTATAAGTCTCAATCTGGCTTCCGCCTACGCCGAAAATAACGCTGTCGACCTCGGTTCCGGCCTGAAGTTCAGACTCCTGGACCACTGAAGAAATGGTGCGGAGACACTGCTCGATGTTGACGATCCGTCCATGAACGACACCCTCGCTCGGCCTTTCACAGACAGTATCGACCATAAGCTGCCCTTCGCGAGACACAGAACCGATGACTGCACGAACCCATGAGGAACCTACATCAAGCGCCATCAATTTCTTTTCTGCCATAGCAGCCTCCTAGCCTCTTTTGACCAATGAATCGGCATAAAGGTCAAAAGCCTGATGCCCTTCACCCTCTGCCGTCTGAGCTTCGACAATGCGCAAAGCTGCTTCCAGCCTCCGCGGCGAAACTTTCTCCTTTACGGAAATCACTGCATCGCATGAAGGAAAATCCACAACCAGCCAGCCCAGTTTTCCACTCATATTATTAGCGTATTTAATGGTAATTTTCAAGGACTTATCGTCAAGCAGCGGCTCAAGGCCATGCAATACCTCGAAAAACTCGCCATTCGGTCCGAAAGCGATCAGATTATCCATGAATTCCGGTGTAATCTCAATTTGATATGGGAGCTCTTTTTCCTGGCCAAACCCCACCACTTTGCCAGCCTTGATTTCGAAGAAGGAAGTGATTCCATTCTCATTGACAGTCAGCAGGAATCCAGGATCGGCATTGACGATGCTCACATCAAGCTGCCCGGAAAGCCTGGCTTTCACCGAAGCATCCTCTACCCCATCAAGGGCCTCAAGCGCCTTCTCCAGCTCGCCGATCCGCCTCTTTCCATTTCCAAGTTCCAGGAAACCTTCAAGCGCCGCATCAACCTCATCGCTGCAGAAGCAGTAGCCTGTCATCTGCACCGAATAAGAATCCAGATTTGAAATCAGCAGCGCATATACTGCAAAGACGATTGCCGCAGCGAGGAGGACGATGACCAATGCAACAAGAACCTGGGCTTTATTCATATCTTCTCCGGAAACACAAGATCCCCTCCGTCGGCGGCCGGCACTTCCTTCTTCTCAGAAGAGAAAGAATTGCTGATGAACCTGAAGACGAATCCAGCCTCGATTATTACAATGAAAAGGTTTGTTCCACCCTGTGAGAAGAAAGGCAGCGGTATCCCGGTCGGTGGAAAAAGACCGCTGACGACCGCGGCATTGACCAGAGCCTGCCATAGAATGATTGTAGTGAAACCGAAACAAGCGAACGAGCCGAATCTGTCCCTCTCGGCAAGCCGCCTGCTCGCTCTGTATCCGAGCACTGCAAAAGCAACAAACAAGGCAAAGACAACCCCGATTCCCACGAATCCAAGCTCCTCGGCAATGCTTGCGAGGATGAAATCATTCTGAACCTCAGGAAGCGTGCCGTTCTTGTAATAGCCCAGCCCAAGTCCTTTTCCAGTCAAGCCGCCGCTTTCAATAGCCTTGCGTGCAATGTTAACCTGATAGTTGATCCCGCTCGGATCGGCATTCGGAAACAGGAATGCGGCAATCCTCTTCACACGGTAAGGCTCTGAAAGCATGACGGCAACACCGCCTACTCCAAGGAATCCGAATCCAAGTATCACCCATGGAATGCTCACCCCCGACAGGAGGAGCATGCAGATGCACACACCAAGATAGACAACCGCCGTCGAATAGTCTTTCTGAAGAAGTATCAGCAAGGCAAATGAAAGGCAAACACCGCCACAGATAACCTGACGCCTGATTTTTGTTCTCTCATCACCCTTTCCAAGCACCAATGCCAGGAACAGAATCGAAGCGAACTTCACAATTTCTGAAGGCTGGAATGTTGGAAGCGGTCCGATTGAAAGCCACCTCCTTGCCCCAAGGCTGGTTTCTCCGAATCGGGTGAAAAGCGTCATAAGCATCAGCACAAGGCAAACCGCAAGAAGCGGCGGTATGCACCACTTCAGGGCCTTAACCGGAAAGAAGTACACAGCAATGCAGACAACCACAGCAGCCAAGGCAGACAGCGCCTGCTTCCTGAAGAAATAGGAACCCTTTAGACCGAAATCCAGCGCCTGCGGATAGCTTGCACTGTAAACGCAAACAAGGCCGGAAGCAATCAAAGCTGCGCAAACTGCAAGGAAAACTGTGCGCTCCCTCTTCATTACAGGCTCCAGATAAGAACGGCTGCAATGCTTCCTGCAACGTTGATGCTTGAAAAGAGCAGCACTATCTTCCATGGCTTGAGCCCATGGTATTCAAGAAGATGATGAAGCGGAGCGATTGCAAAGACTTTCTTCTTGCGTATCCGGATGCTTGCAATCTGGATCAGGCTTGAAAGGAACTCAAGCAGGAAAAGAACTCCAGCCAGAATTATCAGAAGCTCTGCCTTCATCATCAATGCCATTGCAGCAATCATTCCACCAAGGCTATGGCTTCCTACATCACCCATGAAGATCTTCGCAGGCGAATGGTTGAAAACCAGGAATCCAAGCAGTGTGCCAATTGTAACAAGTGCAAGGCACTGAATGCCTGATTGATAGCCTATAACAGCCAGAACTGCAAAAACTGGCAAGGTACTGCAAGAGGAGAGGCCATCAACTCCATCGGTGATGTTCAAGGCATTGACATAATAAACAAGGTAAATTGCAGCCGGAATAACATACCAGAAACTCAGATTGACTTCCTTTCCGAACATAATCCGAGTCGAAGCAGCCTCCGGTGCTTTCCACATGATCAGGAAAGCAACAAGAACAGCAGAAAGCACCTGGCTTGCAAGCTTCTGCTTCACAGTGAACCCGTCGCCATTGTCCGAGCTGAGCTTGAGCACGTCATCGGCAAATCCAGCCAGACCGAATACCCAGAGTGCGAACAGCGGGATGTACACCTCTGCTTTTCCGGCATCCGTGAACACAAGCGCACCTATTGTGATAGTCAGCAGGAAACCAAGTCCTCCGAAGAACGGAGTCCTGGCTTTTGTTTCATTCTGAACCAGCAGCTCCGGCTTCACTGTGACGTAGGCTTTCCTGCGATTCAGAATAGCAACAAGCGCCCAGGTGATGAGGGCGCTTAAAACAAAGGAACTTGCTATCTGCAAAATAATCATATCACTGTCCCAGCAAAGTCGGCAGCAGCCTCTCCATCTGCATGACGCGCGAGCCCTTCAGAAGGAAAAGGTCTCCTTCTGTCATGGTACGAACCACATCATTCTGAATCTCCTCGAACATTTCCGAATAGAAAACCTTTCCAGGGAATGATTCGTTTTTCAGAAGGCTGTATACCTCTTCCATTTCCTTTCCGTACAGGAACACATTGCTTGCACCGGAATTGCCGATTTTCTTTCCAAGCATCCTGTGCGATACAGAACTTGCCGAACCTAGCTCCTTCATCGATCCGAAAGCGAGATTCTTCCTGCCCTTCCATCTGAGCTTCTCGATTGCATCAAGAATAGCATAGCTGGACTCGTAGTTCGCATTGTACGAGTCATCGATGACTGTGATCTCCCCTTCGTACACCTTGGACCTGCCTGGAATCTGAACCACACGGTTCACTCCCTCGGCTATCTGCTTTGCCGTGCACCCAAGTTCATCAGCTACCTGAATCGCACAGATGCAATCAATCAGCGAATGCCATCCGAGGCAATTGAGATGCATCTTCACGCCGTTGTACTTAAGCACCCATCCATTGAGATCCATGTTCACAACTGATTCAAGTCCTCTGATGGACTGAACACCGAACTCGGTCACAGGAACAGGTGAACCCTTTGCAATGTAGTGCTTGTACTGGCACTGCTCGCTGATATAGGCTTTCTCAACCTGCGGGCCGAATATCTTGCGCTTCTCATCGATCAGGTTCCGGATGCTTCCGAACTTCTCGAGATGAGATTCACAGATATTGGTGATGATTGCAATATCAGGGTTAACAATCGAACTCAGAGTATCCATCTCCCCAACATGGTCTACTCCAAGCTCGAAGACCCCATATCTGCACTTGGAATTAAGATGGAACAATGACAGAGGAAGGCCATAGAGACTGTTGAGGTTTCCAGGCGTCTTTGCAGTTGTCCCTCGCATTCCGAGAATCGAGGCTAATATTTCCTTGGTGGTTGTCTTGCCGCAGCTTCCAGTGATTCCGATCATCTGGGCATTGCACTTGGCAGCATAGTTTCTTGCGAGGCTCTGCAGTCCTTCAAGCGTATCCTGGACGATGATAAGCGAGCATGGCTTGCCCATCATCTGCCTGATGCACTTGTACGTCTGCTTCTCATTGGCAAGAACTGCTACAGCTCCGTTTCTGATGGCATCGCCAATGAAATCATGGCCATCCACCTTTGCACCCTTGAGCGCGACGAAAAGAGACCCCTGAACTGCATCTTTAGAGGAAATAGCCACTGAAGTTATGCATTTTGAGCTATTGTTGATATAAGTAACGCCTTTTGCCATTGAAGCTATCTCAGTAGCCGAAGCGAACAGGACTTCATCGTTCTTCATTGCTTGTTTCCTCCTTCACGTAATAATTGCTCTCCGGCTGGATCTGCTTCAGCTCATCACCAAGATTTCCAGCGCTCCAAGAAAGGAACTCCGGAGTCGAGGACTGTGAAACCCTTGCCGTAAGAAGGCTTATCTGATTCATTGAATCCGATATTGCCTTGCCTGTACTTTCAATGGCTTGCTCGGTCTTCGCCGAAAGCGCTGCCTGATGCACAGGAAGCAGCGTGCAGAGAATCACAATGATGAAAACTGCTGAATACTTTATTGCACTCTTCATTGTCAGACCTCCAGCTTCTCCACCACTCTGAGCTTTGCGCTCCTTGACGGCGGATTCTTGTCGCATTCTTCCTTCGTTGGCTCAAGCGGCTTCTTGTTAACGAGCACTATATCAGGCTGCTCCATAGCAAGATGCTTCTTGAACGTCCACTTCGCAATCCTGTCTTCCAGCGAATGGAAAGTGATCACTGCGATCCTCCCTTTCGGCTTCAGGCACCCTATTGCTGCATCAAGAGCCGGGCCGATGCGGTCGAGCTCCTTGTTCACTTCAATTCTTATTGCCTGGAAAGTCCTTGTCGCAGGATGGATCCTGCCGTGACGATAGTTCAGCGGAACCGAATTGTAGATGATGTTCTCAAGTTCGGCTGTCGTCCTCACCGGGCTCTTGCTCCTGGCTTCCACGATTGCTTTGGCAATCCTTCTGGAATAACGCTCTTCTCCATAGTTGAAGATCACGTCGGCCAGCTGCTCCTGCGAATATTCGTTGACCACCGTCTGAGCGGAAACAGGAGCATCCTTGCAAAGCCTCATGTCCAGTTCTTCGTCACGCTGGAAGCTGAATCCACGATGCGATTCCTGATAGTGGAATGTGCTTATTCCCAGGTCAAACAGTACAAAATCCTCGGTGCCGAGCTCATGATCCTTCAGGTATTCATCAAACCAGGCATTTACCCCTTCGAATCTTCCATCAAAAGACGCCAGTCTCTGGCGAGCCTTCTCAAGTATGTCTGAATCCCTGTCCAGTCCGGTGACCTTCAGTCCCGGGTAATCGGTCAGAAGCATTTCAGTATGCCCGCCCTCTCCCAGAGTGCAGTCGATCATCGAGCACTTCTGCCCATGGTCTTTCACGGGGAAGAACTCCCTGATTTCCTCTTTCATCACTGGATAATGCACTATGCTGATGCTCATGATTTGCTCCTCAGATAGTTGCACAGAACAGAAGCATCTTCTTCCAAGGTCTTGTCGACCTCATCCATCTGCTTGCTGTAATGATCGGTATTCCAGATTTCTATGTATGTTCTGTTTCCAAGGATCGTGCATTCTGTCCGTGGCTCCATCATTGCGAACTTCCTGAAGTTCTGCGGAATGCAGATTCTTCCAGTCTTGTCAAAGTCCACATCCTGGCATGCTGCCACAAGCCGTCTCGTTACATTGAGCGTCTTTATGTCGAGCATGGCCGCTGGATCATCCATGATGGATGAAGCGAATTTCTCATACTCCTCTTCGGTGAAGAGCCAGAGACAGTTGGAGAATGACCTTGTGAGCACAAGATGAGCTTCGCCAAGTTCACTTCTGAACTTAGGCGGAATCATCAGACGGCCTTTGTCGTCAATGGTGTTCACGTATTCGCCACGCATTTTTAAGCTTCCTTTAGCTGAAAAATGGGATTAATTACCACTTTTCACCACTACGATACACCCGCCACCCCAAATCCGCAATGCAAATTATCGAAAAAACCACTTCTAGAAAAAAATAAAAAATAATCTCACTTAACAACCAGCAAGGACATCGTGCGTCATACCTGGAATAATATCAAATTCAACAATTTCCATACGGTTTTGCTGAAAGAATCCCTGCCGCACGTCTTCCAACCCGTTTTCGGGATGAAAAACAATGCCATGCACCTAAGCGATTGAAGGATTCAAAGAGCAGAGAAAGACATTGATGAATGGAGAAATCAGGAAAGATGCTCCGGATTGAAGATATTGTAGTCGATGTACTTGAAGATGTTGTTGCGCTTCTCGGCCTTTACGAGCCACTCAGTGTTCACAGCGTTCTTGCACATGCTGTTGTAGACCAGATTCAGATTCTTTATGTGGGAAGACAGAGTCTCCTGAGCAAAAGAAGCTGCAGTCCTGTTGTGAATCATGAACGGCCAGTCGCTCGCCATAAGCAGCAGAGTCTCGCGTGCAGCCTGATTCAGCAAGCGCTGCTTGAGCGAAGCCTGCTGAGAGAAACGCACAGCAAGCTCCTCCATGTTCTTGATCGCTTCGAAAGTATGACGATAGATCCATGCATTTGTGCTGTTGTCAATCCAGACGCCTGAGAAGCCGCCCTCGCCCCAGCTGGAGAAGCTAGGCTCCATCACCTGTGCATCATAGCCCTGCTCCAGATAGTTGCTCGGAGTGATCAGGCTCATGTCATCTGCAACGCTGCACTCGCGGATCACATTCTCAAGCCAGGAAACGCCCTCGTACCACCAGTGGCCGAACAGCTCGCAGTCGAAGCTCAGAGTATAGACAGGATCGATATCGAGGATGCTGTCCAGAAGGAGACCCTTCTGACGGACATTGTAAACAAAGTTCTTTGCATGCAGACGGACCTTGGCAGCAGCCTTGTCTGGATCGTAGAGAATCTTCTGGTCAGTCTTGCCTGTAATTGCATAGTACTTGAAACCAGTGAAGACCCTGACATCCGGCTCATGAATATACGGCCTGATGTAGTCAAGCGGAAGATCATAGCCGATGTCTCGGTAGAATTCGCGGTAATCCTTGTCGCATGGATAGCCGGTAGTATTGGACCAGACAAGAGAAGTCAGAGAATAATCCCTTGCAAAGCCATAGACGCCATTGCGGCACTGGATGGGAGCATAATTGCCCCTCTTTACATAAGGATCCGAAAGAATCAGAGACTGAGCTGCAAGGTGCATCCAGTTGATTCCAGAACTCTTCAGATATTTCTCCAAGCCCTGATAGTAGCCGCACTCAGGAAGCCAGAAGCCAGATGGCTGCGAAGCGAAGTTGTAGGCATGGCTCATGACCCCTGTCTCGACCTGTGCATTCACAGCAACAGGCTTGGACTCATAGGCAGGAAGGAAAGCATGAGTGGCAGCTGTGGTGATGAGTTCAAGGTATCCAAGTTCGGAAAGCTGCTTGAAGCCCTCAAGAATGTTTCTCTTGTAGAGGTTTTCAAAATCCTCAAGATTCATCGCAAGATTGCTGCGGTAAAGTTCAAGCGTTCTGAGAGCCTTCTCGTCTCCGGAAACCTTGATCCGTTCGAATTCCTTGTTTCCAAGCTCTATATGAAGGTTCAGATAGCCGACGAACCGCTCCTGAAGAAGCTTGTCGGTGAGCATTGCGCACAGTGTCGGGGAAAGGGAGAACGTAAGCTGGAACTTGATTCCCTCGTTCATCAGACCGTTCATCATCCTCAGGATCGGAAGATAGCACTCGTTCATGGCTTCGAAGAGCCAGTCCTCCTCAAGGAATCGGTCATATTCGACATGCCTGACGAAAGGCATATGGGCATTTAGCACGAAAGCCAGCTGATTGTTCATGCGCCCTCCCTGTTGCTGCCCGAATTGAGCTTTGAGAAAAGATCAGAAACGACCTTGTTGTTCATCATCTCGCCGGTCTTTGTGGAAATTGAAGAAATGATCAAAGACGCCTGAGCGGTGCCCCTGATGCTTTCAATCACCGTTGGATCAATGGCTGGCGGGGTTGAAATCTTCTCGCTTGAGGCAAGAACCTCGAACACCTTGTCCTTAGGGTACTCGGCGACCATGTCCATCTGATAGGTAGTGTCCATCCATGGAAGAGCCACAGTCCAGGAACGGTCACCCTGCCCTACGTTGATGTCGTAAGTCTCGATCCTCTTGCCTGCGCTGTCGAAGGCATTGGTCCTGATGAAGATCCTGTAATCCGAGTCACGATCGATGCATTCGGATTTGGCATTCGGAGAAATGCTCCAGAATACATAGGCCCAGAACGGGTCCTTCATGATCATGTGAATCGAAGTCTCAAGGTACTCATCAGGAAGCGCTTCGACTCCTGGAAGATTCATCAGCTTGGTGTACTGAACATCGCTAAGACAGTTCAGGAATCTGTGGGTACCCTTGTTCGGGTCTTCGGACATTCCATCGTACAGCTCATTGATCGAGTCAATCAGCTCCTCGCGAGATAGTTCTTCCCAGTCATCAATGTTCTCCTGGCTTGCAATATACTGCAGTTCAGAAGTGGACAAAGCGTCAATATTCAGTAATACCATTCAATCTCCGATAAACAGATTATCTGAATTTTCACAAGCTTAGTCAACAACGTGGGGCAAAATGATATCTTCTCTCTGGCCAAACCCTGACTCTTCGCCGATGCTGGGCAAATAGTTGAAAATCAGCGGCATCCCTGTCCAAACAAAGGCTGTTTTGTGTTATAATCCGAATCCATGAAGACTTCTATCATCATCCACGGGCATTTCTATCAGCCCCCAAGAGAGAATCCGGCGACAGACCTCATTCCAAAGCAGATCGAGACAGGCCGCTTCTCCGACTGGAATGAAGCTATAACCGAAAGCTGCTACAAAGCCAACTGCCACTCAAGATTCCTTGGCCCCTACGGCGGAATCAAGACCATTACGAACAACTACAGCAGCATCTCCTGGAACTTCGGCCCCACTCTTCTCAGATGGTTCTCAACCTATGAGCCGGGAATAATCGAAAAGCT
>JAQUYU010000024.1:0-7168 GCA_028691695.1 Sphaerochaetaceae bacterium | reverse complement strand
ATGGCTCTTGCAGCTCTGATTGAAAAGATCAATGCGGGAAGCGACTTCGAGATTACAAACTACGGCGCATACCTTGAGAAGCATCCGCCTGTGAAGGAAGCAATTCTGAGACCAGGCGATGACAACCTCGGCACGTCATGGAGCTGCATCCACGGAGTCGGCCGCTGGTTCAGGGATTGCGGCTGCAGCACCGGCGGCCAGCCAGGATGGAACCAGAAGTGGCGCACGCCCCTTAGAGAGGCATTCTCCCACCTCAACAGCTCAATCTGGCAGACCTACAGCGATTCGATCTGCAAGCTCTTCGGCAGCGAAGACCAAGGGTTTGGCCAGAAGCTTCTTACTGAGTACGCCCAGGTCGTGACCGGGGAAAAGACTGCGGATCAGTTCCTGATCAGCCACAAGCTTGAGCCCAGCGAGCATACTCTGGCGGCCAAGATGCTTTGCGGGATGAAGAACCTGCTGTATTCGTTCACAAGCTGCGGCTGGTTCTTCAACGACATCTCTGGAATCGAGCCTCGTCAGAACATAAACTATGCCATGTATGCAATCAAGCTGTTCTGGAACCAGATCTCGCCGGATGTCCTTACCCGGTTTCTTTCCGACCTTTCAAAGGCGCAGAGCAATATTCCCGCTTGCAAGACCGGACGCGAGATGGCTCTTGACGTAGCCAGCAGCATCGAAGGCTGCTCGGAAACTGCAATTGCAGCATTTCTGAACCACCTCGTGGATTCGCATCTGACTCTGCGCCGTTATGGATGCTACAAGATCGAGGCTTCCGGAGACTTCTCCGAATACCTGCTGTCCAACACTTTCACCCTTGAGAAGACCGCCTTCCATGTGGAGCTTGAGCCCGAGACGCGCAGCCTTCTTCTTACGAACCTGGGCCCTGATCCTGTCTTCAGCATCCTCACCTCTCCTCCTTCCGCCGACCGAAAGGCGGACGACCAGAAGCGCTACCTCTTCGCAAGCCTTCCAGGAAGGCTCAAAGACCAGCTTCTCGGTCGCATCGACGACTCAGTTTCCATTCATGGCAAGAACCTTGTTATGGAGATCGGCCATTCAATCGAGATGCTCGGGCTTATCGGGAATTACGAGAATCCTGCCGATTACTCGCTCTCATTGCGGTCCGTCAAGCAGCTTCTGCACACCGATCTTGAAACCATCATGTCAGAATGGCCTCAGGTGAAGCTCAGCCTCATTGCAATAATCACCCAGATATCGAAATTCGCACCCCAGAGCAGCCGATCACTGCTGCGGATGATCATCAGCTCATGCATACAGAACATCGCCTCCGATATAATCCGGAACGGCTACAGCGAGAAGAAGCTCGAATTCTGCTATGATTTCCTGAGGACAGTCCGGCAGGCAGGCACAGACCCTGACATCACAGCGATGCAGGAGGCGATATACCCATACCTTCAGGACAGCCGCTACAGCTTTCCTCTCATGGAGAAAGTCGCGATAGACCTCAATTTCGACATCGGCCGCTGAAGAAGCTGTGATTCATCGAATCATCAATTCATCGGTTCAGAAGGGCCCTTGCATGTTCAAGCGAGACAGGGCTGCTGTCTCCAGAAAGCATTCGTGCTATCTCTATAGCACGCTGCTCGCCGGTCACAGCACTGATGCAGCTGAAAGTCCTGCTTCCCTCTTCATGCTTGGAGACAACGAACTGAGAATCCGCCATGGCAGCAATCGAAGCAAGATGGGTAATCGCAATGACCTGACGGCAACGTGCAAGATGCGAAAGCTCGATTCCAACTGCCTGAGCCACTGCACCGCCGATGCCTGCATCAACTTCATCGAATACCTGGGTCTGAGTGTCATCGACTTCGGCAAGCACCGTCTTGATGGCAAGCATGATTCTGGAAAGCTCTCCGCCGGAGGCAATCTGCGAGATCATCCTCGGGTCCTCGCCTTTGTTCGGTGAAATCATGAAGCAAACATCATCGGCGCCCTTCGGACCGGCCTCCAGCGCAGGAGAAATGACGATCCGGAACTTTCCCGATGGCATTCCAAGATGCCCAAGAACAGCTTCAATCGCCTTCTGGAGAACTCCAGCTGCCTTTACCCGCGAATCCGTGACCTTGGATGCCGCTTCATTCATCTCAAGCTGCTTCTGAGCAAGCTTCTTGTCAATCTTCGAAAGCTCGATCTCCGAATTCTCGCTTGCCTTGATCATGCTCTCTGACTTATCAGCGTAGGCCAGGATATCTTCAATTGAAGAGCCGTATTTGCGAAGCTTATGAATCCTGGACAGACGGTCCTGAAGCGAATCAAGCCGCTCCTGGGAAAAGAACATCCCTTCGAATCTGTCCCTGAGTGTCTCATAGAGATCCTCATTCTCGATCCGCATTGATTCGATCCTCGCCGACAGCTCTGACAGCGACGGGTCGGCCTTCAAGGCCTTTGTTACAAAGCCCTGTGCATCGAAGATCTGATCCTTTGACGACTGAAGCGAAGCGATGCACTGTTGAAGGCTCTCAGACAGCATCTCATAATGGGTCAATGTCTCTATCTCTTCCTTGATGGTCTGCTCTTCTCCGATCTTGGGATCGGTCTTTCGGATTTCAGAAACAGCGAACTCAAGATAATCCTTCTCTCTCGATGCTGTTTCGATACCCTTCTCAAGGTCGCTCTTCTGCTGCTTCAGCTCTGCAAGCTCAGTGAATTTCTGAGCATATTCATCGATGAGCTTCACATTGCCTGCATATGAATCAAGAATTGCACGCTGACGGTCCGGATGAACAAGGCTCTGATGCTCATGCTGCGAATGCATATCGATCAGGCTGTCGCACAAGGCGGCAAGCTCGCTTCTGGAAACGCTCTGACCTTGAATTGAAACAAGCCCGCGGCTGCCGTTGGCCTTCACTACTCTCCTCACCGATACCGCACCGTCTTCAGGCTCTATTCCCCGATCAGCAAGAAAGCCAAGCACCGGGTGTCCTGGAGGAATGCTGAGAATCGCATTGACGATGCATTCATCTGCTCCGTTTCTGACCGACTGAGAATCCGCCTTCTCTCCGAGAAGAAGCCCCATGGCACCAAGAATAATCGACTTTCCTGCACCGGTCTCTCCGGTGATGACATTGAATCCTCTTGAGAAATCAATCTCAAGATTCTCAATCAAAGCGAAATTCCTGATTTCAAGATGGTCAAGCATGAAATCCTCCATCCCAGTGAAGCTTGTCACGGATTACTTCGATGAACCGCCTTTTCTGAGGATTGACGAAAAGCGCTCTTTTAGTGCTTTCAATGCGGATCCGATCACCTTCAACAAGCATCTTCTCCACCTGTCCGTCTGCATTGAGGCTTACACCGGTTCGCTGATCCTCAAGCACCTGGAATTCCACCGATGAATCTCCGCCTATTACAATCGGCCTGTTCGAAAGCGAGAACGGGCATACAGGCGTGATGATCATTGCATTCATCTCAGGGTCGAGGATCGGTCCGCCTGCTGCCATGCTGTAGGCAGTAGATCCTGTCGGGCTCGCGACAATGACTCCATCAGAGCGGATTGCACCGCCGAAGCAGCCGTTTATGAACATGTTAAGCTTTACAATCCTCGCACCGCCACTGCCTGAAATGACAATATCATTCAGAGCATCAGAGAACGGCTCGAAACAGCAGCCGCTTCTTGAAAGCGAGGCGGTGAGCATCCTTCTTTCAGAAAGCCCGATGATTCCTTCGATGTACTGCTTGTACACATCCTTCCAGTGCGCTGCATCAACCTCGGTCATATAGCCGAAGGTTCCCATCTTGATTGCGATGATCGGAGTGCTCTCACAGTCGGAAAGCGCCCTGCAGCAAGTAAGAACGGTACCGTCCCCGCCTATCGAGAAAGCAAGATCGACGCAGAGCTTGCTCTGGCTTTCCTCAAGCTGGTTTGCATCAAGGCATGTCACTGCCTTGTCTGAAAAAAAGCTGCTGATATCCTGCGAAAGCTGTTCAGCTCCTGCCTTGGATCTGTTGCACACAATAAGGATTGTATCGTTTTTCATATCAAGCCACCCTCTGAGGCATCAAGGAAGATGCCCGATCACCTTCGCTACTGTCTCTATCTCCTGCTGAGAAAGAAACGGATATATCGGAAACACCACGCCTCTGAGCATGTATGGAATAGCAGTCGGAATCCTGTCGAAGTCATCGATCATGGTACACCCTGCGGTGTCCTCGAATGCCATTCTGACAGGAACCTGGTACCTGAATCCGAATTTAATGACATCCTGGGGCTTGGAATTGAGAAGGACTGCAAAATAACCGCCGTTAATATCAAAATCCACATCTGAAAGCCCGAAAAGCTTATGTCCAGTCTTCTGAAGGTTCTGACGGTAGATCTTGAAAATCTCCTTCCTCTTCCGAAGCCTTTCATCAAGATTGTCAAGCTGGACAAGCCCGAGCGAAGAATTAAGATCCGGAAGCTCCAGATAGCGAAGCAGCCTTCCCGAAAGATCGCGGTACTGCTTGAGCTTGTCTGAAAGATCCTTTGAACGCACGCCGACGAAAGCACCGCCAGCTGCGGAAATGAGATTTTCCTCTTCCATTGCGCATATGACGATGTCGCCTGTCATGCCGGCTTTCTCATCCGCATATGCGCTTCCGATGCTCTGGCTCACATCCTCTATGATAGGAATCCCGGTTCCCTTGAAATCCTTCTGATATGCAACAGAGCCGCAAGGCTCATCAAGAACTGCCGCATCCGAGCCGCTCTGGCTGAGCTTTTCAAGGCTCATGCAGCCGTTTTCGCCGTCAATATCCAGAATCAGGGGATCAATTCCAGCGATTCTCGCTTCTGAGGCATAAAGGCCGGGTGCAAGTGCTGAAAGAGCCAGGCAGCTGCCCGTCTTCAGTCCAGCAAGATTGAAAGCACACTGAATCGCATCCTTGTATGAACGAAGGACCATTCCGTCACGAAGCCCAAGCAGCTGGCAAAGCTTGTCGATGAATTCCTGACGCTTCTCTCCAGGGCCGATTTTTTCATCGACCATCGTCTGGAGAACAGCATCCATATCCTTGCGCTTGATAGTCGGCTTGTAGAATTCAATCTGGCTCATACCTGGATTATACCCGCCTGAAGGCTGATAAACAAGTGCATTCCGAGCTACTTCACCACCAGAACGAAATCCTGGCTCTTTATCAGGGTCATCAGTGAATAGATGTTTATCCTGAACACGATCCGGTCGCCGATCAGCGCATCAGGGCGTACCTGAAGAGTCAGTCTGCCACCAGTCACAGATGCAGTGCTGTAGAGAGTATTCGAATTGAATGTAGTGGGCACCGATATTCTCTTGCTGGCAGCAACTCCATATCCCTGAATCACTTCCATGCTTGCCTGCACAAGAGGAGATTCGGTCAATCCCACATTCCTCGCATCGAATCCTATCTGAACCACCTGGCCTGGAGCAGCCTCAAGCGGCTGTTTAAGATTCCCATCACCAATGACATACACATCTTCCATCTGTATGTTGAATGAGCTTCTCCCTGTCTTGAGAATATAAGTGACCACCCAGCTTCTTTCCGTTGAATCAGTGAAAGTGAAATCAATAGGAATCTCGATTCCTATCGGTGCACTTGCCGAAACCTGAAGCTCCGGCCGCGACTGAGAACCGCTCATTGTCTTTCCGACCTGAAGATTCCCAAGCACTATGCTTGCCCTTCCGCTGACCCACTGGCTTGATGAAGTTACAACGCAACGGACTTTCTGAAGTCCAATTGCTCCATTGTATTCGATCACAGGCCTCAGACTGAGCTTGTCTCCAGGATACACCCACTCGAACGTCTCCTTGCCAGAGATGAACACGTTGCTTATCTTGAAATCCGGCTTGTAGACCGTTACATCGATAGCGGCTTCCTTCTTAAGGACGTTCTTTCCAGGCTTCTGGAACAGAAGCGTAACCGTTTCGGCCTTGTCTTCTGTTACAGAGGCGGAAACTCTTCCTGAGAGCTGGCTGGAATACGGCTTGTCTGAAGTGAATTCAACCGAAGTGACCTCGCCTGCCTTGAGCATCGGAATCACAATAAGCTTCCCGTCAATCTCAAGGTCCTCTTCTGCAATCAGCTTGACCGCAACGTTTGCAAGATCCTTGTCTCCACTGTTCTTCACGCCAAGCGAAATACCGAATCGTTCGCCGTTCTCAAGCTTTTCATCATTGTTGCCAAGCCTGACTACCTCGAACCTTTCGAGATCAAGATGCATCACCGGATCGCTCAAGGTCCAGTAGAACTGACCGCTGTAGACCATTCCATCCATAGTCACAGCCCTGAGCTGAACCGTTATGTCACGGTCTTTCTGCTGAGAGCTTATTTCAATCTCCGCCGGCTTGCTTTCATATCCGAACAGCGACTTGCGAAGCTCCTGCTCAGAAGCAAACATCCCGGATGAACTTGCATACATTCCAGGATCCATCGTATCGATGCTGAATCCGCTCCAATTCTCGCCATCCACTGATGCTTCAACCCTGAGTCCTTGCAGAGCCTTGTCCATAGTGTTGAAAACGCCCAAGTCAATCTTCAGCAGCTGAGAGCCGTCATCCTGCCTTGTCTCCTTCACGCTGTAATCGGTGAAGACAATCCTGCCGGCATAAGCCTTAGGTGCAACTGTTTCAGCCGTCTCTGCTTTCGCAGTTTCTGCTTCCGCAGTTTCTGCTTCCATCGTTACCTCAGCACCAGCTTCAGCAGAAGCCTCTTCCTTCACAGAAGTCTCAGCAAGGCTTTCCTTGCCAATGGTCATTTCCAAAGATCCGCTGTTTCCAAACTTATCAGCATAGCTCAGAACAACACTGGCATCAGCGCTGGCCGTCTCATCAATCGGTTCAAGATAGAACCTCATGAACACTGATTCGCCGGCTTTCACATTTTCTGTTCTGACGAATCCGCCGTCTGAACCCACAATCTTTAGCCCATCAGCTTCTTCAACTGTGAATTCAGGGCTTACAAGAGTGCTGTTCTTGGAAAGGTTCTTCACTTCTGCGAAAAGCTCACGCCTTTCAGGGCTGTAGCTCACCTGCCCTATCTCTATAGCAAGAGAGCTCTGGCTGACTGCAACATCAACATCTCTGTAGTATGTGTTTCCATTCTGGTCCTCAAGCATCGCAATCAGCGAAAGAGAGTCCTGAACATTGAACCCTTCGGAAACCTGCACGGCAATTCCCTGCTGCATCGGGAAAAC